>JBDTYJ010000157.1:0-12782 GCA_040005755.1 Pseudomonadota bacterium
CGCCGAGCCCGAAGCCAAACAGCCAGAAGCACAGGCGACAGAGGCGCAGCCCGACGCTTCCCCGGCCGAAGCGTCGAACGCTGGCTCCGAATCGGCGCTCTCGGAACCTCCCGTACCTAGCGTGGACGCGCCAACGCTGCCGCCGCAGTTTCGGGTTGGTGCGGCGCCCTCCGAGGCCGCGGTCGCCCCTGAATCGCTGTCTGAAGCGGTCAACGCGGCCACCTCCGAGCTGGACCGTGAGAGCGTCGTTCCGGGCGCCGCTGCGCTACCTGACAGTGAGGACGTCGCGATCGAATCAGGTGGAGCGATCGAAGATTCGGTCCCCCCGGCCGAGCCCGCGACCGAAATTCCTCCGCCATCAGTCGAGCGGTCGCTCGAAGAGCGGCCGTCCCAGCCGGCCCCCTCTCGCCCAAGCGCCTCGCGCCAACCACCGCCTCTGCCACAAAGTGCCATTCCGCCGGCGCACGTCAGCCCCGGCGCTCCGACTGATGTGGAGGATGTGAGACGGAGATCATCGCCGTCGCTTCCTCCAGCACTTCCCAGTGAACACCACGGGCCGCCGCCCAAGCCGCGGGGCAAGCGTCCGCCCGCTCCTCCGGCGCCGCCGACGACATCGATGCGCCAACCGCCGCCGCCGCCGCGCGGCGCCACCGGTGCGCGACCGGCGTCCCCACCGGCGGCCGGCGCACGTCCGGGGCCGCCACCGCCGCCAGGCTCCCGTGGGGCTGCGAAGCCCGCTCCGCCTGTGCGCTCGCCGGCGGCCGCCGCACCTCCGCCGAACATCCCGCTCGAAGACGAGCTCACCGTTGATGAAGATGAGCTCACCGTCGATGAGGACGAGCTCATGGAGGACAACGTCTGAAGCTGGCTACGCCGGTCGTACGGTTAAACGACCGGCATCCGCGTCCAGCTCCGCCGTAGCGCCGAGCTGCACGAACTCGTTGTAGCGCGCGTGTCCGAAACGAAGGCCCGCCAACACCGGCACGCGCAGCGCGCCAAGGCGTTCATCCAGTACCTGGCGGAGGGGCACGTGGTGCGGCCCCTCCGGGCAATCCGTAAAATCCCCCAGGACGACGCCGCCAACGCGGTCCAGTGCACCGCCGGCCAAGAGCGCGCTGAGCATGCGGTCGATGCGATAGGACGCCTCGGTTACGTCTTCCAATAGGAGGATAGCCCCGTCCGGGATGCGTAACCGGCCGGTCGCTTGACAGGTGAACAAGAGCGTCAGGTTCCCGCCCGCGAGCACGCCTGATGCGAAGCCCGGGCGGCGCCCTTCCAGGCCCTCGTAGACACTGATCGCTTTCGGCGTCTCCACGGCCCGAACGAACCGTTGTCGCGTCCAATCATCCCCGCGTCCGAGCGCTGCTACGTTGGGCCCATGTAGCGAAGCGATGCCGAGCGCCTGGGCCTCGACGTGCAGCGCCGTGATGTCGGAGAAACCGACGATCCATTTCGGATGCCGAGCCAAGCTTGCGTAGTCGGCCAAGTGCGCAATGCGCGTGAGTCCGTAGCCGCCGCGCGCGGCGACGATTGCGCCTAGACCAGGGTCAGACAAAGCGTGGTTGAGCTCCGCCAGGCGTCGCTCATCGCTACCAGCCAAGAAACCCTCGCGTTCGAACATCGACCAATCGAATTCGACGCGGTAGCGCTCGCCCAACCAGCCCATACCCCGCAGCACCAAGGCGCGATCGAACGGACTCGATGGCGCGATCACCCGAACCCGCGAGCCGGGCTGTAGCGGTGCTGGAATCACGCTGTTTGGGCGCATACCGAGCAGCCTAACGTGATTTGGGGTCTTTCGCTGCGATCCCCGCGCCCTTGACCACCTCGGAAAAATTCGAAAGCGATTGCGGTGCGGGCAGGAGGCGGCAAGACTCCGGCAAGCGATGGAGTCTCGGAACGCATTGGCGCGGCTGGCGGATGTAGCAGGCAACGCTTTGCCGCTCGCGGAGCGCCTGCGGGCGGCGGCGCGGCGCGCGACCGAGGAGCTCAAAATGCGCCTGCTCGGGCGCGACTTCGAGGAACGCACCGCAATTCTGAAAGAGCGTTACGTGGAAATGGGTGGCGACCCGTTCGGCTTCGACGTCGATACCGCACGCCACGCAGCCATGGTGGTTGCCTTCTTTCATCGCATGTACTTCCGGACTGAAGTGTTCGGCATCGAAAATGTGCCGAGTGGCCGCGTGCTGCTCGTTGCAAACCACTCCGGCCAAGTGCCAATCGACGCGGCAATCGTCGGCTCTTCGATGTTTTTTGACTCCACCCCGCCGCGCGTGGTGCGCGCGATGGTCGACCGCTGGACGGCCACTTTGCCGTTCGTGTCCGCGTTCTTCAATCGCGTGGGCCAGGTCGTCGGGCTGCCCGAGAATGCTCGACGCTTACTCGAAATGGGGGAGGTGCTATTGGCCTTCCCGGAGGGCATTCGAGGAGTCTCCAAGCCATTCGCCCGCCGCTACCAACTCGAGCAGTTCGGTCTCGGGTTCATGCGCTTGGCGATTGAAACCGACACTCCCATCGTACCTGTGGCAGTGATCGGCGCAGAGGAACAGTACGTTAGTCTGGGCAACATCAAATGGGCCGCACGCCTGCTGGATATCCCGGTATTCCCGCTTGTTCCGCAAATGTTCGTTCCGGGCGCGCAAATGCCGCTTCCTACCAAGTATCGAGTTCACTTCGGTGAACCGATGCGCTTTCGAGGCGGCGCGGACGACGACGACACCGTGGTGGCCGAAAAGGTGTGGCTGGTCCGACAGACGATCTCGGACATGCTGCGTCGCGGTCTAGCGGCGCGCCGGAGCGTGTTTCTTTGACGGCGACGGCGCTCACGTCAGGCGAAGACGACCGCGCAATCGTCATTACCGGGATTTGTGGCAGGCTCGGGCGTCGCCTCTCGCGCGTGCTGCACCGCGAAGCGCGCGTCATCGGGCTCGATCGCCGGGCCTTCGCCGATCGTCCGAGGGACATCGAGCACCACGAGATTGACCTGCGCAGCAGGCGCGCGAAAGACATTTTTCGCGGTGGCGGGGTGCGTGCGTTGGTTCACCTGGGGGTGATGCACAACCCGCGGGACAGCACCGAGGACCATCACTCGTGGAACGTAGTCGCGTTTCAGCACCTACTGGAATACGCGGAGCGCTACAGCGTGCCCAAAGTGGTGTTGTTGTCGAGCGCGAACGTTTATGGGCCGCGCCCGGACAATCCGCAGTTTTTGAACGAGGACGCGCCGCTCCTGGGCGCGGGCCCATTCAGCGAGATCCGGGATCTGGTCGGGCTGGACATGTGCGCTCAGTCGTATTTGTGGCGTTATGCGGGGACTGAAGCGGTCATTTTGCGGCCTTCGCACATCTTGGGCACGGTGCGCAATGCGCCCAGCAACTACCTTCGCCTCAAGGTGGTGCCCACACTGCTCGGTTTCGACCCAATGATGCAGGTCGTCCACCAGGACGACGTGGTCTCAGCCCTGCGTGCCGCGCTCGTTCCCGGTATTCGTGGCATCTTCAATATCGGCGGGCCGCCGCCGGTTTCGCTTTCGCGCGCTTTGCATCTGCTCGAACGCAGCGCCGTGAGTGTGCCCCACGGGGTAGCGCGTGCGGCCATGGATCGCTTGTTCAAGTGGCGCGTTACGGATTTCCCGGCGCCCGAGCTCGATTTCATTCGTTACGTTTGCATGGTGGATGACGCTCGCGCGCGTTCGGCGTTGGGTTATCGCCCGCAGTATGACTTGCTCGAAACGCTGCGCGCCGTCGACGAGGAACGCTGGGTATGAGGGATCATCTTGCTCTGTTCACGCTGTGCTGCGCGGTGTTACCCGCGCTAACCGCCTGCCACTCTCAACCGGTCGAACCCGCGCCGGCACCCGCCAGTTACGAAGTCGCTTCTGCGGCGCCCGGCGCGCGCGGTGCGCGAGCCGCCGGCACGGATGCGGCACCGCCCATCCCAAACAATGACCGTGAGCTGGCCGAGCCAGACAACGACGAGGGCGACAGCGAGGATGCGGACGGTGGGGCGTTGATTGACGGCGGAACGACCGCAGAGGCGGGTCCCGGGGTGGCCCTGTGAACCGTTACGCTCCTGCGTTGGTGGCTGCCATCAGCGGCCTCGCATTGACGGCATGCTCGGGGCGTCGCCTGCCGCCGGGGACGCCTGCGCCCGAATACGAGCCGCCAATTGTGGCGCCGTGGCCCGTTGACGCGCCCGCCGCGGCGCCGCCAACGAGCAGCTCGGCGGACGCTGGTGTCGCGCCGGAACCCGCCCCCGATGCTCGCCTTTCACCGGATGCTGGCGTGAGGTAAGCTAGGCGAAGGAGACGAGGTTTCAATACGTGACGAAAAAGGCCACTACTAAAATATTCAAGACGCCGGTTCGCGCCAGCACGCCGCCGCGTGCCCGCATGCCTGCGGGCCCTTCGCAGGATGCACAAAAGATGGCGCTCGCGGCCGCTGGAGCGGGTCTGGACAAGAAAGCCATCGATGTCGAGATCATCGATGTTACTGGCAAGGTCGACTACGCCGATTTCTTGGTGTTGATGACGGGTCAGAGCGATCGACACGTGGCGAGCATCGCCGAAAGTGTGGATAGCGCGCTGTCGAAGGTTGGCTGGCAGGCGATCTCGGTTGAGGGCTTGCCTCGCGGGCAGTGGGTGTTGATCGATTTCGTCGACATCGTGGTGCACGTGTTTTCTGCCGATACCCGGACACTGTACGATATCGATGGCTTGTGGATGGACGCGCGTCGCCTGCGCGTGCCCGAGTCGGCGCCCGGCACCGGGTGAAGCTGCACGTCGTTGCCGAGGGCCGCATCAAAGAACGCGAGCTCCGCGCAGTTGCGAATGATTACCTTGGCCGGCTGTCGCGTTATGTGCGCTGCGAGGAGATAGAAACGCGCGACGCCGCCGGCCTTTCGAAGGCGATTCCCGACGGCGCCTTCGTGGTCGCCATGGAGGTGAACGGCGAGCGGTTGACGAGCGTGGAGCTCTCACAGCGGCTCGAGCGCTGGGGCGCGCGGGGTAAGGGCTTGATCGCGTTCGTGATTGGTGGCGCGGAGGGCATTCCGGAGGCGCTGTCCAAGCGCGCAGACATGCGTTTGAGTCTGTCGACTTTCACGTTCCCGCACCGCCTTGCGCGCGTGATGCTCTTCGAGCAACTGTATCGCTCGATGACGTTACTGCGCGGCGAGCCGTACGCGCGGGAGGACTAAACGCGGCGTTCAGCTTTCGTTTTCGTTCGCGGGTGCCGGCTTCCGAGCGAACGCCCAAGCGACGAGGATTGAGACGCCGTACAACAGGCAAAGCGGAATGGCCAAGAGCAGTTGGCTCATCGGATCCGGCGGGGTGAGCACGGCCGACACGATGAACGCGACCACCACGAAGTAGCGGAAAAACTTGATGAGGTGCTTGTGCGTGATCAGGCCCGCAAAGCTCAGGAAAAACGCCAGAACCGGGAGCTCGAACGCCACGCCAAAGGCGACCAGCATGTGGGTCACGAAATCGATGTAGTCGCTGACCATTACGGTCGGACGCACGTCCAAACCTGGGCTCAGTGGGCCGCTGAAGCTCAGCAGGTACTGAAAAGCGACCGGGAACGCGACGCGCCAGCCGAAATACCCGCCGAGCGCGAACAGACCGCACGAAGACACGACGAACGGGACCGCAAAGCGTTTCTCTCGCGAATACAGCCCCGGCGCGATGAACGCCCAGATTTGGTACAGAACGAACGGCAAGGCGAATACCGCGCCGCCGCTGGCTGCCAGCCGCACGTAGGACAGAAAGAGCGCTGCTGGCGCAGGGAAATGCAACGCCGCCGTGCCTTCATTGTGCCCGGCGCTCCAGGCACGAACGAACGGCAGAGTCAGCCAGATGAGCAGGCTCTTCTTGTAGTACCAGGCAATGCCGCCGCCGACTACGAAGGCCAAAATCATGCGCACCAGACGGCTACGGAGCTCCTCGAGGTGCTCCCAGAACGTCATCACGTTTTCTTCGGGATTCGCGCTCATACGGATTCGGTCGGACTAGAGGCGGGCGCAGTCACGGGGGCTTCCGCCGGCGCGGGGTCGTTGTCCAGCAGATCATCCGGCAACGCGCCGTAGGCATCGGCACCTTCGTGCGGGTACTCGCGCGACGGGTCGACGTCCATGTTTGCGTATGGATCTTCGATCGGGGCCTGCGTCACGGGTTGCGGGACCGGTTGCTGCGGTGGCTCGAACGGATTGGCGTGGCCGCCACGCAGCAGCCCGCGCAGCTCGTTCAGCCCGCCGTGCAAGCCCTCGGAACGCAGCAGGTCGTCGATGCCGGTCTGAGTACGCACCTCGGTCGTGATATTCCGAAGCTTGCGCAGCCACTGGCCGAGCGTCTGCAGCATGCCCGGTAGCTTTTTCGGGCCAACGGCGATCAGCGCAACGACGCAGATCACGAGCAATTCGCCAAACGAGAAACCGAACACGCGCGGGAACTTAGCGCATTGCACCGAAAGCTCAAACGCCTAGGCGCGCAGGAGGGGGTAATTTTCGGCGTCCGTCAAATGATAGGGTAGCCGCGTGCTGGTTCTCTGGTTCCTGGCCTTTCTGGTCATTGCACCCACCGTCTTCGTCTACTTCCTGATCATCAAGGGGATGGACCGCTACGAGCCAGAGCCGTTTTGGCTGCTGTCGGTGGC
The DNA here is from genome assembly GCA_040005755.1 of Pseudomonadota bacterium. Classification (GTDB taxonomy): domain Bacteria; phylum Myxococcota_A; class Polyangia; order Polyangiales; family Polyangiaceae; genus PMG-095. The sequence goes on from JBDTYJ010000157.1 coordinate 6,651, forward strand.
TTTCTTCTGGGGCGCGGTTGTCGCGACGCTCATCGCCTTGGTCATGAACCAGGTCGGGGAGGGCGTGCTGAGCGCGGCGCTCGGCGTTCCTGCGACCAGCTCCATCGTGCAATCGTCCACGGCTTCCTTCGTGGCGCCCCTAGTGGAAGAGTCCAGCAAGGGGTCCGGGCTCCTCCTGCTCTGGCTGGTATCCGCCCTTTGGCTACGTGAGGTCGACGGCGCTTTGGATGGCGCGATCTATGGCGGCGTGATCGGTCTCGGCTTCACGTTGACGGAGGACGTGCTGTACGTGGGCGGTGCGGCCGCACAGGGCGGGGCAGCGGCTTTTACCGCGTTGTACCTAGTGCGCACGGTCGCTGCCGGGCTGAGTCACGCATCGTTTACCGCGATGACGGGCCTCGGGATCGGGGTGGCCGCGGAAACGAGGAGCCCGGCGCTGAAACTGTTTGCTCCGCTTGCCGGTTGGTGCGCCGCGGTTGGGCTGCACTTCGTGCACAATTTTTTGGTCACGTTCCTAATCGATGGCGGGCTGGGTTTGGCCCTGAAGTTGCTGGTTTTTTGGACTTTCGATCTGCTGTTCTTCGTGCTCGTGGTCGCGCTCGCGGTGCGCGACCGTTCGATTGTTCTGCGCGGGTTGATCGACGAGGCGGGTCGCCTCTTGCATCCCAAAGAGCTTGCGCGCACGGCGAGCTACTGGATGTTGGTGCCGTTCTGGAACCTGAGCAGTCTGGCCGGCAGCCCGGGTGGCTATGCGGCCAGCCGAAAGAAGCAGCTGGCCTTGATCGAGCTTGCGTTCCTGAAGCGGCGCCGCGCGCGCGGCCAAGGCGGCCCGGAGCTGGACCGCGCGGAGACAGACCTCCGCGCGAAGGTCGGCCGCGCCAACAGCGCCGGGGTCTTCATCGGAGCACGTTAGCTTCGGCCTTGTCAGGCTCGAGTTGGCTTACTTCACCAACGCGCGCGCGATGACCAAACGCTGGATTTGACTCGTGCCTTCGTAGATCTGCAAGACCTTGGCGTCGCGCATCAGCTTCTCGGGCGGGTAGTCTTTGACGTACCCGTTGCCGCCGAAAACCTGTACCGCGTCGATCGCGGATTGCATGGCCTTGTCCGCGCCAAACGCTTTCGCGTAGCTCGATACGATTGGATCTCGGACGCCGTTGTCCAAGTTCCAGGCCGCCTTCTGGTACAGCAGGCGGGTTGCCTCCGCGCCAATCGCCATTTCGGCGAGCATGGCCTGCACCAGTTGGTGCTCGGAGATTGGAACGCCGAAGGTTTTCCGTTCCTTTGCGTAGGCGACCGATTCATCCAGACAGCGTTGCATCAGGCCGGTGGCCATAGCCCCGATGTCTGGGCGGGTCTGATTGAAGGTTTCCATCGCCAGCTTGAAGCCCTCGCCTTCGATCGCGAGCAGGTTCGCCTTGGGGACTTTCACGTCCTCGAAATGAACGGCGGCGGTGTCGCTGGCGCGCTGCCCCAGCTTGTCCTCGTGCTTGCCTACGCGCAGGCCGGGCGAATCACGATCCACGATGAACGCGGCAATGCCGCGGTGACGCTTGCTCGGGTCCGAGGTTGCAAACACGACATAAAAGGTCGCGAAGCTGGCATTGGTGATCCAGCATTTCTCGCCGTTCAAAACGTACTCATCGCCGTGAGCCTTGAACGTCGTTTTCAAGCCCGCCACGTCACTGCCGCCGCTCGGTTCAGTGGTGCAATAACTGGCGAACAGCGGCTCGGCCGTGAGCATGCCGAGGTACTTTTTCTTCTGGGCGTCGTTGCCGGCGAGCTTGATTGGCGTCAGAGCCAGCGAATTCGCGAGCAGGCTAGTTTGAATCCCGGTGCAGCCATAGGCCAGCTGCTCGGCGATCAAAGCATTGTCGAGCTCGCCCATGCCGGGGCCGCCGTACTCAGCAGGCACGGTCATGTTTACCAAGCCGAGCTCATGCGCGGCCGTGAACACGTCTTTGGGAAAACGGCTCTCACGATCGCACTCGGCGGCGACGGGGATGATGCGTTCGCGCGCGAAGCGCTTCGCGACATCGACCAATGCTCGTTGTTCGTCGGATAGTCCGAAATTCAGCATGGTGTTACTCCTTGGTGCGGCGTCGCAAACGGTTCATCTCACTCCGCACTGCTTTGGCGCCGAGAGCGTAGCCCAGTGCAAGTCCCACGAGCAGCACGCCGGGGATGAAGATGAAGTGCGCAGCGGTCATCAGACGCTTGAGTTAGTTTCCCGCGTTGCCCTTGGAACTGCTAGTCGAGAGTGCCTTTTCGAGCTCGGAGATGCGCGTTTCGACCCGGCCCTGGCGCCGCCAGCTCATGAGCACGAAGCCCAAGAGCAGCGCCCACATCACCACGTAGGCGGTGATGAGCAGGGCGGCGGCGCTGGTTGTCTCCCCGCCGCCGGTGACGGGCACGAATTCAGTGGAGCGCGCGCTGGGGTCGGTGAGCGTGCCTGAGTCGGACGGCGTTTGGGTCATGGGAGTATTCAGAAACGGTGAGAACGGGGGCGACGAACACGCCGTGGCAAATCAATAATCCAACTGGCCGGTTGCGATGGCTTGTTCTTCCAGCCGCGCCAGGCGAGAGACCGCGAGCGCGATGCGGGCGCGCATCCAGAGCAAGACGATGGCAAGCAGCGTCATGGCCACGAAGCCCATCAGCAGCGCATGAGTCATTGCTGGAGACTTCAAACCGCCGCCGCCTTTGCCGATCACGGTGGGGTGATTGCCGCCCCATTTGAGCACCGAATAGTGAATGATCGGCAGGTTCACGGTGCCGAGCACGCCTAACGCGGATGCGAACTTTCGCTCCGCCTCACCGTTCCCGGCAAAAGCGCGCAAAACGACGACCGACACATAGACGAGCACGCTGAGCAGGGTCGTGGTGAGGCGTGGGTCCCACGTCCAGTACACGCCCCACGCTTTCTTCGCCCATAGTGGACCGCTGCACAGCATCATGAAGCCGAAGACCACCGCGCACTCCGCGGCGGCGCGCGCGATCGCGTCACGAAGGTCCGACGGGTTGGCGAGATATAAGGCGCTCGAGACGCAGCACACTGTGCCGCACAAGTACATCGCGTACGCGGCAGGCACGTGAAAGTAAAAAATCTTCTGCGCGAGCCCACCCGCTTGTAGTTGAGCCACGGGCGCAACCAGAAACACGTAGCTGATCAAGTAGGCAAAGACGGCCGCAGTGACCGCGAGGAGCCCGTAGAAAAGCTGATCCGTCTGACGCTTCACGACCTCCAACGTAGTGCCAGGAAACCAAGGTTGCAAACCCAGGAGATTCCGGCCTGTTGCCCTGGGCTCGCCCGCACCTTCGCCGCCCGGCGAGCGGCGGGAAGCGGCAAACCCGAAGCCCGCGCGCCAAGAGAATTCATAGCTTACAGGTCGAAAGCGCCAACAGGGCCGCGATCTTCGCTTCGGTCACGTTGAACTCTTTTACGGCCAGGTCCGCTTCCGCAACGCGGAGCAAGCTCTCGGTGGTCACCAAGTCGAAGCTCGTTCCGCTGCCGTTGAGAAACGAAATCTTCGATAGCCGCGCAGTTTCAGCGTCAATTTCGCGGGTTTTTGCGGCGACTGCCAGGTTTGCTTCGGCGACCTGCACGGCGCGCAGCGCCTGGTTGACCTGGAGCGTGGCGCCGCGCCTCGTTTCTTCAAGCTGAGCGTGTGTCGCGTCGACCTCGGCCTTGGCCGCCGTGCGTTGGCCACCGCGCAGACCGCCGTCGTAAATTTGCCAGCTGAGCAGCGCGCCAATAGTCCAGTTTTCGCGACGATTGTTGACCGCAAAACGCGGATCCTGCACGCCGAGCGTGGAATTCGCGTCGATTGTTGGCAGGTAGGTGTAGTCCACGCCGGTGAGGTGCCGCTCAGCGACCCCGACGTTTGCACGCGCTGCACGGACGTCCGAGCGTGCCAGCACGTCGGTTTCGACTCGGCAATTCTTCTGTGCCTCGGCCGCCAGGGAATCCAGCTGAATGTTCGTGGTAACGCCCCAGGATTCCGAGGAACCGAGCGCGGATCCGAGCGCTTCGCGCGCCCGGATCAAGGCTTCGGTCGCTGTTACGACGGAGGAGCGAGATAGCGACGCTTCACCCTCCACGCGCAGTACATCCAGCGTATTGGAGGCGCCGAGCGCAGCGCGGCGCTTGGTCAAATCCACCGTCGACAGTGCGGCTCGAAGGGAAGTCCGGCTGACCTCCGCCAGGCGTTCGGCCGTCACGACCCCAACGATCAGATCCGCGACGGTGGCGACGACTTGGCGCTCGGTTTCGGCGCTGGAAAGCTTGCTGGCTTCGAGCGCATCTTTTGCGCTGCCGTGATTGTACCAAACCGCCGGGCGAAACAGCGGCACAGTCAAGGATAGCTGAGCGTTCCACACCCGTGACGGGTCTGGAACGCTTACGTTGGCGCCGCCCGCGCCGACCGGCGCTTCACCTTTCAGTAGGTATTGGGTCACGCCGGCGGTGCCCAAGAGTTGCGGTAGCGCGGGCGCCAGCGCGGCCTGCACCGCCGCCTCGGCGCTGAGCACGTTGGCGCGAGCCACGCGCATGGACACCGATTGATCCCGAACCAGCTGCAAGCCCTGCTCCCACGACTGGAGCACGTGAGCCGGAGGGGGTGGCGGGTCCAACAACGGATCCGACACCTCAGGTAGGGTGGGCTCAGCTTGCGCAGCGGGCGTGGGGGCCGGGGCAGGCACCGCCTTTTGTTGCGCGACAGCGGAAGGAGCAACCAGCGCAGTAAAGAAGGCGGGAGTGAGCGCGGACAGCAGGCGGCGGTGAGACATACGCCCACCCAGATAGTTCCGGACCTCGCTCTCGCAAAGTGCTGAAACGCGAAAAACGCCTCTCTAGAGGGGCGAGCGGCGAAATTTACGGGTCGTTCCCGGCTTCAGCCTTGTTTCCGTTTGCGTACTGCCAAGCCTTCATGATCTCGGCCGCCTGCTCGGGGCTGTTCACCGCGCTGGCCAGCAGAATCCGCGCCTTTTCCAGCTGACCACTGCGCAGCAAGGCGTGGGCGTAGGAGCTCGCGATTTCGCCCTCACCGGGCGAAAAGCGATGAGCGCGCTCCAAGTGCACCAGGGCGTCTTTCGGACGGCTCAAGGCGACATCCAGCACGTGCCCGAGGTTGTGCTCGTACACCGCACACTCAGGTGCCAGTGCGAGCGCGCGGCGATACGAGCGCACCGCGAGGCGATAGTGCCCCAGCAACGTGTGCGCGAGACCGAGCACCGCCCACGCGCGATCACTCTCGCCGCTGTCCAGAACATCACGCGCGAGGCGCGCTGCACGAAACGGCGCATCACCCACGATGAGCTCCGAAAGCCGCAACTTCGCGAAATACGACGCTTCGGAATCGGACGGAGCTGCTCGAACCAAGTTCTCCAGCATGGGAACCAAATCCCGCGCGGCGAACTGCTTCGACATTGCCCACTCCACATCAGTGAGCATGCGCTCAAGGTCGGGGGAGGGGCGTTCGGGCATCACTACAGATGTGGCCAAAACAGCCCCGTCGCGCAAGCTCAATCGCGCTGTCGTGCCGGTTCGGCGAAGGCTGGCTTGCCGGCAATGGCCGCTCCGTTGAGCGCCGAGACCGCCTTTTCCAAATACTCGGTCTTGACTCCTACAAAAGAGTTCCGCTGGCGCACGCGGATATAGTCCGTTTGCGCGGCGTCCAAGCCGTTTTGTTCGAGGATGGTTTGGATATCGCTCGGCCGTGCGCCGTCACGGCGGCCGATGCTAACGTAGATCTCCGCGATTCCTTCGCGCGCGGGCGCGAAGTCGCCGTCCTCGCCGCGTTCGCGCGGTGCATCGGCATCCGGCGCGGCGGGCGGCGGTGTTGCGGTCAGCCCCGAATCAACGGGTGACGCCTCACTCACGGTGTATCGCGGCAGGTCGTCGAAGTCAGCGGCGTGACCGCGCCCGTTGCTCCGCGCTGCAGTTGGTTCTCGGCGTGGTCGTTCCCGAGAGCGTTCCGCGCTCGGCGCCGCATTGTTGGTGCTCGAGCGCGGCGCGGGCGCAGCGGGCGACATCGCCTCGGCGACGCGCGGCGCGGCCTCTGGCGCGCGCGCTGCGGGCACGGGGCGCGCTGCGGGCACGGGGCGGGCGGCGCGCGTCACCGGTGGCGCGGC
>JBDTYJ010000158.1:0-12777 GCA_040005755.1 Pseudomonadota bacterium
AGCTCGGCGCTCTTTTCTTGGCTGACCGTGCGCAGCACGTCCGCGCGGGAGACCAAGCCGGCGTCGAAGGCGTTCTTCGCATCTTGCGCGTGACCACGGGCGGCTTCCAGCGCCTGCTCAGCCACGTAGCTTGCGCCCTGAGCGCGGATCCATTGGTAGTAGTACACGCGCGCGTCACGCGCGACCGACAAGCGCGTGGCCTGTTCGTCGAATTTCGCCGCATTCTTGCCGTGATTTGCGCCGGCCATGGCGTTGCCGAGGCGCAGCACGTAGTCCGAGATCGGGACGTTCAGCTGGGCTTCGAGGTTGTAGTTATTGGGGATGACGGGGAAGAGCTTGTCAATGTCGAGAAATTGGCCGTTGCCGAGATTCTGGACGCCCTGATGGAACTTATTCAGGTACGTGTAGCCCGCAATCAGCGTCAGCCTCGGCAGGAACTGCGCCGTGGTTGCGTCGACCTGTGCGTCCGCCGCCGCGATGCTCTTCTGCTTGCCGGTGACGTCCACATTGCTCACCAGCGCGCGCTGCGCGGCCTGCTCCGCCGTGAGCCCGGTGCCGGTTTGCATGGACGCGAGCTTTGCCTCCAAGCTCGTGGTCACCTTGCTCACCGGGGCATCCGGCCCGGAGGCGCCGGGCGGGGCGGCTGGGGGCGCTAGTGTCGTCGGGATCGGGCGCGCTGCGCCGGGGGCGGGAGCGGCTACGGGTGCCGCTGGCGCCGGTGCGGTTCCGGGCGCGGTCTGCGCGACGGCGAACGAGCTTGCGAACACCAAGACGAAGGGGGCAGCGTAAGTAGACGGGCGACGGAACATTGCAGCAGGTCTCCTGAGGGCAGATCTCGAATTTGCGGTGGGTATGGGGCCCGTTGAGCGGGTGTCGAGGCGGCTCGGGACTTCTACACGGTTTTTGACAAAACCACAGACGCTCGGGCCGGCGTTGGGTCGGAGGGCGGGGGTACCGAATCGCCCTTTTCCGGCGGCAGCTGCTGAAGGCAATGGATCAAATCCGGCGTGCCCGCGCCAGTGATGACCATCCAGCGCAGCTCGCGCAGGCGCTTTTTCAAGTCGGGCTTTTTGGTTTCACGCACCAGCTGGCGCGCAAAACGGTCGTAGCCGCCAGCAATGAACGCGGCCGCTACCTCCACATCCAAATTCTGCCGATAAATGCCGGCGGCCACGCCTTGGCGCAGCAGCGCTGCGGTTTCGTTCTGCGCGTACACGGCAAAGTGTTCGATCAAATGCAGGTAGTCAGCCGAGCGCCCGCCCTCGAGCGTGATGCGCATCAGCGCGCGGTTCTTCCAGATGAACTCGAACATGGCCAAGTCGCGCTCGAGCCACATGGCGAGTGCCTGCTCGAACCCTTGATCCAATGGCGGCAGGCCGTTCTGATGGGCCTCACCCATGCGCGATTGCAGGTGCGCTAGGACCTCCGATAAGAGCTCCTTGAACGCGTCGCCCTTACTGTCGAAGTGCAGGTAGAAGGCGCCCTTGGACAGGCCAGCCTGGGTCGTGATGTCTTCGACCTTGGCGCGATCCAAACCCTTCTCCGAAAAAACTCGCTCCGCGGCCTCGAGCAGGCGGCTTTTGGCGTGGGGATCACTTGGTCTTGGCAATGGAACTCCAGGATCGCTGACCTATGGGTCAGTGACTTGGGGGTCAATATTGTTCTGAGCGGTCGATCGTCAAGCGCGCAAAGGCATCGCGCTAAAGCCACGAAATTAGTGGCGTTAACGGTCGAAACGCTGCAATTCGGCGGAAAATCCGCCTAAGTCGACCGCTTCGTGACGCGTGACACGCAAGCCCAGTTTACGTGCCGTGGCGGCGGTTTGGTCAGGCAGCGGCGAGAGCCAAACGAGCCGCCCTGAGGGCGCGAGCGAGCGCACCGCGTTCGCCAAGAAGGCGTCCAAAAGCGGTCCGAGGGAGCCGTCACGCGCGACGCGGCGACCCATGGGCGGATTGCTGATGATGAGGGTGGCGTTGCGCACGCGGTGACTGCGCGCGTCCGCTTTCGTCAGTTTGGGGTCAAGCTTGGCGCGCACGGCGTTGGCGCGCGCGGCTTCGAGCGCGGAATTTTCCATGTCGGTGCCGTGCAGCTCGCGGAACGGCCCCAAGAGCCCGCGTTCGATCAGCTCAAGCCCGCTGCCCACGAACGGATCCCAGACGATGTCCTCCGGCTGAGCGCCGGCCACGCGCGCAAGCGCCGCCGCCAGAGTGGGGTGCGACGCAGCGCGCACGTCTTCCGTGCGGTAGGCGAAGCGTGGATCCGCGAAGCGGCGCGGGCACAACGAAAGCGAGCCGCGCACCGTGTCAATCACCACCTCCCAGACCGATTCTTTGGGATCATTGTGGAACCACGAAATGCGCTCGGACACCGCGGCGGCGATGCGCCACACCTTGTCCCTTTGGTGCCCGCCTTCGGCGAAAGCCAAGCGAAACCGCGCGCGGCCGTTGGTCCAAGCGAGCACGGCACGTTCCGCGTCCGGCGTGGCCAAGGCGGCGACAACGCGCGCGGCAAGGCTTTCCTGGGAGCCGCCGGGTAGCGGCACTTCCAAGCCAAAATCCAGGGCCGTGCGCAGCCGCAGCAGCTCCCCGAAGCTGCCCCGGTGGCTCAGCCGAACGCGATCGGGCGCGATCAGCGTGGCGGGACCGAGCGCCCGCGCTTCTTCTGCGAGCACCCAGGACAGGCCAGCGCGAGAATGCGCGAGCACGGACTGCGGCGCGCCGAGCGCGCGGTCGAGTGCAATGCTGGAAGGATGCGCGCGCGCCTGGTCCCGTTCGAGCATCAAGCACGCCCGTTCCAGAATGCGTTTGAGCTCCGGATCTTCGCTGCGCTCACTGCGCAATAGCGTGAGCGCGCGTTCGCTGCCGGTTTTGCCCAGCGCTTCGGCCAGGCTGCGCCGTTCCAGCGCGGTCGCCTCTGGCCAACGCGCGAGCAGCCGTTCGGCGATGTCTGCGACCTCCCCCTGCTTGCCTAGCGCCGCGCTAGCCACGCGGCGCACGCGCTCATCCCCGCTTTCCAGCGCGGCGAGCAGTGCGGCGCGAAACGCCGGGGCAGCATGGTCCTGTGCGACGCGACCCAGCACGCCGAGCAGACGCGCGCGTTCGCGTTCAGCCTCGCCAGCGCCGGGCGCGAGTGCCGCAAGACGAGCCAAAACGTAGTGCCCCGCGGGCTCTCCCGCGCGACCCAAGGTGCGCTCGATTTTGCGTGCGTCTTCCCGCTCGGCCTGGGCCAAGGCAGCGAACAATGGCGGAAGGTGCTTGGCGCCTGGGGTAAAGCCGGGATCAGACAGCCAGGCGAGAACCTGAGGCGGAAGAACGCTTGCGGATGACACCGGAGCTGACTTAGCACTGGAGCCCCGCAGCATGAGAAGTTTCGCGCCGCTGTGCGCCTGGCAAGTGCTCTCCGACACCCCGCTCATCTCACACCGTTGGCTGGAGGTGCGCGAGCAACGAGTGCGCTTGGCCAATGGCCACGAGATCGCACAATTTCACCTGATTCACGGGCCGAGTTGGGCGAGCGTGCTGTGCCTGACCACGGACGGGCACGTGATCCTGGTGCGGCAGTACCGGCATGGCCTCGGCGGCCCGAGCTTGGAGCTGCCTGCTGGGGTGATGGATGGCGCTGAGAGCCCAATGGCTGCCGCGCGGCGCGAGCTGCGCGAAGAAACGGGCTTCAGCGCGCCGGAGTTTGTGCCTCTCTTGCAGGTTGCGCCGGAACCCGCACGCAATACCACGCGCGCGCATTTTTTCTTCGCCCGTGGCGCGGAGCGAGTCGCGGAGCTCGCGCTGGATAGCAGCGAAGAGCTGGAAGTCGTGCTGGTGTCGGTGCCAGAATTGTTCGAGCTGATCGATCAAGGGGTGATGGTGCACGCCGCGCACATTGGCGCGATTTTATTGGCCGCGAGGCGCGGGCTGCTCGGCTAGCGCGGGGTCCAAGCTCGCGAGCACTGCGGCAAGCTCGCCAGGCAAGGGCGCTGTCAGCGTGCGCGGCTCGCCGCCCAGAGTGAGCGTGAGCGTCGCGCGATGCAGAAAGCTGCGGTCCAGGCCGTGACGGTGCTCGAAGAACGCGTTGGAGGCGGCGTCGCCACGCGCGTCGCCCAGGATTTGGTGCCCGATGCTCGCCAAGTGTTGGCGGATGTACAGCGGGCTGCCGTGCTCGGGCTGAAGGCTGAGCAGGCTGTGCCCGCCGAGCACGGCGCTGCGCTCGTAACTCGTGCTTGCCGGCACGGAGCGGCGCGCGTCGCGTACTGGGCGACGAATGCGGCCCTTTTTGTGGGTAACCCCACGCGCCAGCGCGATGAAGGTGTGGGCCGCCCGGGCGCACGCCCGCTCGAGCTCAGGTAACGCGGCGGCGCTGCGCGCGAACAAGCACACCCCGCTCGCATCCCGGTCGAGCAACGTGGCCGTCACCGGGGCGGCCTGCTCGGCTCCCGGCAAACGGCGCACGCGCTCTAGTAACCCACCGGCGCTGCCCGCTTGGCCCAGCACCGACTCATAGCCGGATTTGATGACCGCTAGGCACTGCGCGTCTTCATACAGCACCGCCGGTGGGGGTACGGCGCTGCGCCGTAATGTGACGAGGCACTCGACGGCCGCGCTGTGCGGGATCATGTCGAACGGGAGGACCTGCGCTGCGGCGTAGCCCAGCAGTTGCAGGTGACTCAGGTCGCGCGCCAACGTGTCCGGTGAGCACGACATGTACACGATGCCCTGCGCGCCCAGCGCGGCCGCGCTGCGCCGCACCTCGAGCGACAAGCCGCGCCGCGGCGGGTTCACGATCAGCGCGTCGAAGAGTGCGTTTCGTGCGGAAAATTCGCGCAAGACGCGCTCGGCACTGCCGGCTTTCGTGCTCAGGGCCAGGCGCTGCTCGCGCGCCGCGCGCTCGCCTTGCGCCAAGGCCGGCGCGAACGCTTCCACCGCGGTCATCTGGAAGCCGTGCTGCGCGAGGCGCAGCGAAAGTGCGCCGGAGCCCGCATACAATTCGAGCACGCGCTCGGCGTTCATCTCGCGGAGCGCGGCTTCAATGGCGCGGTGTGCAACGTTCGCTTGGCCCAAGTGCGCTTGGGTGAAGGCGCCGTGTGCTGCCAAGTGGTATGGGCCGTCACTCGCGAGGTGGTGCGGTTCGACCGGCTCACCGCGCAGGAGCACGTGCCCCGAGCCGAGCAGCGTAGCGGAATTGGGCGCGCGAAAGCTCGCGGCCACCGAGCAAACCTCGGGGCTGGCAGCGCATAAAACATCGGCCAAATGCTGCAGCTGCGCGGGCGGCGCGCCTTCGGGCGCGATCAACGTGACGAGCACGCCGGCGTCGACCAAGCGCAGGTCGAGGCCGTCCAAGCTGGGCTGCTTTCCGGACAGAGTGCTGCGCACGGCTTGCGCGACGCGCAGGAGCTCGGGCGCGAGCACGCGGCACTCCGGAATGTTCACGACTTCATGCGAATCACGCGCATACAAACCGAGCGCGCCGCTCGCGTCGAAAACGAGCTTGGCGCGGGCCCGGTATGCGCGGGTGGGCGAAGCCGCCGCCACCTTCGTGAAGCGCAAGCCGGCGTGCTCGGCATAGCGCGCGAATGCGAGGTGCGTGGCCGAACCTTTGAGCGCCAGTTGCTCGGAGTAGGGGACGCCCAAGAGCGCACAACCGCCGCAGCGGGCTCCGTGCGGGCAATCGAGCGGTGTGCTTTCGGTCATGGCTGGCGAGCAAGGGGTAGGGAGCGGCAAAGGATTGTCGCTCCGGGCGGGCCGCGCTAGCCAATCTGCGTGAAGACCATCCTTCTTCTGCTGGGCAGCAACTTATTCATGACCACCGCTTGGTACGGGCACTTGCGCTACCGGGAGGTGGCGTTGTGGAAGGTGATCCTGATTAGCTGGGGGATCGCGTTCTTCGAATACTGCCTGCAAGTGCCGGCGAATCGCCTGGGGTACGGTGAATTTACGGCGTTTCAGCTGAAAATCATGCAAGAGGCGATCACGCTGGTGGTGTTCGTGGGCTTCGCGGTGCTTTGGTTGGGCGAAAAAGTCCGCTGGAACTACGGGGTCGCGTTTGCGCTGATTTTGGCGGCCGTGTACTTCGCGTTCTTGCCCGGAGCAAACGCGGCCTTGCCGGGCCACTGACTCGTGGGCTGGGCTCGTGCTCAGCGGCCGCTGCGGAAAAGAGGCAAGTCGGGGTACAGTCCGCGCCGTGAGCAGCCCGTCGGACAAACCCGCGCCGCGCCCGCGCAGCCCGAATGGGGTTGGCGTCGGTAACTATCGCTTCGACGTTCGCAATCTGGATCAGCGTTGGTTCACGGACATGTACCACTACATGTTGGCCGTGACCTGGCGCCGGTTGCTCGCCGTGTTCTTCGCGGTTTACGTTGGGACGAACGCGCTGTTTGCGTCTCTGTATTGGGTAGGTGGGGATTGCATTTCCAACGCCCGCCCTGGCTCATTCGCGGACGCCTTTTGGTTCAGCGTGCAGACCTACGCCACGATTGGCTATGGGGGCATGGCGCCTGCCACTACATACGCGCACGTGCTGGTGACGCTCGAAGCGTTCGTGGGCATGATGGCCATGGCCCTCGGGACCGGCATCGTGTTCGCGAAATTTTCCCGGCCCAAGGCGCGGGTTGCCTTCAGTAACAACATCGTTGCGCACGTGCGCAATGGGCGGCCGGTGCTGGAGTTTCGCGTGGCTAACCAGCGCCGCGGTTCGCTGAGCGACGTGCAGATGAAGTTCACTGTCCTCAAAGATGAGGTGACCGCCGAAGGTCAGCCGATGCGTCGGGGTTACTCGCTAGAGCTCGAACGCTCACAGATGCCGGTGCTCAGCCTAGCCTGGAACCTGATTCACGTGCTCGATGAAAGGAGCCCACTTTACGGTCTTTCGCCCGAGGTGGGCAGGGATCGCATTTCGGGTTTTATTGCCATTCTGAGCGGGCACGACGACACCAGCGCCGACACGGTGCACGCACGCCAGTTCTACGCGGTGGAAGATTTGCTGCACAACGTGCGCTTCGTGGACATGATCGACAGCAAGAGCGTGCCCGGCGTGATCAGCATCGACCACGCCAAGTTGAACGACGTTGGACCGGTCCCTTTGCCAAGCCTTGTTCCGCCGGTGACCGCGGCATCGGATGCGGATTCCGAAGGGCAATCCGCGGCGGACTGAGCGGCCAGTGCGCTTCGGCGTATCTACACCAACAAGCATTCTTGGCCGCGCTGGTTTGAGGTGCTAGCGGGATGGAGATGAAGCTGTTTCGATTTGGCAAGATTGGCGCCGAGAAGCCGGGCCTAATCGTGAGTGGCGTGGGGCGGGTGGATGTCTCCGCATTCGGGGAAGATTTCGGGGAAGCGTTCTTTGGTTCGGACGGGCCGACGCGGCTCGAGCGCTGGTACGCGGCGCATGCGGCGGAATGCCCACACGTTGCGGCGGACGCGCGCATCGCTTCTGCAGTCATGCGCCCCAGTAAGGTCGTGTGCGTGGGTTTGAATTATCGCGACCACGCGCTCGAGACCGGCGCGCAAATCCCGGCGGAGCCCGTGCTCTTCATGAAGGCGACGAGCGCGCTATGCGGGCCTTATGATGACCTGCAGCTACCCCGCAATTCAGTGAAAACGGATTGGGAGGTGGAGCTGGGTGTGGTGATCGGCAAAGTTGCGCGGTACGTGCCGGAGGCGGCGTGGGCGGATCACGTCGCGGGCTACGTCCTGATGAATGACTATTCCGAACGCGAATTTCAGCGTGAACGCGGCGGGCAATTCACGAAAGGGAAGAGCGCGGACACCTTTTGCCCAGTCGGCCCGTTCGTGGTCACGGCGGATGAGCTGAACGCGGCGGATCTGCGGCTATGGTTGAACGTCAATGGGCGGCCCTGCCAAGACAGCCGCACCAGCTCCTTGATTTTCGGCGTGCCGCGTTTGATCGCGTACATCAGCTCGTTCATGACGCTTTTGCCGGGCGACTTGATCAGCACGGGCACGCCCGCCGGCGTTGGCTTGGGTCGCAAACCGCCCAGCTTTCTCCGGGCCGGGGATGTGCTGGAGTTCGGCATCGAGGGCCTGGGCGAGGCGCGCCAAACGGTCATCGCGAGCGCGTGAGCGTGCTAAGGAGGCGGCCCCCATGAAGTTCGTTCACGCGGCCGATTTGCACTTGGATAGCCCGCTTTCTGGGCTGTCCAAGTACGAGGGCGCGCCCGTGGAGCAGATCCGCGGGGCCACGCGGCGTGCGCTGGAGAACTTGGTCAAGCTGTGCCTGGCCGAGCGCGCCGAGCTGCTGGTGATTGCGGGCGATCTGTATGATGGCGACTGGCGGGACTACTCGACGGGCTTGTTCTTCCACAAGCAAATGGCGGCGCTCCGCGCGGGCAACGTGCGCGTGGTGTGGATCCGCGGCAATCATGACGCCGCGAGCAAGCTGACTGCGCATCTCAATCTGCCCGAAAATGTGCGCGAGCTTTCGCCAAAAAAGCCGGAATCTGTGCGGCTAGAAGACATTGGCGTGGTCGTGCACGGGCAGGGCTTCGAAACGCGGGACGTGAGCGCGGATCTGAGTAGCCGTTATCCAGAGCCGCTGCGTGGGTTGTTCAACGTGGGGTTACTGCACACGGCGCTCGAGGGGCGGCCCGGCCACGCCACCTATGCGCCCTGCAAGTTGAGCGCGCTCGTGGACCGCGGGTACGACTACTTTGCGCTCGGTCACGTGCACACGCGCGAGGTGCTGAGTGAAGCGCCGTGGATCGTGTTTCCGGGGAATTTACAGGGTCGGCATGCGCGCGAAACCGGGCCCAAGGGCGCCACTCTAGTGACCGTTGAGGGTGAGCGGGTGCGCTCCGTGGAGCACCGCGCTTTGGATGAGGTGCGCTGGCACCTGGCCGAGGCGGATGTATCCGATGAGCGCTCGCTGGATGGCGCGTTGGAGCGGGTGCGGGATGCGCTGAACGCTGCAGTGGCGGCCAGTGACGGCCGCTTGGCGGCGATTCGCGTGCGGGTGCATGGCGCCAGCGCCGCTCACGAAGCGCTCGCCACACGCTCGCAGCGTGTGATTGAAGAGGTGCGCGCGCTGACGTTGGATCTGCCGGGCGATGCCTGGTTGGAGAAGGTGGAGATTGCAACGCGGCCCTTGGCCGAGCGCGTGCCACTTCGCGAGCGCGAAGACGCGATCGGGGAAATGCTGCGCGGCCTAAGCCGCATTTCGGGCGACGATGCCGCGCTGCTGGAACTCGCGGGTGAGCTTGCGGAATTGAAGAAGAAGCTGCCACCCGAGCTCCGTGAAGGGCCGGACGCGCTGGATTTGGAGAGCCCCGACGCGCTGCGCCGCTTGTTGGCAGAGGTGGAAGACACGCTGCTGCCTGCTGTGCGCGGTTCTGAAGAGGGCGCTGCGTGAGGTTCGTCAAGCTCGGTTTTGCCGCGTTTGGGCCTTTTACCGGGCTGGAGCTAGACCTTTCCGGCGGTGCTCCGGGCGGCTTTCACGTTATTTTCGGCCCGAACGAGGCCGGCAAAAGTAGCGCGCTGCGCGGCGTGCATGATTTGTTGTTCGGCTTTCCCGAGCGCACCCAAGACGCGCATGTGCACCCCAACCCAGACTTGAGGATCGCGGCGTCATTGGCCAGTGAAAGCGGCCAAGTGGTGACGGTTCAGCGCTTGAAGCGGCGCAAGGACGCCCTGCGTGATGCGCAGGATGCGCCGATTGACGAGGGCGTATTGAGCTCGCTCTTGAGCGGGGTTGATGCGCAATTGTTCGAGCGCTTGTTCGGCCTGGATCACGAGCGCCTACAGCGCGCCGGTGAAGCGCTGCTCAAAGATCAAGGGGACGTTGGCGAGAGTTTGTTCGATGCCGGCTCGGGCGGGCGTGGCATTCGCGGCGTGCTGCAGGAGCTGGAGCAAAGTGCCGATGAGATTTTCAAGCCGCGCTCCAGTAAAGCGCGCCTCAACGCGCTCTTAGAGACCTACAAGGAGGCCAAAGCGCGCATGCGCGACGAGCAGGCTTCGCCGGAAAAATGGCTGTCTCAGCGCCAAAAGCTGGAGGCGGAGCGCACTCGGCTAAGCGAGCTGGGTGAGCGGCGTAAGAAACTGCGCGAGCTGTCGAACGCGCAAAGCCGGCTGGACGCCGTGCTCGGGCCGATCGCGCGACGCAACGCGCTGCGCGAACGCCTGGATGAGCTGGGCGCATTGCCGATTTTGGCGGCCGATGCCAGTGAGCGGCGCGTTCAAGCGCAACGCACGTTGGCAGAAGCTGCGCCCGAACGCGCGCGCCTGGAACGCGAAATCGCCAAGAAGAAGGAGCGCCTCGCTGAGCTCGTGATCCCGGCCAACCTGCTGGGCGTGAATCCGGAAGCGATTGAGAAGCTGCGCGATCGCGTGGGCGGCTACCGCACTGCGGAGGAGGCCTTGCCGCGCCGTCGCGAGGACGCGCGCGTGCTGGAGGCGGAGCTGCAGCGTTTGGTAGCGATGCTTTATCCGGGGCAGCCGCTGAGCGCGCTCGAAGCGTTACGGCCGAGCCCCGCGCAGCTCTCCAGCGTGCGCAAGCTGCCACAACGCCAAGTAGAGCTTCTGTCTAGCGTGGCCAATCAGCAGAAGTTATTGCGCGGCCTGGACGTTCAGCGCGGCCAAGCGAGTGCTGCGCTTGCCGAGCTGCCGGCTCCGCGGGAGCTCGGCGTGCAGCGCCGCGTGCTCGCCGCCGCGCGCGCGAGCGGGGATCTGGATCGCCGCGTGCGCGACGCTGCAAACGCCTGCGAAAAGCTGGAATCCCAGACAGCGCTGGCCATCTCCGCGCTCGGTTTGTGGTCAGGGCCGGCGCAGGTGTTACCCGGGTTGGCTGTGCCGCAGGAGGAGAGCGTCGAGCGTTTTCAACGCGAATTCAGCGAGCGTGCCGCGCAACGTGCCGAGCTAGAACGCGCGCGTGTCTCGCTCGCGCAACGCGCGGCGCAGTGCGTACAAAAGATCCAAGCCATCGAAGGCACGGGGAGTGTGCCGAGCGAGGCCGCGCTGGCGTCCGCGCGAGCGCACCGGGACGATGGCCTGCGTCGCGTGCTCGGCGCGTGGGCACGCGGCGAGCCGAGCGTGCTCGTGGAGCCAGAGTTCAGCGCGAACCTGCCGTTGGGACAAGGGTTGGAGAGCGCGGTCAAATTCGCCGATGAGCAAGCGGATCGCCTGCGCCGCGAGGCAGAGCGCGTCTCTTTGCTGGCCGCGCTCTGTGCCGAGCGCGAGCAACTGACGGCAGAGGTCGCCCAGGTCACCGCGCAGCAGAGCGCGCTCAGCGAAGCCGTCAATGCTGCTGATGCAGAGTGGGTCAGCGCGTGGCGGGCGGCGGGTATTGTCCCGCTTTCTCCGGTCGAAATGCGCGCCTGGCTGGGCCGGCTACGGCACGCCTCGGACTTGGCCACGCGCTTGGCCGACGCGCGGCGTGAGCTCGCCACGGCCCGTGACGAGCGCGCGGCCCTTGCGGCAGCGCTGTGCCAGGCCCTGGGGGAAGAGCCGCTGCCGGACGCGCCACTCAGTCCCTTGCTGGCCGCTTGTGAGGAAGCCGTGGAGTCCGGCTCGCGCACTGCAGATCGCCGGCAGCAGTTGCTGTCGTCGCTCACGAATATCGAGCGCCAGAAGGCGGAGGCCGAGCAGGAGCTCGCGGCCGAGCGCGAACGCCTCGCCGCCTGGCGGGTGGAATGGCGAGCGGCCACGGCGCGCCTCGGCTTCGAAGGCGAGCTGTCACCCGATGAAGTGGTGATGCGTTTGGACTCGCTGTCCGGCCTCTTCGACGGGCTAGTGAAGCTGAACGACCAACGCCGCCGCGCCATGCGCATCGAAGAGGACGGCGAGAAGTTCCGACAGCACGTGGCCGAGTGGGTGAAAACGTACGCGCCGGAGCTCGAAGGGCGCGCGCCCGACGTCGCCGCCGAAGACTTGGTGCGCAGGTTTCAGGCGGCGGAGCTGCAACGCGCGGAAAATGCGCAAATTCAGGCTGATTTGGTCGAAGTGAGCGGCGTGCTTGCACGGCTCGAGGCGCGCACCGAGCAAGCTGCGAGCGAGCTCGAAATCCTGCGTGTGGCCGCGCAGACGCCCGATTTGGCGTCCCTTGCGCTGGTTGAAGAGCGCGTACGCGAAGGTCGAGCACTACGTGCCGAACTGGAATCACTAGAGGCCTCGCTGTTGAAGGACGAAGGCGTGCCGCTCGAATCCTTGATTGAGCAAGCGCGGGGGGTGGATCGCGCAGCGCTGCAAGTGAGGCTCCGCGAGTTGGAAGAAGAGCTCGAGCGCGTGGATGAAGAGCACCAGAACCTGAGCGCTCAGGTTCGTGATTTGGACGCGGGCTTGCAGCGCTACGCCGAGACGGACGCGGCGGATTCCGCGCAGGACTTGAGTGTGCAAGCGGCCGAGATCCGCGAGCAGGCGCTGCGCTACGCGCGGCTCCGCCTGTCCGGCGTCGTGCTGCAACGCGAGGTCGAGCGCTACCGCGAGCAGAATCAGGGTCCGGTATTGAAACGCGCCAATGCGCTCTTTCCCCGGCTCACGCTCGGCCATTTTCGCGGCTTGCGCGTGGGCGTTGAAGAGCGCCAAATCGTCGCTTTGCGGGACGACGGTAAGGAGGTGTCAGTAGAGGGGCTGAGTGAAGGCACGCGGTATCAGCTTTATCTCGCGTTGCGCGTCGCGAGCCTCGAGCGCTACTTGGAGCGGAACCCGCCGCTGCCGCTGGTGCTGGACGACATCCTGATTCATTTCGACGATCAGCGCGCCGCCGCTGCATTCGGCGTGCTCGGTGAATTGGCTGAGCGCGTGCAGATCCTGTTTTTTACGCATCACGCGCGCGATCTGA
>JBDTYJ010000159.1:0-12714 GCA_040005755.1 Pseudomonadota bacterium
CGGCTTGATGCTCCCCGACGGCGGCCCGCTCAGCGCCGACGGCGGCTTGCAAGTACTGCCGCATGAAGACACCAGCGCCGGCGGCTTGTGCACATCGATGACCGTCACCCCGACGCCGCAAACGCTGACGGTGAATGGGTTCAAGGGCAGCTCGCTGACGGCGGATTACTTCAATCAGATAGACCGCGCCGCATCGCAAATTTCAGCCGCTTGGGTGCCGGTCGCGAGCCAGTCGATCCCGAACATCAATCTGGACTCGGGCGCCGGTTTGTCCGGCGTCCCCGCCTTGTCTGATAACAGCTACTCGATTCGCTACACGGGCAAAATCACGGCCCCTAGCAGTGAGGATTACACGTTTTGCGCGTCCTCGGACGATGGCGTCCGGCTGTGGATTGACGGCGCGCTGCTGATCAACTCCTGGCTCGACCAGGATGCCGTGCATTGCGCAACGCCCGTCCACCTAGTGGCTGGCGTGAAGCACGACCTCCGGTTCGACTACTACCAAGCCTTCGGCGGTGCGACAGCAATCCTCGGTTGGTCAACGCCGACCATTGCTCCGCAAGTCGTACCTGCAAGTGCCTTCGTCGCCTCGGGCGGTTCGCAGATCACCACGGCCAACACGGTGAAGTTCCAGGCTCAGCTCCTGCCAGCAGGTTGCTTTCCCGGTACCCCCACGCCGGCGTGGACACTGGACCGCTTGGACATTGCCCAAATTGACGACGCTGGCACCGTGAATTTGATCAGCGGTGTCGCCGGACCGATCACGGTCACGGGCTACCTCGGACAGTTGAGCGCCGCGGGCATCGTCAACGTCGTCGTCAACTTGACGAACAACGAGAACGCGCCCACCGGCAGCGTGGCGGCGTTCACGAACCCCGTGCTGGGCACGGATCCTGCCAAAATCGTGTATCCCTACGATCAGACCGTGTTGCCCATCGGGCTGCGCGCTCCGATCGTGCAGTGGGACACGAACGGCACCGCGGCGACGGCCGCCAAGCTCACGCTGCAATACCCCAGCACCGGCCCAGCCATCTTTCAGTGGTCGGAGATCATCCCTGAGGCAACGCCTCCACAAGCAAGTATCCCGCGTCAGGTGTGGAAGTTCTTCGAACAGACCGCCAAGGGGCAGCCCGCCACGTTTTCCGTGCAGCGCTTGGTCGGCACCGGCAACCCGAGGCCAGTCATGAACCGCACGCTGAATTTTTCAACCGCGCCGATGCGCGGCAAGATTTATTACACGCAGTACCAACGCGGCGGGAACAGCAACGAGATGCAAACGGATCCCGGTTCGGAGAATCCTGCGCAACCCGCATTTGGGACCAATGATGGCTGCCCCGCTTGTCACACCGTGTCTGCAAGCGGAAACGTGTTTGCGGCTTCAGCGCGCTTCTGGCGCGACGCCTACGGTGGTTCACAAACGTCGACACTCGGAGGCATTTCATCAATCAGCGGCAGCGGTTCACTCACTCCTGTGGGTGACTTCGTAGCCAGCCCGGCGCGCGCGAACTATCAGGTCGGCAGCGAGGACTGGCGCGGCTTCGCGTGGGCACCACTGACGCCTGACGGCAAGTATGCGCTAGCCGCCAACAACATCTGGGGCAACACGAACGCCGGTGCCGTCGGCATCAATACCAGTTTGCACACGGTCAACACCGGCACGAGCATGCTCTCGGGCGGTTCGGGGACCGGGCTGCTAGCGAAGTACTACGCGAACACGACTTATAGCGGCACGCCGTGGACGCGCTTCGAGCCGCAAGTAGACTTCGAATTTGGCGCTCTCAGCCCGGGTGGGTTCGTCACGACCGACTACTCGGTGCGTCGCGTCGGTCAAATTCAGGCCTATTTCAGCGAAACCTACAAGTTCGAAGCCGTGACCAGCGATAACGTCACGCTGACCGTCGGCGCAGCGGCCCCGGTCACGGGGACCAACACGACGCTGAGCTTGAATGTCGCGCTGACGGCCGGACAGCTGGTGCCCATCCAGTTGGACGAGGTGAACGCTTCCGGGGCTTCGAACATTCACCTGTATTGGAGTAGCCCGTCGACTCCCCGCGCGCTCGTGCCTCAAACGCAACTCTATCCGCCCGCCGCGGAACCGCTGCACGGCGCGCAGGTCGTTTATCAAAGCGATAGCGGCGCGGCTACGCTCACTCGCCTCGAACCGGATATCGCCTCGGACTACAGCTGGCACGGCCCGGGCGCGTCCGCCGACGGCTTACCGACCGATGGCTGGAAGTCGACCTGGGATGCACAGCTCGAGTCGCCGTACGCAGGCGCAGTGTCCGTTTGCGTCGACTCCGACGACGCAATCACGCTCACGCTCGACAACGCCGTCGTGATCACCCAGACCGGCAGCTACAACGGTTGCGCTCCCGCCCAAACCTGGTCTGCGGGCACAGGCGCGCCGCTGCACACCATCAACGTGCAGCATCACGAGGACGTCGGCAACGCACGCATCGTGCTGTACTGGAAGTACAACGGCGTCACGGAGACCATCCCCTCCGCAAAGCTGTATCCGCCGGTCGGCTACACTCAGCCGACGACCGGCTTGCTCGCAACCTATTACGACAGCGAGGGCTTCGACCTCACGCTGGACATTAACCAGACGAACCCGCGCGCCTTCCAGCGTATCGATCCCAACATCAATTTCGATTGGGGCGGTGGGCGTCCGAATTATTCCGTCATTTCGGACGATGACCACTACAGCGCGCGCTGGACCGGCAGCATCACGCTGGCCTGCGACGGCGTGTATGAATTTCAAAGCAACGGCAGCATCGACGACGGTGGCAGGCTTTGGATCGACGACAGCCGCATCGCCGGACGTTGGAATTTCGGGCCCTTGTACGGCGCTCGTTACCTCACTGCGGGAACGCACGATTTCAAATTCGATTGGTACGAAGGCACCGGCAACGCCACGGCTCAACTACAGTGGAAGACTCCGTGCGCTGGCTCGCCCGGTTTTGTGACGATCCCGAGCTCGGCGTTCACTCCCACGCCGTATACGCGCCCAACCGGTTTCATCGTCGACGGCGGCGATAACTCCAACAACAGCGATTACTGGGTCTGGCAGGTGCCCACCGCTGCGGCGCCAACCGCGGTCGACGTGACTCCGGCGACGAGCGGCGTGTGGGGCCTGGGCGGCTCCGCGATGATGGTGCCCACCTTCTCGCCCGATGGCACGAAGCTGCTCTTCGTCGACGGCGATTCCGCTGACGGCGCCGGCTGGCGCAAGGGCCTCAGCACGTTCGACTTCGATCAGACCGCCAAGCTATTTAAGAACCGGCGCCTGGTTGCCAGCACCTGGCCCCTCGGCGATGTGATGAAATGGCCGTTTTTCGAGAGCGATTCGCGCAGCGCGGTGTTTCAGACCACGACTCCCGGCGACGCCTGCTGCCAGAAGACGGACTGGACAAAATACGGCTACATGGGGCCGACCAATTACTACGAAGACCCAGGCCGCCTCTGGTCGGTCGACACCCAGGCACCCACGCCCACGCCCGTCCCACTCACCAACCTCAACACGGGCGAGCGAGCCACGGACGCCAATAAATCCTACCAGCCGACTGTGCTACCGGTGGCTGCCGGCGGCTATCGCTGGGTCGTGTTCACGAGCACGCGCCCGTACGGCAATACGATCAACCTGCCCGCCGTTCAGCAAGACTTCAGCAACACCGCCCAGTACGCGCCCTACACCTACACGCCGATCACGAATTACACGGCCATTCAGAGTCAGCTCTGGGTGGCCGCGATCGATGACACCGTGTCGGGCGCGACGGACCGCAGTCACCCCGCGTTCTGGCTCCCCAGCCAGAATTTCGCGACAAACGCCAGCGCGGGCTACATCAACGAGCGTGGCTTCTGGGCATTAGATAGCTGTCATCCGGCGGGCGTCAGCAATGCCTCAGCGTGCGAGGTGGATGAAGACTGCTGCGGTGGCTCAGGCGCCACGAAGGCGGCGGCATGCCGATTGGATACGCCGCTCGCCAACCCGCCCACGCGCCACTGCCAGGCACTGCCGCCGGTGTGCTCTGGCCTTTCCGGCTCGTGCGGTGCGGCGTCCGACTGTTGCCCAGGGCTAGTCTGCGTCGCCGCTGCTTGCCAAAAGCCGCCTCCGGTGCTGGCCATTGGTTACGTGAACTACGAGCGCGTCTATCAGTCGGATTGCCCGGACGGCACAAAGGTGGTCTGGCGCTTCTTCGATTGGAAAGCGCAGACACCGCCCAGCAACTCCAAGCTGGAAGTCTTCGCCGAAACCGAAGCGGATCCAACCATGTTCCAGACCCTCCCCGTTGCGCCCAACCCAAACACCTCTCCCGACGTGGTTCACTTGGCGGACATCACCACTTCGAACCCCACCACTTGGGTCGGCGCAGCTGTTTCGGACGCGCTAGCCACCAGCATGAAGCAACTGAAGTCCCAGGCATATCTGAAGGTCACCGTGCGTTTCCTGGCTAATGATGAACACACGCTGAGCCCAGTCTTGCTCCATTGGCGCCAGAGCTACAGTTGCGTTCCAGCCGAATGAAGGCGCAGGCGGGGACCCCGGTGCAGCGTTCGTTGGCGTTATGCGCTGCGTTGTCTTGCGCGTTCAGCGCTTGCTCCTCGGACAGTCAGCACCCATCGCGCGTGCAAGACACGGGCGGGGTGAGTAACGGAAACGCCGGGAGCGTCGACTCGGCCGGGCTCGCCGGGATCGACAGCGGCGGTGCTGGCGCTGGCGGCGAGACGGAAAACGCAGGCGGGAGTCGAAACGCAGGCGGCGAGGCCGGGAACGGCGGTGACGCCGCCGCGCCAACCCTGGAAGTCGGAGGCAGCGCGCCCACGCCCGGCCCTGCAACGTGCTCGCAAATGCCGCACTGGGCGGCGGCCAGCCCGCTCGAAGGCGTGAGCAGTCCGGCCGCGGAGACACTGCTTTCGATCACTCTGGATGAGCTTGATTTGGCCTTTCTGCGCGCAGGAACGCTGTACGTCGCCCATCGCGCGAGCCAAACTGCGCCGTTTAGCGCCATCACACCCGTAACGTTACCCGCAGGTTGGAGCGCGCTCCACGGGGCAAGCCTGAGTGCAGACGGCAAGCGCTTGCTGCTAGTGAGCGATCCGGATCAGAAGAAGCTCGGCGAGCTGACGCGCGCAACGCGCGAGCAAACATTTTCTGGCGAGGTGGATGAGACCGCGTTCTCGGGCGTCAACGGCGACGCCTTGTACACAGGCAAGATCTACGCTGCGCCCGTTGTCTCAGGCGGAGACGATCAGCTCATCTTCAATTCAGCCTACCTAGACGCGGCTTCCACCGTCGTCTACTCGACCCGCGTGGGTAGTGCCCCGTGGAGCGCGCCCCGCCAACTCCAAGCCAAATTGCTCGATGGCGGCCCAACCACCCGCCGTTTGCCGACCGGACTTTCCGCAGACCCGCGCACATTGTTCTACTTCAACGAGGAAACCATGCAGGAGGAGGGCCGCTTTCGAGCCGCAAGTCTGCCCAGCTCTCCCCTGTATGACCTGGTGAACCTCGGAGCACGACGCGGCGCCGCCCCGAACGCCTCGTGTAATCACTTGTATTCAGACGCCGACAGCGACGTCGTGGTCGAAAAAGACTAACGCGAATACGTCGCCGTACGTGTCCGTTTCGTTCGCACCAAACGGCGTGACCTCGGCGATGCCTACTTAAGCCGCACCCCACTGGCGCCCGTTCCATGTTTCGGAGCGTCACATGATCCGTCGCGTTTTACTGCTGGCCACTTTGGGACTTTGTGCCTCGCTGGAAGTTGGTTGTTCCGGCGCAGACGATCAAAACCCACCCATGCTGAGCCCAGCGGACGCGCAGCCCATGGCCGCGCCCGATGCTCCGGTTGCCTGCGCGAACCACGAGCAAGGCTGCCCCTGTGATATCCCCCATGATCTCATCGATTGTGGCCGGGTGAAGCGCGTCGCGGGTGACTACGTGTGGTGCTCGACCGGCATGCAAGAGTGCACCGATGGCAAGTGGGGCAAGTGCACTGGCGACGAGGCCAGCGCAACCCCGGCGCAATGAGGTAACCTCAGCGCCGACGTGGCAAGAACTTGCGATCGAAGAGCCGCACGCGCCTCACCAAAAGATCGAGCAAGAACAAGACAATCGCCGCCAGCACGAAGCGATTCCAGAGCGGCCGGTACGACACGATCTTTTGCCCCGCGGGGTCGAAGACTCGTGATGGTTCCGGATCAACCGAGCCGCCGCCGGCGATCGCGGCGCGCCTCAGGCGCTCGAGATCTGGATCGAAGCTCGCATATTCACGCGGGTAGGGGTTCGTGACGTGACCGTAGCTCGTAGCGAGCGGCTTCAACTCGCCGTTTTCGCCAACTTTTGCGTGCTCCGCACGGAGTAAGAACGAACCGTACTGATCGAGCGGGAAAGTCGCCTCGTAACGACCGGGCGCGGTCTGGCGCATGGCGACCTCGCGCCGAGAGCCTGCGCTACCCGGCCCCGTCACGATCAGCTTGGAGACGATGCCGTTGTCGAAGCGCTCGTCGGCCGTGAAGGCATCGACCACCGCGTGCACATCGGAGCCGAGCATCTCGGTCTTCATGTCTAGCTCGCGGCGATGCTTGACCCGCATGTGCTCACGCACCAGCTGGCCCCAAAACTTCGGAAAGCCCGACCAGCGCAGCCAATCGATCGACCAGTTGTTTTTCACGTCGCTCGTCCAGGCCAACGCCCACCCGAGCCCGGCGCGCCAGCGCGCTAGAATCGGATCCCCGCGGTCGCTCTGTAGAATGAGCTGCGCGGGCGCCGGCTTGAGCTGCGTGGCCACATAACCGTGCAACAGCGGGGCCGCGTTGATGGCAATTCCCTTCAAGAAATCGGCTGGCGCGGCCTGCTGCACGGAGAACCAGTCCTCGACTGCTGCTTGTTGCGCGATCAGCTCCGTTTCGCGAGTGAAGATCTTGGGCAGGCTGTTCGGGTCCGGTACCGCATGGAAGCGCCCGCCTCCCGTATCGGCGATCAGCCGCAACAAATCCTGGTTCGTTCCTTCACCCAAGCCCACGGTAGTCACCGTGATCGACTCGGAGAGCATTGCCTGCACCAAGTCCTTGATGCCCTGCGCTGGCGCTTGCCCGTCCGTCAGTAGGATCACGTGCTTCTTGCGAGCCTGAACGACGGACAAATCCTGATAGGCCATGTCCAGGCTGGAAAAGATCTCGGTGCCGCCCCCGGGCTGAATGCGCTGAATGTCGTTTTGAATTCGGCTGCGATAGCGGGCAGGCTGCATCTTCACATATCGAATCGGAGTGGAGTCGAAGGCGATCACCTCCAACAAATCATCACCCTGCAGTGTGGATAAAGTGGCTTTGCAGGCAGCTTTCGCCATCTCGATGGGCTGCCCGGTCATCGAGCCCGAGCGATCGATGGCCAAGACCATGGCCACGCCGGGCATCTCTTTGCGGTGCTCGGCGTCCATGCGCACCGGCAACAGCCGCTCAATCGTGGTGTGTGCCCAGCCGCCCAAGCCGTAGCCAGCTTCACCCCCGGCGAACAAGAAACCGCCGCCCATGTCTCGCACGTAGCGCTCGACGAGCTCTTGCGCAGGCACCGGGAACGCCTCCGCCGGGACGTCGGAAACGATCAGAAAGTCGTAACGCTCGAGCTCGCGCAAGGAAGCCGGGAAGGCGGAAGCGGTGCGCAGGTCAACGTCGAATTGCTGCGCGTTCAGCGCGCTCATCAAGTAGCTCGCGCGCTGCGGCTGGCCCTCAACGTACAGGACCGTCGGTCGCCCGGGCACGTCGACAGTGACGCTGAAAGCGTTGTTGTCCTTGAACGTGTCATCCTGAACCTCCGACAGCCGAAGCGCGTAGGTTACTTCCCCGCCGACACGAACCACAGACTTGAACTTGAGCTCGTTCCGCCCCGGAACGAGCTCAAGTTCTCGCACGCCGTCCAAGCCGTTCAGCGCCTCGCCTTGAAACAAGCGCGCCTTCGCGTGCGTCGCGCGGCTGGCATAAATATCCGCGGCGATCTCGAATGTTTGCCCGA
Source organism: Pseudomonadota bacterium (assembly GCA_040005755.1). Classification (GTDB taxonomy): domain Bacteria; phylum Myxococcota_A; class Polyangia; order Polyangiales; family Polyangiaceae; genus PMG-095. Next base: position 8,012 of record JBDTYJ010000159.1, read on the forward strand.
TGTCGACTTTGTCCGGGACCGAAAGTGCGCGCACCGCTACCTCGCCCGGGGGCGGGCGCCGGTATGGAATGGCGTACAGGGTGACACCGAAGCCGCGCGCGCGGTTTGCCTCCGCAAGCAGGTCCCCGTCCGTCTCTAGGCCGTCACTCAGCAGCACGTCCCGTTTGAGAAAACCGGGCGGAAATACGCCGTACGAGAGCGCCAGCGCGGCGCGGATATCCGTGCCCGCGGTCAGGCGTTTTCCGTCGGCTGCGCGGTGGCGCAGCGCGCGAGCCGCAGGGATCACCAGCTTGTCGCCCTGATACAGGTCGATGAGCCGCGGGCGTTCCGCGAACGTCACCACTTTCAGCTGGTCGCTTTCGCCCTTGGCGCGCGCGTACGCTTCGATGCTCTTGCCCGCGTCGGCCAAGGCCTCGTCGGGCACGGAGTCGCTCACGTCGACCAAGAGCACCGTGCACACCTTGTGCGTCTCTTCCGAACGAACCAAGCGCGCCAAACCAAGCCCGAGCAGCCCCAAGAACGCAACGCGAAACAGCAATGACAACGCGCGCTGGGGCCACGGTAGATCCGCCAACGAGCGACCCAAGACGAGCAACAACAGCGGCGTAACGAGCAGCACGCCCAGCGCGCCCGGCTCAAGTAGTTGATAGTGAATGCCGTCGCGCAGCCAACGGAACGAGCCTTCCGCACTCGCGGCGAGCACATAGTGCCGATACGCGACCACTAGAATGACGCTGACGGCCGCGATGAGCCCCCCCCAAACAAGCCTCGCTAAGGCGCGCTGTGGCATCACACGGTCACCCGCCGGTGGTACGTGATCCATTCGATCACCGAGAGCATGATCGCCGCCGCCAGCAAGTATACCCAAGGCTCCCGCTTCGAGCCGGGCACGCCGATGCTCACGGGGCTGGCCTTTTGCGCGCCCAGCGCCAGCTCGCGGGCGGGAGTGATCCGGCTTTCTGCCAAATCCGACAGATTGGCGGCAAACTCGCTGGTCGTGGCATCCACGCCCGAACCAGTGACGAGCTTGTAAAACCCAGCCAGCTCACCCAGGTACACCGCGCGGCCTTCTTTCACGGGCACGGTGTGGCGAAAACCCGTCGGATCGATGACCGTGGCAGACTCCGCCGAACTCGGGACGGGCACGCGCCAGACGTCACCCGTGCGGAAAGAGGACACGTACCCCGTATCTTCTTCGATGAAGGCATTGATGCTGTTCAGCACGAACAACGGCCACGCCACACGCAGCACCAGATCCGAACTGCGCGGGTCGAAGCCGAGCACAACGAACGGCCGCCCCGCGCGCGCACCCGAGACCAAAATCGGTCCTTGCTCGCTTGCCCCAAGCACGTGGTCCGAAGGCGTGGGGATCAACGCTCGCCCGCTCGCGACTTGCACGTCACCGAGCGCCAAGAACCGCAAAATCTGGCTCTTTTTGTCCCAAGTGTCGAAGCCAAAGTCGCTCAAGGTGGCTCCCAATTTGAGCGGCGAACCTGCCTCCGGCGGGCTCAGGTACAGCGCCGCCGCAACACTGTCAGGGAGGGTGTCGGCAACGCCGTCCAAGATCGCAACGTCGAAGTGTTCGCTCGGGATCGTATGACCGGGGAGCACGCTCGTCACGTCCAGGTACTCGTCCAGCAAGAGCGCGGCTTCCAGATAGGTGTTGCCCTTGGAAATCACTAAGACGCGCGCGCGGTGGCGCTCCGGCATCAGCGCGTATGCGTGGTCGTCTGCAGGCAGGTCGTCCGAGCGGCCATCGGCGAAGCGGATCTTGGCTTCGAGCGTGCGGCTGGCACCGGCAAGATCTTGATAGTAGCGCGGCAGCTTTTCGTTCGGGGCGAGAGCGAAACGGCTCACATCGATCACCGTGCCGTCACCGAGCAGCGTGAGCTCTACTTGCGCGGGCTTGTCGTTGGTATTCGCAACTTCGAGCATCACCTCGGAGCGGGATTTATCCAACGGGTAGCGACGCACAGAAAACTCAGAAATTGCCAAGTTCGTGCCGGATTTCCCGATCGGCAAGTACTTCACGCTGATGCCGCGCAGATCCACGCGCTTGGCGATCTCGCCCACGTCGCCGAGAACGCCGTCACTCACCACGTCCACCTCGGCCTTGGGCAAGCCGCGCAGGCTGTCCACGGCGAACGACAACCCGCGCTCCAGATCCGCGCGCGTGTCCGAGGCGGAGAGCGCGTTGATGGCCGGATCCAACTCGGTGACATCCGAGCTCATGGTGGAAAGCGGGCTCGGCAGTGAGCCCATCTCCACGACCAGCGCTCGATCCGCCCCGCCTAGGCCGCGCACGAGCTTGCGAACCTCGGCTTTCGCGGCTTCGATGCGGTTCGGCTTCACGTCGATTGCCTTCATGGATGCGCTCGCGTCCACCAGCACCACGATGTGCCGTCCGTCCAAGACCGACGTCTTGCGCCTCGGGTCGCCGAGCGCGAAAATTAGCAGCGCCAAGAGCGCCAATTGAAACAACAGCGAGAGCAGGCGGCGAAGCTTCGAGAACAGCTCGGTTGCTTGCCGATCCCGGAAAACGGCGTCCCAGATGCGTGCAAAAGGCACCGGAACGGCGCGGCGACGCAGCTTCAAGATGTACAGCGCCACGGTCGCGGCCAGAGCGCCGCCCGCTATCATGAGCAGCTGAGCTAAAGGTAAGCCCGCGAACGTCATCAGCGCAAAAAGCCTCCGCGCCGGAACACGCGCAGCACGAGCTCATCGAACGGGATGTTCACGTCCGCCGGGAAATACGGAACCTGCTTCTGCGCGCAGAAACGCTCGATGCCCGAACGATAATCGGCCACAGCGCGCTGCATTTTATCCAGCATGCCTTCGGTGATCGTCAGCTCGCGCTCTTCACCCGTTTCACAGTCGTAGATGCGTACGTCGCCCTTGAGTGTGGGGCGTGCTTCCGCGGGGTCGACCAACTCGACCACGTAGGGTTCGAACTTGTTGAAGCGCAGCACGTTGATGCCCGCTTCGAAACCCGCCGGGTCGTACAAGTCGCTGAACAGCACGGCCAAGCCGCGACGTTTGTGCTGCGCGACGAAGGTTTTGAGGGCCGAACCTAGATCCGTCACGCCCGAGGGTTCCAGCTGCCTCAGGAACTCGAAGACCTTGAAAATACGGCCCTTTCCGCGCGTGGTCGGCATCCGCGACACCACGCCGTCATTCACGGCCACCACCGTGACGCGATCGAGGTTCGCCAGCCCCACGTAGGCCAAGGCCGCACACAGCCGCCGCGCCTGGTCGAACTTTTTGCGATCGCCGAAAGCCATGGACGTCGAACAATCCACGATCAGGTAGATGCTGAGATCTTCTTCTTCTTCATACAAGCGCACCAGCAACTTCCCGAAGCGCTGGTACACGTTCCAATCCACCGAGCGAAAGTCGTCCCCAGCGGTGTAGTCGCGGTGGTCAGCGAACTCGATGCCACTGCCTTTCTTCTTGCTTCGACGTTCGGCCCGCAATCGACCCGCAAACACGCGACGGCTCACGAGCGCGAGCATTTCGAGTTTGCGCTGAAACTGATCGTCGAACAGCTGCGGCGAGCGGCGCTTGTGCGGACCCAAACGTGCGCTCGGGTCACGACGAAATAGATCAAAAAAGCCCACGGAAACGTCTATTCCTTGGTCTGCGGCAGCTTCTTGAGAATTTCCGTGATGACGCGATCCGAGACCACGCCCTCGGCTTCGCCTTCGAAGCTGAGTAATACGCGGTGGCGCAGCGCCGCCAGGGCCGTCGCCTTCACGTCTTCGATGGAAGCGGCGAAGCGCCCATCGAACAGCGCGCGCACCTTGGCTCCGAGCAACATGGCCTGCGCGCCACGCGGCGAGGCTCCGGTGCGAACGAAGCGTTTCACCAAATCCGGGGCTTCGTCCCCGCTCGGGTGCGTCGCCATCAGCACGCGAATGGCGTAGTCTTGAACATGACGCGCGACCGGCACACGCCGCACTAAGCCTTGCATGTTCAAGATTTGCTCGCGGCTGAGCACGCGCCGAACCTCCGCGTGTTGCGCGGTCGTCGTCCGATCGATGATCGAATGCAGCTCATCGCGCGACGGGAACGGCACCTCCAGTTTGAAGAAAAAGCGATCCAACTGCGCTTCGGGAAGCGGGTAGGTGCCCTCCATTTCTAGTGGATTTTGCGTGGCCAGCACGAAATAGGGTTCCTCGATCACGTGGGTAGTACGGCCCACGGTCACGCGGTGCTCCTGCATCGCCTCCAGGAGCGCGCTCTGAGTCTTGGGCGTCGCGCGATTCACCTCATCTGCCAAAACGATGTTCGCGAAAATTGGACCGCGCCGAAACTCCAGCGTGCGCGCGCCCGCAGCGCCTTCATCCAAAACCACCGTGCCGATGATGTCGGCCGGCATGAGATCGGGCGTGAACTGAATGCGCGAAAACTCCAAGCCCAGTACGCCGGCGAGCGTGCGAACGAGCATCGTTTTGCCGAGGCCTGGCACGCCCTCAAGCAGAGCGTGCGAGGAGCCGAGCATGCATGACAGCACGCCATCAATCACCTCGCGATTGCCGACGATGACTCGCCCGATCTCCTCGCGCAGCGCGCCGATTTGCTTTTGAAATTCACTGACCTCTTCGCGCGCTTGATCGGCATCCGACATTCTCGGTCTCCTCAGGGTTAGCGTGGCTCGAAAGCTTCATTCTCTCGGCCGAATCAGCTGGAAATAGCGACGCACA
>JBDTYJ010000160.1:0-12695 GCA_040005755.1 Pseudomonadota bacterium
GCGTGCAGCGCAAAGTGATCAGCGACGGCGATACCTTCAAGGTGTGCGACCACGAGCTGCGTTTCTCGTTTCAGTGACACGCCGAGCGCTCGGCTTCGCGCTAGCGTTCGCGTGCGGCGCGCTCGGCGCGCGAGCGCTGAGCGCGCAACCGCGCGCGGAACTGCGGGCCTGGACGGCTCCGGGCGACATGCCGATGCCCGCCTGGGTTCGCAGCGCGGAAGTGACGCGCGCAGACGAACCCTTGTATCAAAGTCCGAGTACGGCCGAAAAGCGCCGCGGCGCGGTGGCGCGCGGCGCTCGGTTGCCAGTGTTCGCAGCCAAGCACGGCCCGGGCTGTGTTGGGCGCTTCCTGCTCGTTGGCCCCCTCGCCTGGCTGTGTGAGGACGGCGCGCAATTGTCCGAAGCCGGACCGGACGCGGAGGAACCGACGCTGCCCCGCGCCCACGACGGGCTACCGTACCGCTACCACTTCGTCGGCTCCGACGGCGCGCTCGGCTACCGCGACCTGCAAACCGCTGAAGACGGCGTCCCCGACGGGCAGCTCTTGAAGGGCTTCGGCGTGGCCGTGGTGCGCGTCGGTAACAACGCCGAGGGCAATTCGTTTGGGCTTACGACCGAGGGCCTGTGGGTGCCGATGCAGGCCCTCAATCCCGTGGCGCCCTTTGCATTTCACGGGCGGAAGCTCACCGACACGCTGAACGTGGCCTGGGTGGTGGGCACGAACGTGCTCGGCTCGCGCGCGCCCAACGGCCCCAGGGATCGCGCGCTCAAGCTCGCGCCGTTCCAAGAGCTGTCAGTGCTCGAACGACGCGAGCTCGCCGGGCACCACTGGTACCGCTACGCGGAGAATGCGTGGGTCGGGGATCGCGACGCGCGCGCGCCAACCAGCGCAGTTTTGCCGAGTGAGCTCCGCCCTGGCGAGCGTTGGCTCGACGTCGACATCGCGAGCCAGATCCTGACGGCGTACGTCGGCGAGCGCCCGGAGTTCGCCACGCTGACCTCGACTGGCCGCGGCAACGAAGGTTCGGAGCTGGCCACTCCCCGGGGGATTCACCGTATCTGGGTGAAGCTGCGTACCAGCAACATGGACAACCTAGACGACGAGTCGGCCGCCGAGAACTACGCCATTCAGGCAGTGCCTTGGGTCATGTACTTCGAGCGCGGCTACGGCCTGCACGGCACGTTTTGGCATCACGCGTTCGGTACCAAGCACAGCCACGGCTGCGTCAACCTGACGCCGCTGGATGCCGAGCACCTGTTCACGTGGACCAGCCCAAGGCTCCCATCTGGATGGACCGCGGCCCTGCCGACTAGCTACGAGCCGGGAACGCTGATCCGCGTGCGCTGAGCACAACACGGACCAGCGCGGTGGTTTCCGCTCAGATCTTGTTCAGGAGCAAGAACGCGATAGCCCACGCGAACAGCACGAGCGACTCGATCAGCGCCAGACCGAGAATCATCGGGGTCTGAATGCGCGAGGCGGCGCCCGGGTTGCGGGCGATGCCTTCGAGCGCAGCAGCAGCAGCGCGGCCCTGACCGAGCGTGCCACCGAGAGCAGCGAGACCGATCGCGATGGCCGCACCGATCGCCAAGGCCGAACCGGCAGAGCTGCCTGCGGCGTCAGTGGCTTGCGCGAACGCGGAGGACGGGATCAGGGTGAACAACGCAATGGCCAGCGCCACATTCTTCTTAGACATAATCATCGACTCCTTAATTTACCCGTGCGGCGAGGAATGCATGGCCTCGCATAAAGTTACGGCTGCTCTAGTGCGCTTCGTGCTCGGTAGCCAGCCCAATGTAGATGCAAGTCAGTAGCGTGAAGACGAGGGTCTGAATCAGGACGATCAACACGCCCAGGACCATCAGGGGGATCGGAACGAGCACCGAGATCAAACCCAAGAAAATCCCGAGGATCAGATGGTCGACCGACATGTTGAGGAATAAACGAACGGCGAGCGTGACCGGCCGCACGCACAGGCCGATGACCTCAATCGGGAAGATGAGCCACCACAGGTACCAGGCGGGCCCTGCTAGGTGCGCGACATAAGCCCAGCCATTGGTTGCCAAGCCGTATACGTTGAAGCACACGAAAACGACCAATGCGCAACCGAGCGTAACGCTCAGGCTGCTGGTGGCGACCGGAAAGCCCGGCACCAACGCCAGCACGTTCGAGAAGAACACGAACAGGGCGGATGTAGCGACGAGCGGGAAGTACTTCTTGGCGCGCTCGGCGTCCATCACGCTCTTGGCGAGATCATAGAAGTAGCTGAGGAACGCTTCGATGAACGTGCGCAGCGTGAGCCGGTCCTCCGGAATCACGGCTTGGTCCGTATTCTTCAGCTGCGAACTCACCGCGCCGGCAATGAGCAGCACGATCAGCGCAACCAACAAGGCGGCACCGATTGGCTCGAAGCTGCGCCAGGTGGGCTCTTCATGCTTGAGCACGGAGGTCCCTAGCGCGTGCGCGTTCGCCTCCAGCGTGTCGTGCATGTAGCTGAAAAGAAGCGTCAACCAGGATGTATGCTCGGGCATATTTTAACCTTGTCCAGGCGCCGGGGCAGCCGTTTTCAGCTGCGAAACCACGATCCCCAGCGGCAGGGCGGCATAACCAATCAAGAGCGGCAGCACCTGTGCGGAGCCGCTGCGAACCAGAAACCAAACGCCCACGAACAACACCGTGAGCTTGAATAATGCGAGCAGGATCCATGGGGCGCGCACGCCGGCCGGATACAGGAAGGCCCGCACCACGCGAACCACCGCCCAAAGGTTGAACACCGCGAGCCCGGCTCCGAGCAGAACGCTCAGCCGGCTATGCGCACCGAGCGCGAACGGCGCGGCAACGGCGAGCACCGCGCCGACCACGGCTACGGCCCACAGCGCGGTCGCGGTGCCGTTTTCGTCAGTGCTTTCTCGTGCCATCTTCGTTGAATTTCTTTCGGGCTTCGCGCTCTGCGAGCTCTTCCGCTTCTGCTTCGCGGTTCGCGCTCTTTAGCGCTCGCCACACCACACGCGTTGCCGCTGCCACACCGTATGCGAGCCCAACCAGAGTGAGGATGCCGTGCGCGCCGAACTTCTTGTCGAGCCACTGTCCGAAGAACAGCCCGATCAGAACGCTGGCCGCGAGCTCTAGACCGACAGTTGCGTATCGGCCAGTACCTTTCCAGTATTGCTGCACAAATGCTCCGAGTTACTCGCGAGCGGCGGTCGCTTAGCATGGCGTTCGGTTGGGGGTCAATCTGCGGGGCGAAGTGCGTGCTATCGTGGACGAATGAGCGTGTTTGGGCCGTTGGTTTCTGCGCCGCGCGGGCGCCTGCGCAGGCTTGGGAGCTGTGCTCTCGGGGCAATTTTTCTAGCTATTGGTCACGTCGCAGCGGCAGCCCCGGGTGCGGCGAGCACGCCGGCAACGAGCAACGCACCGGCGGCCCCAAAACCAACGCCGGCGCCGCCGGTCGGGGCGCCCAACGCGGGCGATGCGCCGCCGCCTGGGTATTATGTGGAACCGTCCGCGCCGCCCAGTGAGCCTCCGGCCGGCGCTGCACCCTTAGCGCCCAGCGCGCCGTCTCCTGATTCCGCACCGAACGGTCCTCCTGTGGCTGGTCCGCCCGGGCCGCCGCCGCCGCCGCCGAGCCCCAACGAGACGCCCATCTTCGAGCCGCCACCGCCTGGCTTCTACCCTCCTGGGGAGCCAGTGTTCGAACCGCCGCCGCCGCCCGAGCCGCACCACATTGCGCCGCGGACTGCGCTCTGGCTCGGCGCACGCATTGGTGTCTTCATTCCGTTCGGGAGCGCCTTCGCGCGTGCCACGCCAGACAACGCGGGCAACGTGAACCTAAAAGGCGTGCCCTGGCGCAATTACGTCGGCAGCGGGCCCATGTTCGAGCTCGACGCGGGCGCGCGTTTGTCGCGCAACTACAATGTCTTCGCGCTCTGGGAGCGCGCTCGACTCGGCTCCGGCCGCGGCGACCCGGACAACAGCTCGATCGGCAAATCCAAACACGGTGATACCGACTTCTGGGGCCTCGGCATTCGCGCCACCTCCAACCCCGACCGAGTGGGCTTCATCACCGAGCTGGCCGTCGGCTACCGCCGCGCACGCGTTGCTTATGAGGGCAGTGAGATTCAGTTCACTGAAGCGCCGTTCGAAGCGCGGCTCGGGCTCGGTGCCGAGTTCCGCGTGAACCGCTTTTTCTCAATGTCGCCCATGTTCACTTTGGGAGTGGGCTCATTCGGTAAGATTGAACGCGCCAGCCACAACGGGGTCGCCGATCAGTTTCATGGGCAGGATGAAGCGGACGGGCACGCCTGGGCAACCTTCACGCTCGGTGGCAATTTCGACGTGTTCGGCAGTAAGCGCTAAGCTCGACGCACGCGCATGCACGAGCTCCTAACGATTGTCCTTGCGACCTCCAATCACGGGAAAATTCAGGAGCTCCGCGCGCTGCTCGCGGACTTGCCGATTCAGTTTTTGTCCGGCGCGGAGGTGCTCGGTGAGCAGCCGACCATCGTCGAAGATGGCGCGACCTTCGAAGCCAACGCGCTGATCAAAGCGCGGGCCATCGCCAAAGCGACGCGCACCTACGCATTGGCTGACGACAGTGGGCTGGAGGTGGACGCGCTGGCCGGGCGCCCCGGGGTGCGCTCCGCGCGGTTCGCGCACGAACGAGCGACAGACGCCGAAAATAACGCCGCCCTCCTGCGTGAGCTTTCGGACGTCGAAGAGGGCGCGCGCGGTGCGCGCTTCCGTTGTGTACTCGCGCTAGTGAATCCCTGGCAGGATTCGGACGTACACGTCGCCGAGGGCTCGTGCGAGGGCAGCATTGCGCGCGCTCCCCGCGGTCAGGGCGGCTTCGGCTACGACCCGCTGTTCGTCGTGGCCGGCCACGATGGCAAAGCCATGGCGGAGCTCTCCGAACTCGCCAAGAACGAGATCAGCCATCGCGCCCGAGCGGTCCAAGCCCTGCGTGCCATCTTGCTGAAGCTCGTCAACGACCGTCTGGACGAAGCCGAGCGCATCGCGGGCTAATCTCGATTCAGTGGTGTCGGCAGTACCGCGTTCGCACGTCGCCGACTCGCACTAGGCCGTTTGGCGCGCTCCCGACGCCGCGTCGTTCGACGCCAAATGAATCCAGATCCGAGTGCCGCGCGGATCACGCGGCTCGAACGCAATGCTACCTCCGTGCGCCTCGATAATCTGACGAGTGATCGCCAAGCCCAAACCCGTGCCATTGCTCTTGGTGGTGAAGAACGGCTCGAACAAGCGAGCTCGCGTCGCTTCGTCCAAGCCAACACCTTCGTCTTCGATCACGATGTCAGAACCGCCGCCCGCGCCAGCCGAGACGGAGACCCTAATCCGACCACCGGTGGGCATGGCCTCACGGGCGTTACGCATCAAGTTATACAAAGCCTGTTTGATTTGCGCTTCATCCACGCGCGCGGGGATCGGCGCATCGGCGCTGTTCACCTCGAGCGAGACCCCTTGCGTCTCGAGCTCACGGCGCATGAACTCCGCCGCTTCGCTCACCACCTCACGCAAATCTTCGACTTCCAAGCGCTGCGCGCCACGCCGAGCGAACGACAGGTACTGTCCGCTCAACGCGGTCAAGCGCTCGACTTCGCGGCGAATCGCCCTGAGCAGCTCGCGCGACTCCTCGCTGGCCTGGGCCAGATCGTCTTCTAAGAGCTCCACATTCAAGGCAATCGAAGAAAGAGGATTGCGAATCTCGTGCGTGACGTGCGCGGCCATCTTCCCGATCGTGGCCAAACGCTCCGTCGCGAGCAGCTCTTCATTGGCGCGCGCAATCGCCGACACCATGCCTTCGAACGTGGCCGCCAATTCGCCGATCTCGTCGTTCGAAGTAACGGCCTCACGCGGCTTCAAATCGCCACTGGCCACGGCTTTGGCGCGCTCGGTGACCTGCGCCAGGGGTCGGAGTACGCGGCGCGCGTACAGCGCCATCGCCACGCCGACCAAGGCCGTCAGCGCGGCCAGTGCCACGAGCAGGCGAATTGCCAGCACCTCGCGCTCATGCGCGCGGTCGAGCAACAGGTCCACGTTGCGCAGCGCAGTCTGTTCGAGCTGATTGAGGCGCGTGGAGCCTTGCGAGCCGCGCGCCACGAGCTCGTCACGCAAGCCCTCGGCGGTGCCGTCGTCACGGCGTTCGAGCGCTTCGAACAGCCGGCTCAAGCGATCGGCATCGCCGGACAAGAACGTCTCGATCGCGCTGGTATCGGCGGACAGCTTTTGGCCCACTTCCCGAGCATTCGCATCACTGGAGGCGGCGAATGCCCGAGCAATCGCGGCGCGCACCTCACCGAACATGCGCGGCCGTCCGATGTGCAGCGCCAAATCGAACCAAATCCGGATATCCGCCGGGTTTCGCGCTGCGGTAATGTGATTGAGCTGGGTGTTCCAGGTATCCTGCTTGGCGACCAGATCGCGCACGGAAAGCGCGAGCGGGAAGTATCCGCTACGCATCAGGCGAGCTTCACGGGCGGCATTGCGCAACGCCAGCACGCTCCAGCCAGCGGCCAAGGCAAACGCGAGCATGACCAGCGCGTACGAGCCGAGCACCCGCGTCGCAACCGTGCGCTTGCTCTGCCGCAACTCCACGCGTCGCGAGCGCGCGTCAGTCATCCGAGAGGCCGAGGCTACGCTCGATGACGCTCGCGATGTCCACGGCGTCAGTCCCTTGGGCGCGAAACCGACGCAGACTCGAGGCGCACGCCGTCACTAGCAGCCCGCCACCAGCCTCCGCGTGCGCGGCCAAGCGCACATCCGCAATCCGCGCCGAAGCCTCCGGCATCGAAACCGGCAGCATGCCACCGCCACCCGAGCACTCCGCAGCCGCGCGCTGCGCTTCGAACTCATCCGGTTTTCGGCCGAGCGCGCGCCCGAGCACGACGCGCGGCGCCTCATACTGCGACAAGCCGCGCCCGAGCGCGCACGGGTCGTGAAAGCGCACCGGGCCGGTCACCCCGAAATCGGGAATTTTCGACAATTGCTCGCGATTTTCGGCCGCCAAGGTGACGAACGGCAGCGCGCCGAGCTCGTGCAATACGAGCGCGCAACCCGGGTCACCGACCACGAATGCGCGCGCGCCGCGTGTTTGCTCGGCAATGCGCACCCGTGCCGCCTCGAAGCCCGCGTGATCCCCAGCATGCAGCAACGGCGCGCCGCAACACCCGGGCACAAGCCGCACCGGTCCGGAAAGCGCGATCACCGAACGGACGATGGCCCGCGCCTCTGGGCGAGCCTTGCGCAGGTAAGCGCAGCCCACGAGCAGAGCGACCTTGGCATCCGCGCGCACGCCCGGTTCGCGAGCAAGCTCCCCAAGCGTTGCGCCAGCTTCCGCGATCCGTAAGCCATGCCGCCCTTCACTCTCGAGCACGGGCTCGGGCGAGAGGCCCGCGTCGCGGTGCATCGCGCGCGCGCGATACAGCGTGTCTGCCACTGGGTTCTTATGCTCGCAGAAACTCGTGCATTGCTGGCAGCCGGTACAACCCCAACTGGTTTGCGCGAGACTTTCGTCGGCCGGCGCGTCCCCACGCGCCGAGAGCCACGCTGAGGACATTTTTGCCCACGGAATCAGCGCCTCGCGCGCCTCAACGTTCGAGACCGGGCACGTGGAGCGACACAATTTGGGGCAATAACCGCAGGTCTCGAGCGCCTTTGATGAAGTCGGCAACAACGGCAGGGAGCGCTCGCCACTCATCGCGGCGGACTCTTGACCTGAGTTCCCTTGGCCGGCCGCACCGAACCTTTGCGCGCCACCGTCTGCTTCTTGCTGCCCGCCGGCGCTGCCTCGAGCACCGGCTGCGGCAAGCGAATCTCGAAGATTGCGCCAGCGCTCGAAGAGCTAACAGACACGGAGCCGCCGTGTTCCTCCACGATCTTCTTCACGATCGCGAGCCCGAGGCCGGTGCCGCCCGCCTTGCCCATGGTCACGAATGACTGGAACAGTTGGCCTTCGATCGCTTGGGGAATACCGGGGCCCGTGTCTTTCACCGAAATCAGCAGGTCCTGACCGCTCAGGGACGCGCCAATGGTGAGCACGCCGCCCGCCTCGCCCATCGCCTCGATCGCGTTGCGCGCCAAGTTGTGCACCACGCGCGCGACGCGGCCTTCGTCGAAGCGCGCGACCAACTTGGTGTCCACGTTGAATTCGAGCTCCACCGGGTGACCGGTGAGCTCGAGTGCCAACTGCCGGCGCACGTCCGAGAAAAACTTGCTCAAGTACACTTTGCGCACGAAAATCGCGCGCTCGCCGCGCGCAAACTCGAGCACTTCACGTTGCATGGCAGTCAGCACGTCGAATTGCTTCAGAATTTCTTCTGAGTACTCCGCACGCACTTGGCGGTCGTCCGAGTCAGCCATCAGCTGCGTGTAGCCGCTGATCACGCTCATCGGCGACTTGAAGTCGTGAATCACCTGCGACAAAAGCCGTCCGATGGACGTCAACCGCTCGCTGCGCTCACGGCTCTTATTGGCGTTGAACAAGCGCACCGCGGTGGACACGTTGGCGCTCACCAAACGCAGCAGGGAAACGTCCGCTTCGTCGAACGCGCCGCCCCCTTCGTGCGTGAACAACCCGATCGCCCCGAGCGGTGAATTCTCACCCTCGAGGGGCACCGCCAGCACTGAAGTGACCGGAAAACCAAAGCTGCCTTCGATGTGCGCGCTGAAACGGCTGTCGACTCCGGCATTGGCGACGGTGAGAATGTCTTGCTGCGCCATTGCAGCACCCAAGAAGCCCTCTCGGGATTTTACCGGGATTCGCCGCAATTCCTCGGCGTTTTTGGCGTCGAGCACGTATTCGACCAAATCCCCCGATTCCTCCTCGGAGAGCAGCATGCCTGCGCCGTGAGCCTCACAGGCGGCCGCACATTGCCCGAGCACCGCCAACGCCAACTCTTCGATCGTCGTCGCGCGCGCGGTGCGCCGCTCCAGCTCGAACAACAAGCTCAAATCTTGCAATTTGCGTTCGAGCTGCTCGGTGGTGTCGACCAGCTGCTTGTTCTTTTGAATCAGGGACAAGAACAAGCGCGAGTTGTCGATCGCGACCGCCGCCTGCGTACTCAACGCCGACAGAATCGACTCGTCTTCACCCGTAAACTCATGGCCGCCCTGCTTGTTCAGCACCTGAATCACGCCGATGGTCCGGCCCAGGTGATTCTTGAGCGGCGCGACGAGCATGCTCTTCGTGCGGTAGCCGGTCAGCACGTCCCAATCGCGCTCGAACTGCGGGTCGCTGTAGGCATCCCGAATCCGAATCGACTTACCCGTCTGCGCCACCATGCCGGGGATGCCATGGCCGAGCTTCATGCGAATCGAGCGCACCTTGTCGCCGACCACCAGCCGGCTCACCAGCTCCTTCTTGACCTCATCCAGCAGGTACAAAGTCGCGCGATCGGCCTCGACCAGCTCGGTCAGCTTGCTCAAAATCAGCTCGAGCAAATCGTCCAAGTCGAAGGTCGTGCCCAGGGCCACCCCGACCTCACGCAGCGCAGCCGACACCCGGCGCTCGTGGCGCAGCGCTTCGGCCGGATCCAAAGGCCGCCCTTCGGGGGCGTTTTGGACAGGTTCGCTCCCCGTGGTCACCTCAGGATCGAACCACGAAACCCCCGCCCAGATCTACCGAATCGTCCCGATAGCCCCGGCCGCCGGGAGAGTGGGGCGATCGCGGTCGAGCCGCAGCACCTCCCAACTCGCAAAACCGCACCGCAGCAGCAGCGGTAAACCCGGAAAAGAGCGCGGGCGCGGGGCCGCGTGCGGGGAAATTCTTGCCTGGACGTGGATGTCGCGGTGCGGCGGCGTCTCGGCTACACTGGGCGAAGCTCGGCTAGGAGCCACACGCGGTTGCCACAGTCGGGAAACGAAGATGGCCTTGAAGCAGCTTCAGTTGATGGTGCGCGGTCGCGTTCAAGGCGTGTTCTTCCGCGCGTCCGCACAGCGGGAAGCGCGCCGCCTCGGCGTGACCGGCTGGGTGAAAAATCGCGCTGACGGCTCCGTGGAGATCGTCGCTGAAGGCGAAGAGGTCGCGATTCGCGAGCTCTATGGTTGGGCGCAAAAAGGGCCCAGCGCGGCGCGCGTGGATCGCGTCGACACACGCTGGCGCAGCTTCACCGGTGACTTTCCGGATTTTCGCATCACTGACTGAGCGTCGGCTCGTCATCCACTTTGCACGCGCCTCGAAGGAGCGCGCGCGCCGGCTTGTCTATCGTTTGGCGGTTGCGAGCAGCACGCTGCTCATCCCGCTGGGGGCAGCGGCGGAGCCCGCGAGCAAGACGGCGCAACTGCCGGAATTGCCAGCGATTCCCAGCATCGAGCTCGGGCGACCCGCAGCGGCTGACCTGGAAGAGCTGGACGCGCGCCTGGCCAAGCTCTGCTCGGCGGACGAAGGCGAACGTGAAGCAGCGCGCCGTGAAGCGCTTGAAGTCGATGCCAAGTCGGTGGCCGCGATTCGGTTCCGCCTTGCCTCAACTTCGGAGAGCACCAACCACGACGATCTGAAGGAGCTGCTCCAGAAACTTCGCAAGAAAGGCCGCGATGACGCGCGCGACGAAAACGCGGACAGCGGCAAGCGCGGCAAAGTCAAAACGCCGGATTACTTGGAGATGGCAGCCGAGCACGCGGAGCCCAAATCCAAGCTGTGGTGCAGCCTGGTGTCGGTGCTGGCAGAAAGCCGAATGCTCACGCAAATCGGCAGCGTAGAAGCCGTGCGCGGGTTGATCGACGTGTACGTGCGCTACGGCGAATTTTTGCGTGTGGACACGCAGTTACAGCTCGAAGCGCTGGGCGACCGGGCGGTACCCGCGTTGATTGAAGCGCGCCGGCACCCGGCGGAAAAGATCGCCAAGTGGGCCGCGCGGGAGCTCGATACGCTTGGCAAGGCGATTCCCAGCGAAACCGTGCAAACGACGGATCTACAGGTGCTGGCGGACGTGCTGCGCGCGTATGGTCGCGTGCGCGATCCGGATGCGGCGCGCATCGTGGTGTCATTCGCCAATAGTGAACGCTCCCAGATCCGCGAGGCATCGCGGCAAGCCATCGCGATGTTCGGTGAGGTGGGAGCCTGGCAGCTGCGCGATACGTACGAAGATGTGGTCGGCAAGAAGCCGCCTCGCGATTGGAACTGGGAGCGCACCGCGCGCGAGCTCTTCGGCGAGTTCGACAGGCTGCGCTCCGCTGAAGTATCCAAACTGTACGATGCCGGCGTCGCGGCCCGCGCGCGCGGCGATCTCGAGGCCATGCGCAAGGCCTTCGATCAAGTGCTGACGCGCACTCCGGATTACCCGAAGCACGAGGAGCTCGCCGCGGCATACCTGCAATACGCCCAGACAAATGCCGAAAAGGGCGGCCCGGAGCTACTCTCGGCGCTACGCCGCGCCGAGCGCCTCGGTAAGGGCACCGAGTTGGAGAAAACCGCAATTAGCCTGCGCCTCACCCTGGAAGCGCAAGCGCTGTCGAAGAGCGGCATCGCCGATCGCACGCTGCTCAGTCGTGCCCTCGAAGCCGACCCGAAAAACAGCCGTGCTCAGCGAGATTTGTCGCGTTTCCAGAGCGCTGAAGTACGCGCGGACGATTCCTCTCGGTACTTGGCGGCGGGCGCGATTGGCTTCGTCGCATTGGGTGGCATCGCGTTCGTGCTGCTGCGCCGTGAGACCACCGACGGCAGCGAGAAGCCGACGCCCAGCGCGGACCTAGCAAGCGGCGCGCCTCCTGAGCCCGAGGCTCGGCACGCACAGCCCACCGCGCCCAGCCAAGAACCAACCCAAGCTGCTGCTCCCGCTGCCATGGCGCTCAGTGCTGAGGCGTCAGAAGCCGAAGCACAAAATGCCAATGAGCCCACAGCACCCGAGGGTGATGTGAGCTCTGACAAGAAACAGTAGGCTGTAGAAACGCTCAAGCATGAACCAGCCGGGCAAAGCGCTGCGCGCCTTGCCCGAACGGCTCAGCCCGCCGCCTCGGCGGCCTTCTTGGCTTTCGGCTTGGCAGCAGCCTTTTCCGGCTTTGCCTTGGGCGCCTTGTCGGAGGCGACCTTCGGCTCCGCAGCAGCGCGCGGCTCGCCCTGATCGACGAACTCGATCATGCTCATCGGCGCATTGTCGCCACGGCGACGGCCGAGCTTGATGATGCGCGTATAGCCACCCGGGCGGCTCTTGAAGCGCTTGGCGAGATCGACGAACACCTTCTCGATCAGATCGACCTTGGTGCTTTCGCCGCCATCTTGGGTCACCTGGAAGCGACGCAGGAAGGTGCCGACCTGCTGTTGCGCTGCCTGACGGCGCGCGCGATCAGCGATGCTCAGCTTGTCGTGCGGGGTGTACGCAACCTCACCCAGGCGAACCGCCTTGGTGATGAGGCGCTCCGCGACACGACGCAGCTCTTTGGCCTTCGCATCCGTGGTCTCGATGCGCTCGTGCGCAACCAGATTTGCCGTCAACGCGCGCAGCATTGCGCGCCGGTGACTCGTGTTGCGGCCAAACTGACGACCTGAATTTCCGTGTCTCATGGGACTACCTGACTTTAACTAACGGGAACTGCCGAGACTATCGTTTTGGGGTCGGGGCCCCAGAACCCTAGGGAGGGGCCCCGCTGAATTCACTTCAGCGGGGAGGGAGCGGAGCTCCCGACGACGGAGTTGCGGCCAAACTGACGACCTGAATTTCCGTGTCTCATGGGACTACCTGACTTT
>JBDTYJ010000161.1:0-12615 GCA_040005755.1 Pseudomonadota bacterium
CCTCGGAATACACGCCCTCCAAGTAGGTATTGGCGATCACGGCGGGACCGCCATGCCCCGGCCCCGCCATGAACAGCACGTTCAAGTCATCACGTTTGATGACGCGATTCAGATGCGCATAAATGAGATTCAGACCCGGGGAGGTTCCCCAATGCCCGAGCAACCGCGGCTTGATGTGCTGGGTGGTGAGTGGCTCCCGGAGCAGCGGATTGTCGAGTAGGTAGATTTGCGCGATGGTGAGGAAGTTGGCAGCCCGGAAATAGGCGTCGAGCCCGCGGAAGTCTTCTCGCGCGTTGGATTGCATGTTGTTCGTAATTCCTTATTGTGAAAGCCGCTGAGAATCAATCGCGGCAAGCGGCGCGGTAGCAGCGATATCGCGCGGCCTTTCGGGCAGCGGCGAGTCATCGTGCAACAGGCGTATGGCCGGCGTTTCGAGGTCGTCGAATTGCCCGCTGCGGGTGGCCCACGCGAATGCCGCGACCGCACCGCCGCACATGACTAGCGTAATCGGCAAGATCAGAAAAATGATGCTCACGACGAGCTCCTGTGGCGAAATGTCGTAGCTCGCATCGCGAGTGTAACGACGGTGATCGAACTGAGTGGCATCAACACGGCGGCGAGGAGCGGGTCGAGCTGCCCCGTGACGGCTAGGCCAATACCAACCAAATTGTATGCCAGCGAGAGCACGATGCCACCGCGGATCACGCGCACGGTGCGTCGCGCGCCTGCTGCCGCGAGCAGCACGGGCTCCAGTCCGGGCCGCGTCGTAAACACATCAGCTGCCGCAAGGCACGCTTCGGCGCCGCCGTGCACGGCAATCCCGACGTTGGCGGCCGCCATTGCCGCGGCGTCGTTCACGCCATCTCCCACCATGAACACGCGTTTCGCGCGCTTGCGTAACTCGGCCACGAAGGCAAGTTTGCTCTCGGGGCTGGCCCCGCCCTGTGCGGATCTGAGCGGCACGCCGAGCTCTGCGGCGACGGCGGCGACGACTTCTTGGTGATCCCCTGACAAGACGTGCAGTTCGAAGCCGAGCGCGTGTAAGCGCTTGAGGTTCGTTGCGGCGTCTGGGCGCACGCGATCGGCAAAGGCAGCCACGGCGCGCACGGTGTTTTCCACCGCGATCACGACCGGAGTACGGCCGAGCGTCGCATGCGCTCTGACGGATCGGAGCGCCCAGAGCGGCAAGGAACCGAGCTCCGCGCCGATCATCGCCTGAGACCCCATCAGTACCGTCTGGTCCGCCACACGAGCGCGTAGCCCGCTCGGCAGCTCGGTCCGATCACAGCACAGCAATTCATTTTCAGTCAGCGCGCGCTGCACGGCACGGGCAATGGGATGACCCGAGGTGGCCTCTGCGGCGCGCAGCAGCGGCTTGACGCTTTCGTCGCCGTCCCAAGCGACGAGATCAAGGCGGCCTTCGGTCAGCGTGCCTGTTTTATCGAACACCATCACGCCTGGCTGCGCCAACTCTTCAATGAACTCGCCGCCCTTGAACAACACACCTGCCGCCGCCGCCTGGCGCAGCGCTGCACTGACCGCGAGCGGGGTGGCCATGCCCAGCGCACACGGACAGGTCACCACCAGCAGCGCCACCGTGTGATCGAGGGCGTGCGCCGCGTCGAAGTGCCACCAAAATAGCAGTGTCGCTAGCGCGACGAACACGATCCCGACGACAAAGTAACCCGCCACCCGATCGGCCAGGCGCACGATGGGCGCGCGTTCACGCTGCGTGGTTTCCACGCTATGCATGAGACGCCCGAGCCGAGTAGCGGCACCGGCGCTCTCAACGCGAACGCGCAGGGTTGCGCTCTGATTGGTGGTGCCCGCGTGCACCCGATCACCAACAGCAACGTTTTGCGGCAATGATTCACCGGTCAAGAGCGAGGCATCCACGGAGGAGAAGCCTTGCGTCACCACTCCATCGACCGCAATGCGCTCGCCTGGCAAAACCTCGACGATGGCGCCGACGGCTACATCGCCCGCGGGAACTTCTCGCAACCGGTCGGCTTCGACCAAGCGTGCGGTCGTGGGCGCCAGAGCGCTGATCAGCTGGCTGGCTTTCGCGGAGCGGCGCTGCTGGGTGCGCTGCAGGTAGCGACCGACCAAGAGCAGAAAGATCAGCGTACATAACGAGTCGAAATAGATGTCCCCGTGCCCGCGCAGCGTGTTGCTCGCGCTGCCCAAGTAACCCGCCAAAATGCCTAGGCTGACCGGCAGGTCCATGTGCGCGGTGCGCGTGCGTAGCGCGGCCAGGGCGCCGCGGAAAAATACGCTGCCGGTCCAGAACACGGTCGGCGTCGCGATCAAGAAGCTGCCCCAGCGAAATAGCGCCAGGTATTCTTGACTCATTCCGGCAGGTTTTCCGGAATAAAGCGCCAAAGCCATGAGCATGACGTTGCCCGCCGCTGCGCCAGCCACCCCCAAGCGCAGCAGCAAAGCGCGGTCACCCTTGCGCTGCTGTGCGACAACATTCGTAGAGCCGGACGGATGCGGGCAGTAGCCGAGCGAATCCAAGGCACGAGCCACCGCGCTCAGCGGTGCTACTTCCCCATTCCAGGTCACCTGCAAGACAGAGCGCGTCAAATCGAAACGGGCATTGACTACCGCCGGAACTACGCGCCCGAGGCGTTCGACCAGCCAGACGCAGGCCGAACAGTGCACGCCCTCCAGAAACAACTCCGTGCTGCGAAGCCCATCGCCGAGTTGTTGACAATGCCGAGTCTGAAATGCAGGTTCATCCAGCTCCTCGAATTTACGCAGAGTCGGCCGAGGCGACGCGAGTGCGGCGTCGCTGGATATTTGATGCGCGTAGTAGTCAGTGAGGCCAGCGGCGCTCAGCACGGCGTGCACGGAGCTGCAGCCGTCGCAGCAAAATTGCTGCGAGTCTTGCGGCGCGACTCTGCCCGCCGGCACCGGCAGCCCGCAATGCGCGCAGGCGATCACCGTGAGCGCCGGGGGCGGGCGCGAACGAGGCGTTCCGGGAAGGACGACGGCGGCCATCAATGGCGCTTCCGGTGACACGGGCAGTCGCCCGCGCTGGGCACGCTGGGGCCCGAGTGCAGCTCGCCGGCAAGTGCGCACGCAGCGAACGCGGGCAGATTGGCGCGCGCGGTAACGGTGAATAAACCAATGCCGAAAATGACCGCGGCGCTGAGCACGGGCACGTGCTGACGAACCCGAGCGAGCGCAACATTGAGCAGCACACCGAGCCCGAGCAAGAGCGGGGCATTGCCGGCCCAAAACGCGGCCATGATGAGCGCGCCGTGGGCGGGGCTTCCGGTGCCTGCTGCGGTCACCGCGAAGGCGTACAGCCAACCGCACGGGATCAGCGTTGTGGCCAAGCCGAGCGCGAGGGCGCGCAACATCGGCGGGCGATTGCGCAGCGATGCCAGCGCCTGAGTGAGGCGCGGCGGGACGGACAGGCGCCCGCGCCAGACGCGAACGCCCTGCGTCTCGAGCAAAGCGCTGAGGCCCCACAGAATCATGATTGAGCCGGAAATCATTGCTGCGATGCGGCCGATGCCGGCCGCGCTGCCCGCAAGATCCACCGCGTGGCCCAGCGCGCCGGCAAGCGCCCCCAGCGTCAGGTACGAGATGAGACGCCCCGCGTTGTAGGTCAATTGCGTGAACAGCCGCGCGCGGCCGGTCACGCCTTCCCCTGCGACAGCCACGAAGCCGCCGCACATGGCCGCGCAATGCACGCTGCCCAGCAGGCTCGCGGCGAAAACAGTAACGAGCAGCTCGCGGTTCACGCCGCCCCCGGTCTCAACTCGCAGCGCTCGATCGCGGTCGCGCGATCCGCGCCGTTCTCCACCGCCAAGCGCAGCTCCCAGACGCCTGCACGCTTGGCACTGAGCGTGACCGAGTAACTGCCGGGCTCATGCTCCTGGAAAATGAGGCTCGATATTTCCGTGGAGAAGGCGTTGGGGAAGGCCTGAGCTAGCACACGCGCACCGCGGATCGGTCGGCCACCGCTGTCTGTGAGCTTCAGCGAGAATGTCGCGCGTCCGTGCGCATCCAGCGTGATGCTAGGTGGAACACTGAAGTGATACGCGAGGCGTTGATTGGTCGCCGCCTGACCCTGGGTTTGGTCCCAATGGAGCGCCTTCTGGTAGTAGTCGGGCTCCAGCGCGAAATTGGGATCGTGAACGGCAATCATGGCCATCCAACTAAACCCGATGACGCTGGTGATGAGCAGGCCCACCGGTACCAGTGCCCAGCGCGAACTCGCTGTCTTGGATCGCGGGTTCTTGTCTGAGTCGGTCATCGGGTCAATCCTTGGGGGCCGAGCAATTGGTACGGATATTCCGCGCGAAAGCCGTGCGTATCAGTGACCTGGAAGCGCACCGCCCGAACGCCGTGCTCGAAGCTGGCTTTCGGCAGCATCACGAACACGCTGGTCGTGCGTTGCTCGCCGGCGCCAACGAGCAATGGGTCCTCCGGCGCAATGAGCTGAGCGGCGGCGAGCCCCGGCAGTTCAACGTGGTAGTTCTGCTGCACAGCCGAACGATTTCGGATCTTGATTCGAATCTGATTCACCACCGAGGGCCCGCTTTCACTGAAGGGCGCACCCAGGCCACGCAAGATAGTCACCTCCACGGCTGATTTGGTGAGCACGGACGCCGTCAAGGTGATGAGCAGGCCGAGCAGCAGCACCGAATAGATGACCACCCGGGTGCGCACGAGCGGAGATGCCTTGCCCGTGTCGAGCCCGTCTTGCGAGGCGTAACGAATCAGCCCGCTCGGCTTGTGGATACGAGCCATGATCGAGTCGCACGCGTCCACGCACTGCCCGCAGGCGATGCACTCCAGTTGCAGCCCTTCCCGAATGTCGATGCCGGTCGGGCAGGTCACGACGCAGGCTTGGCAATCGATGCAGTCGCCATTGCCGGGCTTTTGTTTGCCCTTGCTACGCGGTTCGCCTCGGCGAACGTCATAGCCGATCAGCAATGAACGGCGATCGAGCAACACTGATTGCAAACGCGCGTACGGGCAGATGACCGTGCACATTTGCTCGCGAAAATACGCGAAGTCGAAAAACATCAGGCCGGTGGTGGCCAGCACCACCGCAAAGCCACTGGCATGCTGCGCCGGCGGCTCCGTAATCCAGGCGCGCAACGTGTGAACGCCGACGAAGTAGGACAAGAAGACATTGGCGACCCCAAACGCCAGCCCCAGAAAGACGATGTTTTTCGCAATCCTTCGGTCACTCAGGCCGCTCTTGTCGAGCTTGATCTGAGCCTCTCTCGTGCCCTCGAACAGCCGTTCGATCGGACGGAACAGGAACTCCATGTACACGGTTTGCGGGCATCCCCAACCGCACCACGCGCGGCCGACCAAGGCGGTGGTCCAAAAGACCACGGCGAAGATGCTCAGCATCAAGAGCATCAAGAGCACGCCGTCCGTTGCCAGGTAGGTATGACCGAAGAGCGAGAACTCGCGCTTCATCACGTCGAGCAGGATGGCGGGCTTGCCGCCAACGTTGACGAACGGCAAGCCGATGAACAGCACCATGAGCGCCCACGCCACGACGCGCCGCCTAGTCATGAGCCGCCCGGCGTACGGGCGCGGGTGAATGCGGTTACGTGTGCCGTCCGCGTTGAGCGTGGGCAGGACGCGTTTGGCTGAGATGGGCGCGTTCATGGCTTGGGTTTGGGCAAGGAACGAGCGACACGAACCGCCGTCACGGAACGGGCGTCCCCTCGGGGGCTTTGCCGGGCACGTTCGTGCCGCGCAGCGTGCCCACGTACGCCACCACTTTGCGTAGCTCGATCGGGGTCAGCGTGCGACCCCACGCCGGCATGCCTTTGCTGGCCACGCCACCTTCGACCACGCCGTAGATATCGCTGAGCGTCCCTGTGCCGTGAATCCAGGAATTATCGGTCAGATTTGGGCCGATGATGCCTTGCGCATTGGCGCCGTGACAGGGCGTGCAGCGCAGTCCGAACAGCCCCTTCGCGTCGGTCATGAGCGCGGGGTTCGCCAGCAACTTACCGAGCGATTCCTCACTCACCGGCTCGGCGAGTGACTGCTTGGCCTCTGCCTCGCGCGCTTCAGCCATGTCCTGCTCGTAGCTCTCTGCGACCGAGGTGCCATTGTGCGACACGTGATAGTGGAAGAAATAGGCGATCGAGAAGAAGAAGCTGCCTGCCCACATCCAAACCCACCAACGAGGCAGAGGGTTGTCGTATTCGCGGATGCCATCGTACTCGTGGTCCATCACTGGGGCTTCGGGCACTTTGCTGGAAGCTGCGTTGGTTGAGTCGTCGCCGGCTTTCGCACTCAAAGCCAGCGGGTGCTCGGAGGCGCTCATTGCTCGTGCCCTTCTGTGCTCTCTTCTTCAGTGAGCGGCAGTGTGCGCATGGCTTCGAAGTGTTTGGGGCCTTGCAGCAGGTGCAGGCCCACGCCGATGAAGATGCCGACGAAAATCAGCAGCGGCAGCTCGGCGTAAATGGTCATGTGCATGTTGGACATCACATCGCTGAGTTTCATGACTAGAAGGCCTCCGTGGCGCTCTTCGCGGGTGCAAGGTTGGTTTCGATGCTCGTTTCTGGGCTGCGGTTGTCCGCCTTGTTTTCACTGGGCGTGCTGCCCGCCGACACCTTCTTGATGTCCGTGCCCAAACGCTGCAGGTAGGCAATGAGCGCGATAATCTTCTTCGTTTCGAGCCCAGCCTGGCCGCCTTGCTTGACGATTTCCAAGCTAATTTGCCGGGCTTGCGCGCGCGCCATGGGCTCGGCGTGCAACACGGCATCGCCGTACGGGACGCCCAACATGGCCATGGCGTCCACGCGCGGTTGAATGCTCGAGTAGTCCAGATCGTCTTTGAACAGCCAGCCGTAGGCGGGCATGATCGATTGCGGCGTCGTCGAGCGCGGGTCCTGCATGTGGCGCACGTGCCACAGGTACGGGTACTTGTTGCCAATGCGGTGCAGATCCGGGCCGATGCGGCGCGACCCCCACTGGAATGGATGGTCGTACACGAACTCCCCAGGCTTCGAATATTCGCCGTAGCGCTCGGTTTCCGAGCGAATTGGACGAATCATCTGCGAGTGGCAATTGTAACAACCCTCGGCCACGTACACGTCTCGACCCACGAGCTCGAGCGGCGTGTACGGCTTGACCGCCGTGATGCTGGGGATGTTGGAACGAATCAAGAACGTGGGCACTACCTCGAACAACGAGGCCACGATGACGGAGATTGCCACCCAGATCGTGAACTTCAACGGCTGCCGCTCCCACACCCGATGCCACTTCGCCTGCACGAAGTAGATCAAGCGTAAACCGGTGTCGGCAATGGTGCTGTGCGCGGGCAGCGCGAACTCGGTGACCGGGCCGACGTAAACGCCCAAGGGCGCCGCTTCGTCGCTCGATTCTTCATAGCGAGCAGGGCGCGAACGCCAGGTCATGAGGATGTTGAGGAGCGCCATGAACATGCCCGACATGAACAGAATGCCGCCCAAAACGCGCACCCAGTACATCGGCAGAATGCGCACGACCGTTTCGATGAAATCCGGATAAGCGAGGCGCCCCGTGCTATCGAAGGCGCGCCACATCAGTCCTTGCGTCACGCCCGCCGCGTAGATCGCGACGATGTATAGCAAGATACCGATTGTCCCGACCCAAAAGTGAATCTCTGCCAACTTCTTCGACCAGAGCTTGGTTTGGAAGATGCGCGGCGTGAGGTAGTACAGCATGCCGAAGGTCATGAAGCCGTTCCAGCCGAGCGCGCCGCTGTGCACGTGCGCAATCGTCCAGTCCGTGTAGTGGGAGAGCGCGTTTACGCTCTTCACTGAAAGCAGCGGGCCCTCGAAGGTGGCCATGCCGTAGAACGTGATGCCGACCACGAAAAACTTGAGCACGGGGTCTTCAGACACCTTGTTCCAGGCGCCGCGAAGGGTCATGAGGCCATTGATCATGCCGCCCCACGAAGGCATCCAGAGCATCACGCTGAACAGCATGCCGAGCGTGGACGCCCACTCCGGCAGCGCCGTGTAGTGCAGGTGGTGCGGGCCAGCCCAGATGTAGATGAAGACCAACGACCAGAAGTGCAGAATCGAAAGCCGGTACGAGTACACCGGCCTGTTCGCTGCTTTCGGCAGGAAATAATACATCAGGCCGAGAAACGGCGTGGTCAGGAAGAACGCGACTGCGTTGTGCCCGTACCACCATTGCATGAACGCATCCTGCACGCCGGCGTAGATGCCGTAGCTCTTGGTCAAGCTCACGGGCAGCGCGAGGTTGTTGAAGATGTGCAGAATCGCGACGGTGATGATGGTGGCGACGTAAAACCAGATCGCTACGTAAATGTGCCGCTCGCGCCGCTTGGCGATCGCGCCGAAGAAATTCACGGCAAAGGCCACCCAAACCACCGCAATCGCAATATCGATTGGCCACTCCAGCTCCGCGTACTCTTTGCTTTGTGTGATGCCAAACGGCAAAGTCAGTGCCGCCGAAACGATGATCGCCTGCCAACCCCAAAAGTGAAACTTGCTCAGCGCATCACTGAACATGCGCGTCTTCAGCAAGCGCTGACTCGAGTAATAGATAGCCGCGAAGATAGCGTTGCCGGCAAAAGCAAAGATGGCAGCGTTAGTGTGCAGCGGGCGCAAGCGACCAAAGCTGAGCTCCGCCAGCCCGAAATTGAGCTGCGGCATGACGAGCATCAAGGCGAGCCACACGCCGATCAGCGTTGCGACGACACCCCAAACTGCGGTTGCGAAGACGAACTTGCGCACCGTGGCGTCGTCGTAGTTGAATTTCTCGGTGTGGGTAGACATGGCGAAGCCGGCCCATCGCAAGACTCGTGCCTCGAGGGTTTTTGGGCGCGATCAAGTGGAAAGGGGAAATGGCCCGCAAGGAGTGGGCTTGCTGCCGCGCGCAAAACCTGCGCCGGGGCGAAAAAGAATCGCGTCAGGCCAGGCTACGCCCGTCGCGCGGCTACTCGAATGCCAGCTCTGTCGCGACCGAACGCACTGAACGAAGCGGGAAAAGTCGTGGTTCGGACCTTGGCCAGCGAATTGCAATGAGTCTCGCTGATGTCATCCGATGGACTTCCCCGAACGCAGGTCGTGCTGCTGGTCGATGACGACCTGCGGACCACCCGCCGCCTGGCGGAGATGCTGCGGGAGGACGGCCTCACCGTCGAAATCGCGCGCGACGGCGCGGCAGCCATCGCGCGCTTTACGCAGCAACCGGTTCCGGATGCGCTGGTTACCGAGCTCACCACGGCGCACGCGGACGCGGCAGCGGTGAGTCGCTTTGGGCGTTCCCAACGGCCCGGCCTCCCCGTACTGGTGGTCACCGGCTATCCCAACCTGCTGCAGGCAGAGGCCTTCGGTAGCCCTCCTCCACTGCTGTTCACGAAACCGGTCGACTATTCCAAGCTTCGGGACGCGCTGCTCCGGGTCTTGCCGGACGTGGCAGCCTCCGAACGTCTGCGGGCATCGGAAATCAACCCCGCGGGCGCGGCCGAACCTGCGCTAGAGTCGCAAGTCAAGGATGCTACCGGGTTCCCAGGAGACACGCTTTCAGGAGCTCAAGCGGTACGTGCGCTTCGACGCCCGTGACGCGGAGCTGCTAGTCGCGTTTGGCGAGCGCGCGGCGCCGGAGTTCCCGCGGATCGCGCAGGAGTTCTACGATCGCATTCGCGAGCACTCCGACGCTCACGACGTGTTCACTGGTGAGGACCAGATCCAGCGGCTGCAGCGTTCCCTGGTGCTGTGGCTAGCTCGCATTTGCGGCGGCGTGTACGACGAGGCGTACGCCGAGCAAACTGCGCAGATTGGGCGTGTCCACGTCAAGATTGGGCTACCGCAGCGCTACATGCTGACCGCAATGGCGCTGATCCGCGTCTCGCTGGTCAGGATCGCTGACCGGGAGTTCGGCGAGCGCGCGGGGCCAACCCGTGAAGCGCTGCTGCGCGTGCTCGATCTGGAGCTCGCGGTGATGCTCCAAACATACAAGGACTCATTCTCGGAGCGAATTCGCGAAGTGGGGCGCCTCGAGCGTTCGGAGCTCGGCGACGCGCTGTCCCGGACCGAACACCGCTACATCAACGCGGTGGAGCTCGCGAGCGTGCTGATCGTAGGTCTCGATAGCGCGGGTGTCATTCGCTTGGTCAATCGTGAAGCGGAGCGTGTCAGCGGGTTTGATCGCGACCAGCTGCTCGGGCAGCCGTTTCTTTCGGTCATGGTGGCGGACGAGCCTACAGCGCACCTACCGGAGCAGCTGCGGGAAGGCTTGAGCGGCCGCGCTCCGTCTCAATGGCTCGACGGAGTGCTACGCACCCGCACCGGTAAGCACCGCGACCTCACTTGGAATCTGGCGTTTGCTGGCGAACAGCAGGGTGATGACGTCGTGTTATTCGCGATCGGCCGAGACCTGACCGATGCGCGGGCGCTCGCGGAGCGCACCCGACAAGCCGAGAAGCTTGCGGCGATTGGCACGCTAGCCGCGGGTTTAGCGCACGAGATTCGCAATCCACTGAACGGCGCCCAACTACACGTCTCGTTCTTGCAACGCGCGATCAAGAGAAAGGGCAGCGAGCAAGACATGCTGGAGGCCACGCAAGTGGTCGCGGACGAGATCAAGCGCTTGGCCGATTTGGTGACGGAGTTCTTAGACTTCGCTCGCCCAAAGCCACTCCAGGTCAAGCCGGTCAGCCTATACAAGCTGTGCGACCACGCGCGGTCGATGGTGGCGACTCAGGCCGAGGCAGCCGGCGTAACACTGGCGTGTGACTTGCCCAGTGTGGATCTCGAGTTTCACGCGGACCCTGCCAAGCTCACACAGGTATTGCTGAACTTGCTACAAAATGGCGTGGAGGCGACCGGCACGAGTGGCGGCGGCGGCAGTGTTGTCTTGCGCGCGCGCCGTGAGCCGCGCCAGCTGTCGATTGATGTCATTGACGACGGCCCCGGCCTGCCCAACGCAGACGCGCCAATCTTCGATGCTTTCTTCTCGACTAAAGAAGGCGGCACCGGTCTGGGCCTCGCGATCACGCACCGCATCGTAACGGATCACAACGGATCCATCACCGTGGCGAGCAGCCCCGGCAAGACCACGTTTCGTATCAAGCTCCCTTTGGGAGACGCGGGAAGCAGCTCATGAAAAAAGCAAAAATCTTGGTCGTGGATGATGAAGCGAGCGCGCGCAGTGGCCTAGCTAAGCTCCTCGAGCAAGAGAACTATGAGGTAGAAACCGCGGCCGACGGGCTACGCGCGCTGGATTTACTGGCCGAAAAGGCGCCCAATTTGATCGTCACCGATCTCAAGATGCCGAATATGGATGGCATGCAGCTGGTGGCCAAAGTGCGCGAGCAGTACCCCGACATTCCGACGATTGTCACCACCGCGTTCAGTGACGTGTCCGCCGCGGTTCAGGCCATGCGCGCGGGCGCGGAGGATTACCTGACCAAGCCCGTCGACTTCGACGCTTTGCTATTGGCCGTGGAGCGCGCCCTGCAGCGCCGCGAGCTGGCCGCGGAAGCCGAAAACCTGCGGCGCC
This sequence comes from Pseudomonadota bacterium, assembly GCA_040005755.1. Lineage (GTDB taxonomy): Bacteria > Myxococcota_A > Polyangia > Polyangiales > Polyangiaceae > PMG-095. Next base: position 11,512 of record JBDTYJ010000161.1, read on the forward strand.
AGCTGCGAACGCGTGATCATGGCGGGCTGGAGGGGCTGCTCGGCACTAGCCCCGCCATGCAGCGCGTGTACGCCATGGCCAAGCAAGTGGCGCCAGCGCGCGCCACGGTGCTGATCACGGGCGAGAGTGGCACCGGCAAAGGCGAGCTCGCGCGCGCTCTCCACGCCCTGAGCCCGCGCTCGAAAGCTCCGTTCATATCGCTACATTGCGCCGCCTTGGCGGAGAGCCTGCTGGAAAGCGAGCTCTTCGGGCACGAAAAGGGCGCCTTTACCGGCGCTGACCGGCGGCGCATCGGTCGTTTTGAGCAGGCCGACGGTGGCACGCTATTCCTGGACGAAATTGGCGAAATTCCCGCCGCAACTCAGGTCAAGCTGCTGCGCGTACTGCAGGAAAAGAGCTTCGAGCGCGTGGGCGGGAACGAAACCATCAAGGTGGACGTGCGCTTGGTCGCTGCCACGAACAAGGATTTGGCCACGGAGGTGCGCGAGCGGCGGTTCCGGGAGGACCTCTATTATCGCCTGAACGTCGTGCACATCGATATGCCGGCGCTTCGCCTGCGCGGTCAAGACGTGGTGGTACTGGCCGAGCACTTCCTACGCAAGTTCGCGCAGGAGAACCACCGGCAGATTGACGGCTTGAGCGGCGCTGCTCGCTCGAAGCTCATGGCCCACCGCTGGCCGGGCAACGTGCGTGAGCTGGAAAACGCGATGGAGCGGGCCGTGGTGTTCACCGAAGGTAATGTGGTCGAGGCCGACTCCTTGCCCTTCAGCGCCGCACCGGACTCGCCCGACGGCGTGCGCATCCCCGGAGCGACGCTCGCCGAGCTGGAAAAATACGCGATTCTCACCACCTTGGACGCGGCCGAAGGCTCGACGAGCCGCGCCGCTGAGATTCTCGATATCAGCGTACGCACCATTCAATATCGCCTGCATGAGTATGGGATCGTGGTGAATCGACCGCGTACGGAACGCAGCCCCTCGAACAGCTAAGGGCCCGCGAATGGCTAAGTCGGTCGATGATCGCGGCCGAGGCGCCCGGCTGGCGAGGCGCGACGAAGGCGCATACTGCAGGTATGTAACTGAGGAGCAACGAAGCCAGCCGGGA
>JBDTYJ010000162.1:0-12454 GCA_040005755.1 Pseudomonadota bacterium
GCTAGGAATCAAGGCGGAGTTCGGCGGCTCCGAGGACTTCTTGGGCAAGATCGGCGGTTGCCCAGATAAGGCGGGGTGACAAGCCTTTCTAAGGCAAAACCCCACCGGTAGACTTTTCGATCTGGCCCTTCGTGCCGAATCCCAACTGAACGCAGACCCGGTTATCAGCCCAGTTCACGCTGCGCCGACCCGGTGATCCGCGCGCGGCTCCGCAGGATGCCCGAAACAACTTGGCGCTTACCCTGAAACTCGCATAAGTCGGGGGCGTGAGTACCGAACCCGCGTCTGGCCGTGCCCATCCCGACCGCGCTAGCGCGCCCTCGACGAGCGATTCACGCGCGCGGAACCCGGTCTCTTGGGTGCTCTCGTCCTACCTCGCGGAGGGCATTCCGTTTGCGATGGTGATCTGGGTCGCAGGAACCTTGTTCAAAGATCTCGGTCACAAGGATTCCGAGATCACGCTCGCGACGGCCAGCATCGGCATCATGTGGTCGCTGAAGCCGTTGTACGCCGGCTTCCTGGACATGTTCCGGACCAAGCGGTTTTGGGTGATCGTGATGGAGTTCGCGATGGCCGCGCTGCTGGTCCTCGCGGCGTTCGCATTGCGACTGCCGAACTACTTTCACGTCATCATCGGGCTGCTATGGCTGTTGGCCTGCGCCTCGGCTACGCAGGATATCTGTGTGGATGGCGTGTACATCACGTCACTCGACAAGAAGCGCCAGGCCGCGTGGATCGGGCTGCAAGGGGCGGCCTGGAACACGGGGCGAATCTTCGCGACCGCCGTAGTCGTGGGCATCGCTGGGGCGCTGCAGAAGCGCAGCGGGCTGGACGCGAAGACCGCCTGGACTTACGCGCTGTTCGTGGGCGCGAGCACGCTTTTGGGGCTCGGTGTTTATCACTACTTCTTCTTGCCGACGGGCTCGGTGCCACGGCGACCGAGCGGGGCGGCAGAAGTGATGAGCACCTTCGTCGATCAGTGGATCGATTTTCTCAGGAAGCCGAAGATCTGGTGGATGCTGCTGTTCGTGTTTCTGTACCGCAGCGGCGAAGGGTTCTTGCTCGTGGAAGCGCCGCTGTTCATGCAGGCGAAGCTCTCCGCGGGCGGGTTGGGGCTGAGCCTCGAAGCGAAGGGCTTAATCGACGGCGCGGTCAGCACGCTCGTGAGCCTGGGCGCGGGGCTGGCTGGCGGCGCGTTCATCGCCAAGTACGGTCTGAAGCGCACGCTGGTGTTCATGGCGCTGTGCATGAACATCCCCCACCTTTGCTACATTTACTTGAGCCACGCGGTGTCCCCGGGCCACCCGCTCTCGATCACGACCATCGCCACGCTCGTGACGATCGAGAAGTTCGGCTATAGCTTCGGGTTCGTGGCGAACATGCTGTACATGATGCAGCAGATGTCGCCGGGGAAATATCACATGACGCACTATGCGTTCTGCACCGCGTTCATGAACCTGGTGCTGATCCCCACGCAGATGGCGAGCGGACCCCTTGCGGATTGGCTCGGTTACAAAGCGTTTTTCATCTTCGTGTTGGTCGCGTCGATTCCGAGCATGATAGCGGCTTGGCTGGCTCCGTTCCCGAACCCGAAAGATCCGGACGAGCCGGAAGAAGAAATCGCGGCAGGCGCGACCGAGGCGACGGTAGAGGGCTAAAAGCCCAGGTATTGGCTGGGGTGCCGAATGTGAGCGCCCCGCTACTCACGATTCAGGGGCGTTGGCGATTCGGACATCTGGGCCGTCAGCACGTATGGTCAAGTCGCGCACTACTCCGGTGTGGGTAAACATATCGGGCAGCAAGTGGGCGGTGACTCCGGCCAGTTTACGACCGCGGCGCTGTTCGATGTCTGGGCGAGCGGTCCAAACGACATTTACGTGGTGGGCGGTGGGGTGACCCTGCATTCGACGTGCGTTCCCGACTAATACACCCCTATTCCCAACGTTAGCTCCGGTACATAGTTGCGTTCGTTGAAGTGACTCGCGGGGTGCTCGGGCAACGCGCTGATTCCGGCGCGCAGATTGACGGCGAGGCGCGTGGTCCAGTCGATTTGAGCGAGGAGGCCGCCCGCAGCGTACATGCCGGACCAGGCGTGCGAGCGGTCGGGGCGGTCTTGGATTGCGAGCGCACCGCCGAGCTCGGTGTAGAAGCCCGCGTGAAAGCGGCCGGCTTGCACGGGAAGGTATTCGAGCTCGAGGCCGAGGCGACCATTGAAGAGGGCGCCGCCCGTTTCGTAGCCGAACGCAAATTGGTCCGCGAAGAGCAGGCCGAAGCGTTGCGTCGGGAAATAGCCGATGCCGGTGCGCGTGCTGAAGCCGTAGTCACGCGAACCAGAGAGCGAGTTCAACAGGGCGGTGCCGAGCTCGACTTCGTAAGCCAGGCCTTTTCGGTCCAGCGGCGCACGGTCTAGGCGCTGCACGTTCGCGTCGTGGTCGACGATCACGGCGTGATCCGCCGCCTCGGCGTCGCGCTCCGTGAGCGCGGACAGTCGCAGCCATTGGTTCGCGCTCGGGCGCACCAGCAAAAGCCATTCATCAGGGTCGACTCGCGCCCAGCCGTCGAAACGGCGCCCTTCGACGGCTGCGAGCCCAATGCCAGCGCCGTTCGCGATCACCGCTGCGACCATCGCGAGCACAATCGCTTCTCCGGCGTCTCCGCCACCGCCCAACGAACCGCCACCGCCGCTGGAGCTCGAGCCCGACCCAGAGCGTACTGAGCCATGCACGAACCCGGCGTGCTTCGGTCCCCAGGCGACGGACGTGGCGGGCCGGTGTAGAGCGGCGCCGTTCACGCCGGGCGGCGAGCGACCTCCGCCGCTCAGCGTGACATTCGCCGACTCGTGCGTGTCGGGCCACCCCGAAGCATCATCGGCCTCGATGTCTTGCCAATCCACCACGTCATCTCGCACCGTGGTTTGCTGCAGCACCCGCAGTTGTTCGCCCCGCTGGGCGGGCGGGCGGTGTGCCAAGCGCAGCAACTCAGCTTGAGAGACTTGGTAGTTACTACTCAAGCAGCCCTGCAGCGCGAACAAAGACACGCACCCCGCCAAGAAAATGTTCACGAACCTCTCGCCTAGCAAGGGCCGATCCACGTCGCAAATGCGCGGTGGAGTCGCACTCGGAGCGCGCTTCAGCAAGGAGTAGCGGTCCGAATCGCGACATGCCTCACGCACGCGAAATCGAGGGCTAATTCGCGCGGCAGACGCGGGCACGCGGCTTGCTCTGGGGTGGTCGTGATGCAAAACAACGCCGCGAGCTCGCGCTCGAAGCACCGTCGCCTGCGTGCGTATTGCGCGGCATTGGTCCTGATGCTGAGTGCTCTTTGCAACGCGCGGAACGCCAAAGCAGAAAGCCCCTCTTTGCCGCGCGGCTTCGACATCCCGAAAGCAAACCCGGCGGCACGCGTGAATGAATCACCACAACCTGTTGCAGCCGGCGCACAGGCATCCGAGGCGGCCAGTGCCACGCCCGACCGATGGTACGGCTACCAAACGTTGGCCCTGGACGGCGCGGCCCTGGGGTTCTTCGTGGCGGGGCTGAGCACCGCGGGCGACCCCGAAGCGGGGCCGCTGCTGGGCCTGAGCGCAGCGACATATCTCTTGGGAGCGCCCGCGGTTCATGCGGCTCACTCAAATTGGACTGGCTTAGGCCTGAGCGTGGCATCGCGCGTTGTGTTCCCCGTGTCGGGGGGCGCGCTCGGCGCGGCTCGCGATCAGTGCGATGCGCATAACGATCGAGACTTGTGCGGGGTTGCCGGGCCGGCGTTAGGAACCCTGCTCGGGATCAGCGCGGCAATCGCTCTCGACGCGGCTGTTTTTGCCTACGAACCGCGCGCGGAGGCAGAACCCGCCTCACCCACCCTACCGCGGAGCGTGACAGCGACGCCGTTTGCGCGCGCCGACAAAAGCCGCGTGTTGCTCGGTGTGAGCGGAGCGTTCTGAGTGAAGCGCATTCTAGAAGAGGCCAGCAAGCCCGGCGTAACCGACCCGGTAACCCAAAACCTCGGCGCCTACTTCGGCGCGTGTATGGACGAACCCGCTGTCGACAAAGCCGATGTCGCGCCGATTCGGGGGTTGCTCGCCAAAAGCAAGGCCCGTCCGAACCCGGCGCGAGCCCTCGCGGACGCACAGTGCGCGTGCTCAGCGAGCTCGGCATGACGTCTTGACGACGAATCGCTACGGTTTGCAGCGACCAACCAACACAAAACCCGCCGAGGGTTCGTTGATAGGCTCCCAGCCCGCCGGCAAGTCGCAAGCGTTGTCAACGCCCTGAGATCCGCTGGGACAAATCGTCGACAAGCTGAGCACCGCCACTTGCCACTGCGAGCAGGTCAATGCTGCGGAGGCGTGCGACGGGCCGCCGCCACACGCGATCATGAAGGTTGCGGTCCCCGCCACCGCCGCCAAAGCCACCACCACCAATTTCGCTACCCCGAAGTTCTTCATTCGGCTCTAGTAGCGGCAAGCCGGGAAGGAGCCAAATTCTCGGCTCCTCATTTGGCCCGACTGGCGGAGACGCTCTCGAGAGCCGGAGCCACGGTCGATCGCTCGGGGGCTTGGATCGGGCCGTCATGTACCGGGAATCAAGGCCGCAAGGATGGCCCTGAATACGTCGCGGCGTTGCTCCGCCACGGCGCTCGAGTCGAGGACAAGCGCTGCGTCGTTCGGCAATCGAGAGCCCAGCTGGCTTCGTCGTTGCCGCGCGCACCCGCTTCACGGCGCGCCGATACGCGCAGATTTTGACCAGAAGCGCCATGCTCGACGAGGTACTGACGCGCCGCCTCCGCGCGCTCACCGGACAGCTCCTTGTTGGACTCTGCGGAGCCACGAGGATCGGCGTGCCCAATAGCAATGCTCACCTCCGACGCTGCGAACAGCTCGAGGAGCGACGTCAGGTCGGTGGCACGAGCAAGGCGCGCGGTGATCACTCCGAAAGGGTCCCGCGGCACTGAGATAGACGTCCAGCCGGAGCCCCTTCGGAGCGCGCTCACTGCTTGGTAAATATCAGCTCCGTCACGGTTCCGGGGGCGGGGACGTAGTACCGAAATTCCGCCGGTGTAGCCGTGAAGCTTATCATCGCGGCAGGCTGCGGTTTGGGGCATGTCTCGGTCACGCTCAACGTCGGGCCGGAGGCGACGAACGTGTAGGTGCGTGCGGTCCCGGGCAAATGCTCGAGCCCCTCCATCCGGTAACCCTCGATCGACTGCATCGTGCCGTTGGCGACCAGCATCACCGCGCTGCTCCAGAAATCGCCGAGGTTCGTGGATTGCCCGTTCGGGCCGTCGAACAAGGTGTAACCCGTCTGGAAATACCTCCCGTCACTGATCGTTCCCCCAAGTGCAGCGGGCGGCGCCGTTGGTTGATGGACGGGGACCACGTGCGGAGCGTCGTTGGCCAGAGTGTTGCATTGAGCATTCGACCCACCGGCTGCGCCTCCGCCCGAACCGGCAGCGGCAGACCCGCCAGCCTCTGGCTGAGTTACCTGATCGTCGACGCCGCACGCCAACATCCCGCTTAGCCCGATGACCGCGCACGAGACCAAGGCGACCCTTTTCATCGCCTTCATCTTGCGCCAGCCACGGCCGCATGAAAATGGATTCCGTTCGCTTGCCCTAGCGGGAAGCGTTCGCACTCGCCTTCGAGGCCGAGCGGCTCCCTACAGCGGCGGACGGTCGCCGCTACTACGACGCCCATCTCGGGCGGTCGAGATGCTCGTAGCGTGCTTGGTCACCGAAACCACGGTCGGCGAGCAACGTGACACGGACGTCGGGCGCGCGTGCTCGGCGTGTCCCCCGCGGTTGGCAGCGCGAGCGACTCCTTTCACGACCCTGGTGCCTGAACTAGTGCTAAAACGTGGCTCCATGCCGTTTGCCAGGAGTCTTTTTGCCGTGCTTCCGAATGGGTCGCTTGCTTGTGGTCGAGTGGCGCGCGGTTGGCCGCTCGGGTCCCTTTTGACCCTCGCCTTGGCTGCCACGGGCTGCAGCAGTAGCGAATCGCCGAGCAGCGGCTCGAGCGGCGGATCGGGCGCAACCAGCGCCGGAGCTAGCGGCATTGCCGGCAGCAGCCCGTCGGGCGGTGCTGCCGGCGCGAGTGGCGGCATGACCAGCAGCGGCGGTGCAAGCAGCGGAGGCAGCGCGGGTTTGGCGGGCCTTGCAGGCTCACTCGCGTCAGGAGGCGCGAGCGCCGGCAACGGCGGCGGCACGACAACGGGTGGTGCGGCGGGAGCAGCAGGCGCGGGCGGCACGGCGGGTTCGGGCGGCGCCCCCGCATCGATACCGACCGAGCAACTGCAACGCAACTACGTGGATTTGCGGTTCGGGATGTTTTTGCACTTTGGCATTTTGACCTACACGGGCAGCTGGTCGCAGGCCAATTTGCCCATTAGCCAGTTCAATCCGACGCAGCTCAACCCCGCACAGTGGGCGGACGCCGCCGCTGCGGCCCATATGAAATTCGCGCTCTTGACCACTCGTCATCATGACGGGTTTGCGCTTTGGCCCAGTGCTGCCAGCGACTTCAACGTCAAGAGCATCCCTTGGAAAAACGGCAAGGGTGACGTGGTGCGAGAATACGTGGATGCCTTCCGCGCCAAGGGGCTGCAGCCCGGCCTGTACTATTCCATTTGGGACAACACCGAGGGCGCTGGCAACGACACCCCGGTGACCGCCGCTCAAATGAGCTACGTCAAAACGCAGATCACCGAGCTACTCTCCAACTACGGACCGATCCCGATCTTGGTCATCGATGGCTGGTCCTGGAAGTCAGGCCATCACACCATCTCCTACGAGGAGATTCGCCGCCTGGTGAAGTCACTGCAACCCAACTGCTTGCTCAGCGATAACACCCACCTGGCCGATCCTTGGGAAGTGGACGTGGGCAACTTCGAGGAGCCGCTAGGAGGGTTCGCGCCGAGCAACAACACCTACGCCGCTCAACAAGAGCAGAAGATCAACGCCTCGGGCGGCAACGACTGGTTCTGGGCGCCCGATATCGGCAACCTGATGTCCACCACGACCATCGTGGATGGCCATTTGAAGAAGCTTGAGCCGCTGTGGACCAACTTCATCCTCAATTGTCCGCCCAATCGCGACGGCCTGCTGGACAGCGCCATCGTCACTCGCTTGGCCGAGGTGGGCGCCGCGTGGTCGCCCAATGCGTCGCGCCCGCCGTTGCCGGCTCAGTTACCCATCATCGAGCACCCCTACGCGGCCGTGTCGACCGTTGCCAGCAGCGGCAATGCCGCCAATGCCATCGACGGCAAGAACGACACGAACAGCTACACCATGTGGCAATCGACCGGCGCGTTGCCTCAGTCGATCACCCTCGACCTGGGACAGGTGCGCCCCGACGTGAGTCAGCTCGACTACGTCCCAGGCTATTTGAGCGCCAACGGAGGTAGCGGCGACCCGAAGGGCGCGATCACCTCGTATACTATTTCGTTGAGCAGTGACGGAAAGACCTTCAGTGAGGCGGGCACCGGCACATGGGCGGGGGACGGCAAGATGAAACACGCCGCATTCACTCCCGCCGCGGCGCGCTACGTTCGGCTCACGGCGAACACGGTCATGGGCTCCTCTGCCGCGGTCGCCACCGAGATCACAGTCGGCGCCAAGTAGCGGAAGAGCGGCCTTTCCGAGCTCTCGGCCTCGTTGGGTTGGTTCTCCGACACCGGCCCTTGCTTTCCTCGAAGTGAGCCGCTTACACGGCCGTTTGCATTTCGTGGGCGAGACGATCATCGACCGCCGCTTCTTGTCGTGCTTCGCTGCGCGTGGTTAACTAGGGCATGGGGAAAGATTTCGGGGTGCTTTCGGTATCTGTTGCTGGTGTCTCGCTAGCCCTGGCCGTCGCTTGCTCTTCATCAACTGACTCGCCATCCATCGCGGGTAACGGCGGTACAAGTGGCGCAGCCGCGACGGGCGGCACAAGCGGCACAAGCAACATGCCCGGCGCGTCTGGCGAAGCGGGTACGCCAACTGACGGTACGTTCGGTGGCGCTGCAGGATCTTCCCCTGTTGATTCAGCCGGAATGGGCGGCGCTGCCGGCAACGCCGGGGCAGATTCGGGGGGAGCCAGCGGTGCTACGGGTGAGGCTGGGGCTGGCGGAGCGAACCCCTGTGACGCCGTGGTGCCGTCCGCTCAATGCCTGTCGTTCGACGGTCTATCGCCCAACGATCCCCACAATCCGCATTCGTGCTTCGGGGGCTCACGCATTTATCAACGGAGGGGCATGGGTCCGTTCCATCTCGTGATCTACGCTTGGTCCAAAGAGCCCGACGGATCGGGCACGCGGCTCGATTGCTCGATTGATTCCGCGACAGCGCCCAACGCCGGCGATATTTGGGCGCTAAGCATGGCAGATCACCCAGGCAGCTGCACGTGGACCCGAGATCCCTCGATAGAAGGCAGGCTCTTCGGGCACCAAACCAGTGTGACGTCGACCTATAGCAGCGATACCCCGTCGGATAGCCCACCTTCGATCACGTTCGTCACCGCCACGCCCAGGTACGGCGTGTCAAACCCGGAGGACGTTTATTACCTGTATGATGTACAGCTCAGTGTCGGGTCGTTCAGCGCCGAGCTGCTCCAAATCACGTTGCCCTCCTGCGGCTGAGCTCTGCGCGTTCGAAGAGAGCGCTACTTGCGCATCTTGGTAAACGCTTATCGCAAAGCTCGCGAAAGCGCGGTTGAAACACGGCGCTTCGGGCAGAATATCCGGCTGTGCGGCTGAGTAGCCACGCAGGCGCGCGAAAACTGCCCGAACGCGACGGTCTAGCTCAGGGAAGAGTGGTCGTTAGGCGTGCGTTGTACACAACGTTTGAAGGCGCACCCTGATCATAAACGTAGAAAATCGACTGGACGGGTGAACCGGAGTTTTGGTCGGCGGAGTCCACGACGTGGGCGAAGCTCAAAGACTGAGGCGCGGTCGCCGTGTCGTAATAGTAGACGAAGGTGCCGCCGGTCACGCTGACGCCAATTGCGTACGTCTTGCCCGCTTTGAGCTCGAAGCTGATCGCGCCCGAGCTTTGGAAGGCGGTACCGCTGCCCGGGGTCGTCTTTTGGTAGGCGAGGTCGAATTCCCCCTGTTGGTTGGCATTGGTTTGTTCGTACACCACCCAAGTCAAGGTGCGCGCGTTCGGAAGCGCGAGATCGGCCTCGATCATGGTCAGCTTTCGCGGGGTATGCACTAGCACCGAGTTGGTGAGCATCTCCCCGTCGGCGCCAGTGGCGACTTGGTTCGCAGTCGAGAGCGTCGTCGCGGCCGAAGCTGCGCAGCCCTGAGGGGTGCACACCTTGCTCGTTGCGCCGCAGTCGGTGACCGTCCCGCCGACACTCATGCCGTCCTGAGCGCAGTGCCCAAACTTCTCGGCGACGCAGCCGTCGGTGTCCGCGGCGCAAGGCGTGGGATCACACTCCGCAGACCCGCCCGTGACTGCCGCGCACGCCGTGCCGCTCGCGCAGTATTGCGATTGGTAGAAGGTCTGCCCCAGCTCGTCGCATTGCTGGACGTTGCCGCTCGCGCAGAACAACGTGCTTGGCGTGCATGCATTGGCCACGCATTTGGCGCCAATGCACGACGCATTAGTCAGCATGCAATCAGTGCCCCCGGCTGCCCAGTCGCTGCCGTCAGCGTTGCACGTCGTAAGCGCGTTGCCGTTGCATCCGAGCATATTGGGGGTGCAGATCCGCGACTCACAGTGAACGTAACCGTTCGCCTCAGTGCACCGGTAACCTCCCAAATCGCAATCCTGCAATACGGAGGACGACGTGCCGTCCTGGCTGCAGCTAAGGATCTTATTCTCCTTACAGTAGACCGCCCGCGGGATGCAGGTAGCGGGCAGACAGGCGCCGGCGGAGCACACAGTTCCGTTAGAGGCGCAATCCGGACCGGACTGGTTCCAGCCGCTACCGACGCTGTTGCACGTCACCACGCGAGTCGAATCACAGCTGAGCTTACCTGGGTCGCAGACTTTGCGCACGCACGCTCCGGCGTCGGCATCGCACACTTGACCCACGCCGCAGCTGCTGAGCAGCGCTCGCGACGTACCGGCATCACTGCAGAGATAGAGCCCACCATTGTCGCACAGAAGTTTGCCGGGCGTGCACACCTGATCCCGGCACATGCCCGAGTAGCAGGATTGCTTCGACGCGCTGCAGTTGGTCCCACCCGGCTTTGGCCCGGAGCCGTCCATTAGGCAAGACGTCGCCACGTTGCCCGCGCACAGGGGGTCCCCCGGCAAGCAGGCCGTCGCGCTGCACGTCGCGCTGTGGTCTTTTTCGAGACAGAATTGGTCGGTCGCACAGTGCTGCGAGGGTGTCGACGTCGAGCCGTCGGCGCTGCACGTCGAGACACTACCGTTACGACAGAAGGTGCTGTTCGGCACGCAGGCGACGTCCTTGCAGACGCCAACCGTGCACTCTTTATCTAGCCCGCAGTCCGAAGCGGTACGGCAATCAACGCACTTGCCGCTCAACGTGTTGCAGACCTGCTGAGGACAATCCGTGTCGAGCTTGCAGATCGGGGGGCCGGCGTCTTGCCCCGCCTCGCCCCCTGCGTCCGCGCCCGGAGCCACAGTCGGATTTCCCGAATGCGTTGAGCCCGAGCAGGCAACGAAACACGCCGCCACCGCAATCAACCCCAAGCCCGCCGCTACATATTTCATTTTTCTGTGACCCTGTCGAAACCCCAGCGCAGGTTGCCATCTCAACCCGCGGGAGAGAACTTAATATCGACGTGTGTACTGTTATTGCCGCACTGGAAGCGTGAAAGAACCACCCTCGCTGAGGACTGCGTCGTCATCCTGCATGAACCGATAAAGGTGACAATCAACAATCCTCCTCAGCCCCTTCACTGCGGCGTCCGCAGCCAAGGGGCCCAGCGCCGCTACTTGGTGCCGAAGCTGAAACCAGCCGATGCCTTTGCGCCGGCGCCAGCTTTCGTACCTCCAGTCGCGCCGGAATTGGTGCTCAGACTTACTTTGGGGGGCGTGACTTTGACCGCCGCGCTCGCGCCCTTGGCCAGACCGGCACTGGCCTTCGCGTCGAGCTTCGGATCGAGCTTCACCGTAGCGCCCGCAGCTAGTTTGGAAGCGGCACCCAGCTTGCCGTTGGCATCGAGTGTGGGCGTGTCCAGCTTGGCATCGGCGTGCAGGTTCGCTTTCGCGGCAGCTTGCAGCGAGCCAACCCCTCCGAAGAACGCCTTACCTGCCGCTACCAGGGAAACTCGAATGGGCTGCAGCGCTAGCTTCAGATCTGCGGCAACATTTGCCTTGTAGCAAAGGCACGGCGCGTCCCAGCCCAAGGCCAGCAGCGAGGCACCGCCAGCGCCGATGCCCAACTTCAAGTCGAGGTCGCCCGCCGTTTGCGCCCTGCCTGCGGCGTCGAATGCGAAAGCGCTGACCTGGTTGCCTTTCGCGACCAGCTCGACTGAATAGTCTCCGAGCGCGATCAGCTGGCCCCCGTGGCTCGCGTCGACCGTGAGCGCGAGGTGTTCGAGCCCGCCGACGCCCCCTCCAGCCTTGCCCTCGATCACGAATTCGAGAGGCCCTGGCTCGAGTTCGACGCCCGCCTTGGCCTGGCCTGCAAAGCAGGCGTGCGGCGCATCGAAGCGCAGCGCTATCTCCTCGGTCGCGCCACCTTTCGCTTTGCACCTCGCCACGAGTTCGAGGCCCGCCTCCCCGTTCACTTCGACGCCCGCTGTGTCGCGCAGCAACGCCTGAATCTCGCCTCCGCGGTGCACCAAAACTTCGGCGCTGAAATTGCCGGCTGCCAGCACGTGCCCGCCGATCTTCGGTTGCGGCACGATGACCCCGACGGCAAGCTTGCATTCGCGCACCTTGCCTCCGATTTCGAGCGCTACAGTCACGGGGCCTGGGGCAAGTTCGACTCCCGCCTTGGTCTGCCCTTCGAAGCGACTTCGCGCCGCAACGAGGCCCAACTCGACGTTTTGGCTCGCGCCGCCTTTGGCCTGAACCAACGCCGAAACTTTCACGCCGCTGACCAGGCGACCGCTGGCATCGTTGACGAGCGCTTCGATCCGCCCGCCTTCGTGCAGCGCGAGTTCGACCGAAAGGTCGCCCGCAGTCGCGACGCTGCCACCGATGCGTGGCCGAGGCACAGCCGCCTGGGCCTCAGCGCTCGCGACGCTCGCGCCTTTCGCGCGGGCGCTCGCCTCGGCACTCACGGCCACTCCTGCGTTCGATTTTTCTTCGTTGCTGCAGACCCGCACAGAGCCCGCAACCAACAAACACAACGGCATGAACAGTAAACGCATCGGCCACCTCCTCAGGGGAACGCGCAGTATCGGCGAAACTCAGTGTGCCGTTCGCCTTTTCGGTACAGCGCCATGCCGGCCGGGCTCGCTTTGCCAGAATTGGGGGGCGATCGCGTCCCCGCCAAGCACCTCGGAGCCGCGCCGCGTCCCCGCCCTTTATCGAATCCGCACCATGGCGCTGGCCC
>JBDTYJ010000163.1:0-12432 GCA_040005755.1 Pseudomonadota bacterium
GACGTTCCTGCAGTTTCTCCGACTCGGCCTCGAGTCGTCTTCTGCTCCGTCCTGAGTTCGACGCACGTAGTCGGCAGCCTGTCGCCACCCCGCTGAACGAGACCGTCAGTGGGGCGTGCCCCTGGCGCGCGTCCTAGGAACAGCGCATCCTGAACTCGTTGCAACCTTCCAGCCGTCGTCGCTTTGCGTTCGCGCTGACCGCATTTTGTGCGGCAACGGCCTGCGTTGCTAGCTCAGCAGAAGCGCGCCTACGCAAGCGCGCGCCGCTTGAGCTCAACGCGTTCGGCCCCACTCGGCCACTGACCGAGACCGCGTGGCTCTTGGACCGCGTCGTCAAGAACCGTCGCTTCGATCTGGGCGCTGAGCCGCAGCTCAGCTTGCTTCAAAGCTACGTCGAGCCCGGGCGCAACCGTCGCCCGGAGTGGCAGAGCTTCTGGCACGGTCGCTACGGGCGAAATAATTTCAAACTACACCCGAAGCTAAGCTGGCTGGGCGGCGACACAGAAACGCCCACGACTGAACTCGCCGACGGCCTATCCGCACCCGAGCTGCGCGCGCCCGAACTCGCGGCGCCGTTCGATTTCTCGCGCGCCGAGGTACTGCCGGATTGGTCGCTCGGGGTCGAGGCGCCGGAGCCCGAGCTACTCGGCGTGTCTCAGCGCAAGCTGTGCCCGCGCTGGCGAATGCCGCGCGCCGTATCGGTCGTGCGTTTTGACGGCGCGGAGTTCACGCACATGCCGCTGGTCGATTGCCAAGGTGCCATCGCGCCGGACGCACTGGACCGCTTGAGCGTGCTCGCCCGCCCGCCCGCCACGCCCAAGCCGGCCATGCCCCTCCCATTGGAGCCGGAAGATGGCGGTTCCGGCGGGGAATGGTTGCCGCGCGTGAAGCTGCTGCATCCGCGGCTGATCTGGGCGGTGCAAAAGATCGCCGAGGCCTTTCCGGGCCGTTCGATCTTCATCATGAGCGGGTACCGGCGCGACGCGCACGGCAGCTACCACCAAAAGGGTCGCGCGCTGGATCTGTTCGTGACTGGCGTCGACAACGCCGACCTATTCCGCTTCTGCCACACGCTCAATGACGTCGGCTGCGGCTTCTACCCGAACAACAAGTTCGTGCACGTGGACGTGCGCCCCTTCGGCACCCATCGCGTCGCTTGGGTGGACATCTCAGAGCCTGGCCAACCCTCGCAATACGTCACGAGTTGGCCGGGCATCCTGAACGGCCCGCAAGCGCTGAGCGCTGGCTCCCCCGGCGAATAGCGCGCGCTACGGCGTAACCGCGCGCACTTCCGCCAGCGTGCGCTCGGCGGCTTCTAACGTGATCACACCCGCACTCGCCATGCGCGCCGCAACCAGTTCGACCTGGTCACCCACCGCGCCGGCCGCGCTGGCGACCGAGCGCGCGTGCAAAGACATGTGCCCGCGCTGAATGCCTTCAGTGGCCAGCGCGCGCAACGCCGACAGGTTGGAAGCCAAGCCGACACTGGCTGCGACCATCGCCAATTCGTCGGCTGACTCCAGCGCCAAGATCTTGAGCGCGAGACGCGCCGTGGGGTGCACGCGCAGTGTGCCGCCCACGATGCCGAGCGCGAGCGGCAATTCGAGCTCGCCCACCAAATCTTCACCGTCACGGCGCCACACGGCGAGCGGCGAGTAGCGCCCGGAACGCGCCGCGTAAGCGTGTGCGCCGGCTTCGACGGCGCGGAAATCGTTGCCGGTGGCCAGCACGACTGCGTCGACGCCGTTCATAATGCCCTTGTTGTGCGTGGCCGCGCGGTACGGGTCGAGCTCGGCGAAGCGCGAGGCGGCAACGATAGCGTCCACCACTTCCAGGCCATCCAGCGCGGCGGCGCGCTCGGAATTCGGTGGCGGCTCGCTAGCGCCGGCCGGGCGCTGGGCACTCACGAGCTCGCGCGCGTGCACGCGGCAGGTCGCGTGCACACGCCGGCGATCGCACAAATTCGAGAGAATGCGCAGGCCGTGCTTGCCCCCGGCAAGCTCGGCCACGAGCGGGCCCAGCGCTTCCGCGATGGTGTTCACCAGGTTGGCGCCCATGGCGTCACGGCAATCCACGAGCACATGCAGCACGATGCAGCGCTGCCCCAAATCACGCACGACAATCGCGCGCGGACCGCCACCCCGCGCAACGAGATTGGGAACTGCCTTGGTCGCGAGCTCGAGCAGGCGCGGCGCCGCAGCCTCCAGCCGCGCCACTGCCTCACTCGGGTGTTCGACGTCGGTGATCTGCACCTGGCCGATCATGAGTGATTCGACGACTTCAGCGCGAAAGCCGCCGCTGTGCCGCACCATGCGCGCCGCATTGGACGCCGCAGCGATCACACTCGGCTCCTCCACGACCATCGGCACCAAGCGATCGACGCCGTTCACGCGCACGTTCAGCGCCACGCCGAACGGTAGGCCATAGATGCCGAGCACGTTCTCAACGACCTTGTCGGCAGTGGCCGTATCGAGCCCGCCTTGCTCGAGCGCGTGCTCCAACTCTTTCAAATCAACGCCAGTTCGCTCAGACACGGCCTGACGGCGCGCGGCGAGGCTCAGCTTGTAAAACCCGGGGATGCGCGAACCTTCGGCCATATTTCCCCCAGGCTTATCACACGGCGTGGACGCCGCGCGCCGCAAGCCGTAGCGCAACCGGCGCCAGGCCGAGCTCGCGGGCACGAGCCGCGAATTCTGGGGGCGGCATCCCAAGCCCGACCCAATACGCCACGTCCCCGCCGCCCGCGCCCGCGGGTAGAAATGCCGATCCGAGCCCCGCAGCGAGCTGGGCGAGCTCGGCGAGTTCCTTCGTCACGATAGCTGCGCCCGCAGCTAGACCCAGCTCGGTGAGGGTCGTCACTTGGCGAGCGATGGCCTGGACGAAAGCAGGCGCATCATCGCTTTCGGCGGCGGAGCGCGCGACCCGGGCGGCTTCGGCTTGGGCGCCGATGCGCGCACGGTGCAGCGCCGGCTCCCGCCGGGCAAGCTCGTCGACTAGCGCCAAGAACGCAGCCGTGGATGCGGACGCCGAGCACGCCCAGACAGCGAAGTGGAGCGCGCTCGGCAAGCGGATGGGCGTGAGCGACAGCTCGTTGCCAGTGCGCACGGCGGCGAGGGCGCCGCCGTGCGCACTGGCCGCGACATCCACGCCGCTGCCGCCGCCCTGCGCGCTGCGATGTGCGACGAGCGCGCGCGGGTACACGCGCGCGCACAGTGCGGCGTCACTGAGCCCCGGTTCGGCATCCAGCTCGAGCGCAGCGAGCGACGCGACCAGGATCGCCGCGCTCGAGCCGAGCCCGAGTTTTTGGCCGTTTTCGCGCAGTTCGCTGGCGTCGAACCAGGGCGCCGGACGCTCACCTAGGGCCGCCTGCACTTCCGGAGTCAGGAAACCGGGCGGAAGCGAACTATCTGCGAGCGCGTAGCGGTCGACGGCCACGACAATCGCGGGAGCGCCCGACAGCACCGCATACGCTCCGGACAGCACGAGCTTTCCGGGAGCCCGAGCGCGGCTCACGGCTCGACCCAATACGCATCCGGACCGGCAGCCGTGCGCAGCACTTGCGTGACGCCTTCCAGCTTCATGAGCTCACCTTCCAATTCACCGGCGGCCGCGGGCTCGACCAGCACTTTAACGTGCGGGCCGGCGTCCATCGTGAAGTAGGCGCGCCCGCCGCTGCGTCTGAACGCGCGCACACGCTCCATCACCCGTAGCGTTGCGGGTGCGAAATAGATCAGCGCCGGGCGCGCGGCGAGCATGGATGCGTGCATCAAGAGCGCGCTTTGCTCGACGGCCGGGCCGAGCGCGTCGAAGTCGCGGGCGGCGAGCGCATGCCTCACCTCCGCGTAAATTCCTGGAGCAGCTGCGACCCAGGCGGGGTAATACGGGCTCGTATCCTGCGTGTGTCCCATGCCATCGGTAGAAGCCGTTTCCTTCGGGCCGGCGACAGTCACCGCGACCAGCATTTCCAAGGGGAATGCCGCGCCATCGAGCACGCGCTCGGCGGCTTCACCCCGTGCCGAAAGCGAAACGTAGCCGCCGTATACCGAGCGCGCAGCCGAAGCCGAAGCCGCACGCGCCAGCGCGCTAATTTGCGGGATCGATTCGTCCAAACCGGCGGCGCGCGTCGCGGCCATCGCCAACGCCGCGAAGCCAGACGCGCTGGACGCGAGCCCAGCGGCAGTTGGAAAGTCGTTCACTGAGTCAACGCGCGCGAATGTGCTGCTGCCCACTGCGTCACGCACGCTGTCCAGCAGCTTGCTGACCCGCAGCAGCGGGCGCCCCCCCAGCAAGGCTCCCCCAAGCAACAATTCATCGCCAGCCAACTCCGGATCGAATTGCACGCGCGTGACGGTGCGCATCCCCGCGAGAGTGAGCGAGATGCTGGGCACAGCGGTTAAGTTGCGTACCGAATCCGCCTTGCCCCAATATTTGGCGAGCGCAATGTTGGAGTGCGCGACGGCCTTGGCAACGCCGTTCATGCGCTCACCGTATGCGCGCGCACACGGCTCCCGAAGCATTGGATGCCCGCGCTGCGCCAGGCGGCCAAAATTGGCTCGAAATCCCCTTCACACAGCGCGATCACGGCGCCGCCGCCGCCGGCACCGGTGAGCTTGGCGCCGAGCGCGCCGGCTTCACGCGCCAGCGCACAACAGCGTTCGATGCCTTCGGTCGATACGAACAAGCCAGAGAGCAGCATTTGATTGTAGTTCATCAGCGAGCCAAGGCCCGGAAGGTCGCCGGCCTCCAAACACAAGCGGGCGTTTTTCACGAGCGCATGAATGCCTTCGAGCGCCTTTTCGACCACCGTGGGGCGGCGTTCGCGCAAACGCGCGACGCCGTCCACCATTAGCTTGGTGCTCGCGGGCGGGCCAGCCAGCCCGATCGCCAAGGGCAGGTCCCGCACCAACAGGATGCGCTGCAAGCCGTGACCCTTTTCGAACCACAGGCAGCCGTCGTGAGCAGAGGCGGCGGCGTCTATACCGGAAGGGTTACCATGGTAAATGCCCTCCCATGCCGCGGCAGCGGCGAGCACGCGCGCGGGCTCGGCGGGCTTGCCGAGTGCAGCCAGCACCGCGCGTGCGCTTGCCACGCCCATGGCGGCCGAAGCGCCCAGGCCGGATCCAGCAGGCAATTCCAAGCTTATTTCGAGCGCCACGGGCGGGGCCTCGAGCTCGCTCAACAGAGCCTGAAACGCGCGCCCGAGGTCGCTATCGTCAGCGGCCAGCGCGCTGCGGTCGCCGACGCGTAAAGTGCTCGTTCGGGAGCCAAGCAGCGTGGCGTGCGCCTCCACCCCGCGCTCGATGCCCGCGGCTATTGCCGGCACGCCATACACGACCGCGTGCTCGCCCAAGAGGATCACTTTGCCGTTGGCGTGCGCCATGAACGCTCTTTCAGCTTCGACGAGCCGTGAGCGCCTGTGCCGCGCCCGTCAGCAATTCTGCGCCTTGACGACTCACGCCGCGCGAGAGCTCGCGAAGCCCCGCTTCGGATAACTCGGTCACGCGCGCCTCGATCACCGCGCGCGCGCCGCAGGTCTCCAAGATGGACAGCGCCGAACGCACCTGCACAGGTGTGGCCTTGGCGTTGCCCACCACGGCTTTGAGCGCGCGCAACTCTTTACCTTTGGCGAGCTTCAAACCGGCCGCGAGCAGCGCCGTGCGTTTGCCCGCCGTGAGGTCATTACCCAACGGTTTACCCGTCTTTTTGGGCTCGCCGAAAGCGCTCAACAAATCATCGCGAAGTTGAAACGCGACGCCGATGGGTAGCGCGAAGCGATCCAACGCGCGCAGAGTCTCGGGCGCGCCGGAAGCGAGGATCGCGCCCAGACGGAGGGGGCCGCGTACGGTATAGCTGCCGGTCTTGAGTTGGTACGCGAGCTCCACGTCGTATTCACCGCCGATCAGGTCGAGTTGCTGCCCAGCGATCGCATCGAGCTGCATCTCAGCGAAGCAGGCCAACGCCGGCAGCGCGTTCGCCGGTTTCATCTCCACGTGGCTCAGTGCCTCGAGCGCGACCGCCGAAGCGTAGTCACCTGCCAGGATGCCGGAGGCATGCCCTTTGTGCTCCGAGCGAAAGCGCTTCGCCAAATGCGCGTGCACGGCCGGCCCTCCGCGACGCACCAAATCCCCGTCCATCCAATCGTCGTGAATGAGCAGGTACGCCTGCAGCAGCTCCAGCGCGACACCTGCGTCGAGCGCCGGTTCGAGATCAGCGCGTTCACTGGCCGCGCGGTAGCCGGCGACGAGCAGCGCCGGGCGCAAGCGTTTACCGCCTCGCAAACACAGATCCCGGACCGCCGACACCATCTCCAGGACCTCCGGCCCGTGGCGACGCGCGACATCCAGCCGGGTCTCCAGAAAGCCGCGCAGCCGCTGATCCACTTCCGTTTGCACCGCGCTCAGTAAGGCGAAGAACGGATTTTGCGGCAGGGCCTTGGGCGGCACCTTCGAGGGCCGGGTTGCCTTTGCGGCAGCAACCAGCGGCGCCTGCGGAATACGGCGTTTTCGGGGAACCGGCGGCGGGGAAGTGCGTATGGGCGGCTTCTGCGATGACATCGGGAAAAGGCGGGCAGCCTACACTGCCTGCCGCTTGCAGCAACAGCGACCTGTGCGACGGCCCGGCGGATTCGCTTGCCGCGCGTTCAAGGGGTAGCGTGCCGCTCTGCTGTGCTCGAATGGAGAAAACATGACTTATTGCGTCGGAGTTTTATTGGAGTCGGGAGTCGTGCTCGCTTCCGATTCACGGACCCACGCCGGGGTGGATAATTTCGCCCAGTTTTGCAAGATGAGCGTGTTCGAGCGCGCCGGAGAGCGCGCCGTCGTGCTGCTTAGCTCGGGCAATTTGGCCGGCACTCAGGCGGTGATCAGCACGTTGAAGCAGCGCGCGGATGCGTCCGTCGAACAGCCCAACGTGTGGACGGCAAAGACCATGTTCGACTTCGTGAGCCTGGTCGCGGATGCCGTGCGCGACATCGGCCGCCGCGACCGTGCGCACCTCGAGAAGAGCGACGTGCGCTTCGACGCCTCGTTCATCATCGGCGGTCAGATCAAGGGCGAGCCGCCACGCTTGTTCCGCACCTATGCTGAAGGGAACTTCATCGAGGCGAGCCGTGACACGCCGTTCTTTCAAACCGGCGAAGCCAAGTACGGCAAACCGATCTTGGATCGCGTGATTCGCCCAGAGACCACGCTGGCTGACGCCAGCAAATGTGTCCTGGTCTCGTTCGACTCCACCATGCGCAGTAACCTGAGCGTGGGCATGCCCATCGATCTCGTCGAATACTCGACCGGCGCCTTGAAGCTGGACCGCAAACGCCGCTTCGATGCCGGGGATGCAGAGTTCGCGACCCTGAGCAATGCCTGGAGCGAGGGCGTGCGCTCGGTATTTCGGGGGCTACCTGAAGTGAAATGGTGAATCGGCCGCGCGGTGCTGCGTCGCGACGCAGTCCCGAAACTTTCACCCCTTTCAACGGGGAGGATGCTGTCACGTCATGAAAATCCGAGTCGGCTACGAGCTGGTCTTCGAATGCCCGCAACCCACGTCCATGCTGCTGATGCTGAATATTCACTACAGCCGCGCTTCGGACATGGTCAGCCCCGATTTCTTGCGCACAATTCCCACGCTCGCCATCGACATGTATCGGGATTTTTTTGGGAATTGGTGCACGCGCATCTTGGCGCCCGCAGGCCTGACCACCATCACGGCGGATGCTCTCGTCAATGATTCCGGCTTGCCGGACGTGGTCGTGCCGAATGCCCAACAAGCGCCGGTGGACGCGCTGCCACACGAGGTGCTCCCTTTCTTACTTGGCAGCCGCTACTGCGAAACCGACAAGTTGTCGGAGGTTGCGTGGAAGCTATTTGAGCACGCGCCGCTCGGTTGGGGGCGCGTGCAGGCCATTTGCGACTTCGTCCACCAGCACATCGCTTTCGGCTATGCGTACGCGCGTAACACCAAGACCGCGTACGAAGCTTATCAGGAGCGCGCGGGTGTCTGTCGTGACTTTGCGCACTTGGCCATCGCGCTTTGCCGGTGCATGAACATTCCAGCGCGTTATTGCGCGGGCTACCTCGGGGACATCGGAGTGCCGGCCGTGCGCGCGCCGATGGACTTTTCCGGGTGGTTCGAAGCGTACCTCGGGGGCAAGTGGTACACGTTCGACGCGCGGCACAACATCCCACGCATCGGGCGAATCCTAATCGGCCGCGGCCGTGATGCGGCGGATGTCGCTATCAGCACCGCCTTCGGTCGTTCTGAGCTCAAAAAATTCACTGTCTGGACTGACGAAGTGAGCTGATTTCGCCCAGCTCGTCGCCAGCTGTAGCGCTTCGCCACACCTGAGGCATACGCGGAGCGCCGAATTGCGGCGTTTGTGCCGTGCGCCTCCCTGGCACGCCAAGTGCACTGGGCCCTGACGGTCCGAACGGGAAGCTTGACCCTCGCCCCTCTGCGAGCTGCAGCGTCTTTCCGTCCGCGATGCTGGATTGTCGCTGCGCAGCAAGCCCTGGCTGGGCCGGTGCCAATTCTCTCCTAACGGGCCCTGCGGCTCCTGTCCATCGAACGCGAGAACCATGCTTCACCTCAAATCCTTAGTTTCCATGACCGCCCTAGTGGCGCTTTTTTCAGCTGGTTGCGGCGGGGCGGCCTTGCCGGTCGACAAGCTGACGGACGCGAAGTCCACCGTGCGCGCGGCACAAGAAGCAGGCGCTGACAGCAACCCCCAGGCCGCGCTCCACCTGAAGATGGCCAATGACGAGCTTGCCTCTGCGCAGGCCGCCATCAACGACAAAGATGGGGACCGCGCGCAGCTACTGCTGAATCAAGCGCAAGCGGATGCAGACCTTTCGCTGGCCCAGGCGCGCGGCGCCACGGACATCCGCGCTGCGCAAGACGCGCAGGCCAAGATCAACACGTTGCAGAAGCAGCCGCAGTAGCTCTTGGCGCCATCACCGACTTTAAGGAATACCCGCATGAATATCTCTACTATTGCTCTCGTCACCAGCTTTCTCTCGCTCACTGCCTGCGCCTCCAGCACGCCCACACCCGAGCTCGTTGGCGCGCGTCATGCCTACGACCAAGCCCGCACCGATCCGAACGCGGCGTTGGTCCCGGATAGCGTACTGAGCGCCAAGCAAGCGCTGGACAAGGCCGAGTCCGTTCACTCGAGTGACTCGCAGTCCGATGCCGAGAAGAGCTACGCTTACGTGGCCCAGCGCCGCGCGGAGCTGGCTTTGACGCTGGGCGCCAACGCCAAAGCACAAAAAGACGCCGGACAATCCGCCGCGAATTACGGCCAATTGCAGGACAACCTGCGCACCTCCGCGGTCAAGCAGCTCGGCGCGGAGCGCACGCAGAACAGTCAGCTCGGCACGCAATTGGCCCAAACGCAAACGGGGCTAGCGCAAGAGACTGACGCGCGCAAAGCCGCGGAAGCACGCGCCGCGCGCGCGATGGAAAGCCTGGCAAAGATCGCCCAGGTGAAAGAAGAAGCGCGCGGCATGGTGATCACGCTCTCCGGGCAAGTACTGTTCGTGACCGGCAAGTCAGAGCTCTTACCCGCCGCCCAAGACCAACTCGGTCAAGTCGCCAAGGCCCTGCAAGACCAAGGCGAGATCAAACCGATCGTGGTCGAAGGCTACACCGACTCGGTGGGCTCGGAATCCGCCAACATGACGCTCTCGCAGGCGCGCGCGGAAGCCGTGCGCAATTACCTGGTCAGCAAAGGCTTGCCCTCGGACAAGGTGACCGCGGTGGGCAAGGGCAAATCCAACCCGGTCGCTGGTAACGACACGGCCGATGGTCGCGCCAACAACCGCCGCGTTGAAATCGTGGTCGCGGGCGGCTCTGGCAACGTGATGAACAACGGCAAGTAAGCGGACCTCGCTCGACGCGGGCTGTGCCACGGCTTTTTGCCGGTGAGCCCGGAGCCACCATTCATTGGGCGCGCCAAGTCGATTTGTGCAGCTGAAACAGTGCCGGGAACGTCTCCAAGCGATGTCCCCGGCATTCGCGCGCACGGCGCTCGGCACGCGCTGCCGAGGGTTTATACCGAGCGCGCTCTCGAAGTGCCACGGCAGTCTTAGAATAACGGTGTCCAAGCGCAGTTTATCGGTCGCCACTTGAACGACGCCGCGCCTCGGCTATGACAACGATGAAGTCATGGCGGACATTGCGGAACGAAAAGTCGACCACTTGGATCTCGCGGCGACGGGGGACGTGGGATTCAAGCACACGACTACCTTGCTGGAGTGCGTGCGCTTGGTCCACGACGCCCTACCCGACCTGGATCTGGATGCCATTGACCTCAGCTGCACGGTGCTCGGCAAGCGTCTGCGCGCGCCGATCTTGATTGCGGGCATGACCGGCGGCGCGGAGCGCGCCGAGCGCATCAACCGCGAGCTTGCGTTGATTGCGGAAGAGCGCGGCTACGCGTTCGGGCTGGGCAGTCAGCGCGCGATGCTCAAGCGCCCCGAGGCCAAGAGCAGCTATGCTGTACGGAGCAGCGCGCCGAACGCGTTGCTGCTCGGCAATATTGGCGTGGTGCAGGCCGCCAAGATGAGCAGCGCGGAGCTGCAAGACCTGACGAGCTCGGTCGGGGCGGACGCATTGTGCGTGCACCTGAACCCGGCCATGGAATTGATCCAAGACGACGGCGATCGCGATTTTCGCGGCGGGCTCGATACGTTGCAACGCTTGGCCGCGGAGCTCACCATTCCGATCGTCGCCAAAGAGACCGGCTGCGGGATATCGCGCGCAGTAGCAGCCAAATTGCACCGTGTCGGCGTCGCCCACGTGGACGTATCGGGCGCCGGAGGCACGTCCTGGGTGGCAGTCGAAACTCATCGCGCAACGGCCGATAAGAAGGCGCTGGGTGAAGCATTCTGGGAGTGGGGCATCCCGACGGCAGCCAGCATCGCCTGGGTGCACACGCATGGCTTCGACACGGTCTTCGCCACCGGGGGCTTACAAACCGGGCTTGATATTGCCAAGGCGATTGCCCTCGGTGCTAGCGCGGGAGGCATCGCGCGCGCCGCGTTGCAGGCGCTGGAGCGCGGTGGGCCGGGCGGCGCGCGACGCTTCTTCGACGGCATTGAAGCCGAGCTACGCGCGGCGCTACTGCTCACCGGCTCGAAAGACGTTGCTGCGCTGCGCGTCGCACCACGGATAATTACCGGTGAGCTCAAGGATTGGATCGCCCACACGCCCGCCTGAACGGAGCGATCTGAGGCGCGCTTACTTGCGTCCGACGGGTGGCGGCGGATGTGAATGCGACACGGAGGATTGCCGCGTTTCGAACGCGTTGCTCGAGGCCAGTTGATACAGAGCCTTAGCGCCGGGCCAGTCCGGATCGCGGCGCATCAGTTGAATCAGCGCCTGCATTGCGGCGCCCGATCGCATGGATCCATCGAGCAGCGCGAGCTTGATGCGAGCGACCGAGAAGCGGTCATCCGTGGCTGGCACGGCCGACAGCGCCTCGCGCGCCGCTTCCAGCTCCTGCGCCTCGAGCAAACGATCGGCCGCTTCCGGGTCGAGCCTGGGATCTGACATCACGTCTAACCGTAACATACCAGGCGGATCGAGCCGGAGCCCAGCCAAGAGGCCGGCACCTGGCGCCCCGAGACCCCGACGAACACACTCGCGCCCACACAACGACCTGAAATCGCGTGCTTTTTTTGCAAACGGCCGGGACGCGCCCTGATGTCCGCGTATACTGATGAGACTCGATGACGAAGGAAAAGCGCACTCGGGGCCCGGACAGCGATGCACCCGCGCCGGATCTCAGGACCGAGCGCGATGAGTTCTTGAAGAAGTTCTCCCGCGGCACACAGCTGACTGAGGATTTTCTCAAAGAGCACGAACGCATGCAGGGCCGTCTGCAAGCCCTCGAAAGCGAGAACGCCGGCCTGCGCGCCAAGGTCGAGGCCGACCAAGCCGTGCGCGACCTGCTGAAGAAAATTGAGCGCCTTGAGCTAGAGAAGAGCGAGCTTGTGTCGCGTTTTCACCAGGCCGAGGCGATCACGACTGAGTTTACGGCGCGCGTTCAGGAGGTCGAATCCGAGTTTGCAAACCTCGCCAATCTGTTCGTGGCAAGTAACCAGCTACATTCGAGCCTGTCGCCGCGCGGCGTCACGCGCCGCATCAAAGAAGTGCTGGCGCAACTCGTGGGTGCAGAACGTTACGCGATGTATCTCGTCAATCCCGAGGGTGAGCAGCTGATCCCGATTGCGTCGGAAGGCGTCGCCGGCAGCGAGCTCCTTCCGGTCCGGATCGCTGGCACCCGCATCGGGGACGTGCTGCGCAAGGGCTCAGCCAGCGTGGCGGATTCCGACCCGAGCTTGGGCACTATCCAAGATCCGCCAGCGGTCATCCCGCTGTCGGTGGACGACCGGGTGGTCGGAACAATCGCCATCTTTTCGACTCTGGCTCAAAAAA
>JBDTYJ010000164.1:0-12338 GCA_040005755.1 Pseudomonadota bacterium
ACGGTTGCGCGCGCGCATCAAAGAACTGGAAGACGAGGCGCGCCTCGCCCACGCTGAAAAGGCCGAGCTGGAAGACGCGATCAAGCGCGGCGGCGCGAAAGACAGTGAAGTTCAGCGTCTCGAACGCGAGCTGACCGAGGTCAAGGCCAAGCAAGCTTCCGGTGTCAAGGGCGGGGGCACCGCACGAGAGTTTTTGGATCTGCGCGAGCAGCTCAACAAAAAAGACAAAGAGATCCTCGAAACGCGCGATCAGCTCTCACACAAGGACAAGGAGTTGATCGCGCTGCGCGACAGCGCCATCGCGATCGAGCGCGAGAAGGCAGATCTGCAGGATCGCATCGCCGAGCTGGAAAAGCTGGGGATCGATCTGCAGCGGGCGGCAGAGGCCGCCAAGAGCGACAAAGATCAAGCGGGCAAACGCGCGGACGACTTCAAGCGCAAAGCCGAAAAGAACAAGGCGGATCTGGACGCAAAGCAGGCCGAGCTCACCGAGCTGCGCGCCGAGCTCGGCGCCGAGCTGGTCGCGCGTGACGTCGACGCTGCCAACGCCGCGGTGGATCACCAAAATGAGCTTGCGAAGCAGGCCGAAGCCCACGCGGTGACGCTCACTGCAGCCGAGGAAGCCGGCCGCGCCATCGCCGAGCAGCTGGTCAGCAGCGCGCGCGCCGAGGCCGAAGATGCCCACGCGCGAGCGCTACAAGCCCAGCAAGAAACGGCGGCAGCCGCCCTGAAAGGCGCGCTCCAGGTGCGCGAGGCGGAGCTTAAGCGCGAGCAGGATGCCAAGCTCGCTTCGTTACATCGCGCCAACGAAGACGCCATGACCCGGCTACGCGCCGAGCACACCCAAGACATGGCGGACGCGGAAATGGCGGCCAAGAACTACCTCGCCGATCGCGAGGAAGAGCTGAGCGGCCAACATGACGCAGCCCTTGCCAAGGTGCGCGCGGAGAAAGCGCAAAGTGAAGCCGCGCGCGACGCGAAATACGCGGCGCTGGACGCGGAGCTGAACGCGCGCACCGAAGAACTCGCAGCGGCTCACGACGAAATCACCGCCAAAGACCGCGTACTCAGCGAGCTAGAGGCGGATCTGATCACGACGCAAGACGAGCTTGCGGCAGTCCGCGGTACCATGGAAGGCCACACCTCGAACATTCAAAGCTTGGAGAGCCAGTTGCACAGCGCGACCTCCGAGGCCGCGAGGCACAAGACAGCGCTCGGCGACTTCGAAGCCAAGCTTGCGCAGGGCGAAGCCGCGCTCGCTGCCGCCGTTGCCGACCTTCGCAGCGCGGAAACGACGCTCAGCGCCGAGCAAAGCCGTGTCAGCCGCGCCCAGGCCAAATGGGCCGAAGATCGCAGTTCCCTCGAGCGCGCGAAGGAAGCGCTCGCCGCGGCCCTCACACAAATTGAGGAAACGGAAAACCGTTCTCTCGACTGACAGGCAGCGCGGAGCCTGAACGTCACAGCCGCCGGGCCTTGTTCCGCGCCGCATTCTCGTGGTTTCATCCGCGCAGATGAGCGAACGCCGCGCGGACCGCTACTCCGCCTGGGGCCTCACCTGGGTTGCCTACGCCAGCTACTATTTCGGGCGCAAGGGCTTCAGTGTCGTTAAATCCACGCTCCGTCATGCGCTCGGGGTGAGCGAGCACGCGCTCGGCGTGATCGATACGTTGTACCTCGGCGCGTACGCGCTCGGCTTGTTCTTCAGTGGCTACATTGGAGATCGCGTGGGGGCCCGGCGTTTGATCGGCGCCGGCTTGTGCTTGTCCGCCGCGTGCTGCGCGGCTTTCGGCGCGACGAGTTCAGCGGTCCTGTTTGGCGCGCTGTTTTTCGTAAACGGGCTCGCGCAATCTACAGGCTGGCCGGGCACCACGAGCGCGATGGCAGCATGGACCACACGCCAAAACCGCGGGACGGTGATGGCGTTCTGGTGCACGTGCTATCAAGTAGGCAGCATCGTCGCTAGTGACTTCGCCGGCTACTTGGCGCGCCGTTATGGTTGGCGTGCGGCTTTCTTCGGCCCTTCACTGTGGATGGTGGGCATCGCGCTAGTGATTGTGCTGTTCCTGAAGAACCGCGCGCCAGAGGCAGCAACAAGCCCGAACGAAGCGCCGCACGCTCTGGCGCCGGATGCGCAAGAACGACACGCGCTACAACGCAAAGCTTTGCAGAACCCGATCTTGTGGTCGTTCGGGGCGAGCTATTTTTTCATCAAGTACGTGCGGTACGCGCTGCTCTTTTGGTTGCCGTACTACCTTTCAGGCACGCTCGGCTATGCGGTGGATCGCGCGGCGTACGTTTCCAACGCGTTCGAGGCGGGCGGCATCGCGGGCGTGATCTTGCTGGGCATCCTCTCGGATCGCATGCGGCGTGTGTCGCGCGCAACGCTATCGATATTCAGTTTACTGGGCCTCGCTGGAGCGCTCCTAGCCTGCGCTGGGTTTACCGCGCACAACTTGACGTTCACTGTCGTAGCCCTCGCGCTCGTCGGTGCGCTGCTGTTCGGACCGGACGCGCTGCTCTCGGGCGCCGCAGCACAAGACGTGGGCGGAGTTGCCGCCGCGGCGACCGCGACCGGCTTGGTCAACGGCGTCGGCTCAATCGGCGGCATGTTGGAAGGCGTATCCCTGCCCGCCATCAGCGCGCGCTTCGGCTGGCACGCGATGTTTCCGCTCCTTGCCGGCCTCGCCGTATGTGCCGCCCTGGCCTTGATTCCAGCGGCGCGACGCGCCGATACGCGCCCAGCCTAGCACTACTTAGTCAGTTCTTAAGCAGGAGCAGATCACGATCGGCGCGGGCGGACACAAACAAACGAGAGAACCGGCGGAACCGGGCGCCTGCTGCCTCGACAGTGGGAGGTGACGCGGGGCGGCTCGGATCGCTGCACGGCCTAAATCTACCCGCCGCCGCAGCCTTGTGAGCTCGAGACAAAAGTGACCAAGTAGTTACTAGGGCCGCGCGAACGTGTACCAGTCGCCGTTGATACGGCGTTGGTGCGGCAAAAACAGCGCCTTGTAGCGCATGCGCTCGGAATCCGAGATGTACAAGCCAAGATATAGATAACGCAGCCCCCAAGCCTTACACAGCTCGATTTGCTTCAGCACCGAGAACGTGCCGATGCCGAGCTTTTCGAAAGCGGGGTCGTAGTAGCAATAAACGGCGGACAACGCTTCGGCGCTGCGGTCCACCAATGCAACGCCGACCAATTGCCCGTCGAGCAAGTAGCGCAATTCGAAGCTCTCGCAGCAACTCACGACCAAGAATTCGCGGTAGCCCTCGAGATCAATGCCATCGCGATCGCTAGACAGACCGCGCAGCTCCTTGTGTCGATTGTACAGTTCGACGCGGCGGGCATCTGCGATGGGTTCCGCGACTTCGACCGTGAGCTGCGCGTTGCCGCGCTCCAGAGCGCGGCGCTGTGAACGGTTCGGCGAAAAGTTGGCGACCACAATGCGGATGGGCTCGCAAGCACGGCAGCCAGGACAAGACGTACGATACAGGAAGATGCCCTGCCTTCGATCACCGGTCTCCAAGCGCTGCTCGAGCTCCGCACGATGTAAGAGCCGCGCAGGAATACGCAGAGGCATCCGCGCGACGCGCTCCGGCAGGTACGGACAGGGCTGCAGGCGATCGTAAACGATTAGCTCCGGCGGGTCCCCCGGCACCACACGGTCATACGGCAACTGGCGGGGCTTGGTCATCGATCCAGCACGAACGGCTCTGGGAAAATCTGCGTGAAAGGCAGCACGCGCTGCTCCCGCGGGCTCGCAACAATCAGCTCCGCATCACGTTGGAACTCGGAGATCACTTGGCGGCACATGCCACAAGGCATGGCCAGCGTATCGGCGTCCGTAAACACCGCGATCGAGGCGATCGAACGCTGCCCGGCGGCAACCATAGCTAAAATCGCAGTGCGTTCCGCGCAGATCGTGGCTCCGTAACTCGCGTTCTCGACGTTGCAACCGACGAAGATCTGGCCATTTTCAGCGCGAACGGCGGCGCCCACGTTGAACGAGGAATAAGGGGCATAGGCGCGCTCACGTACCGCCCGCGCCGCGGCGACGAGGGCCAACTGCTCGTGGGAAAGGCCGCTCACCCTGCCCCCACAAGCGCCGTCCAACCCGACAGCACTTGGCTGAACGCCCCACGCGTGCGTCGCGCCGTGGCCTCGACCTCACTGTGATCGAGCGGTCGCGTCGAAATGCCCGCCGCCAGATTGGTGATGCAGCTCATGGCACCCACTCGAACGCCCAGTTGGCGTAGCGCAATCACCTCCGGCACGGTGCTCATGCCCACCGCGTCGGCGCCCAGCGCGCGCAACATGCGAATCTCGGCGGGAGTTTCGTAGCTTGGGCCCAGCATCGCAGCATACACTCCCTCACGAAGCGTCACGTTCGCGGAACGTGACGCGGCGCGCGCGGATCGCAATAGGCCCGCATCGTACGCTTGGCTCAAGTCAGGAAAACGCGGCCCTTCACCGTAAGTTGGGCCGCGCAATGGGTTATCGCCGAGCAGATTCAGGTGGTCGGTGATCAACATCAGATCACCCGGCTCGAAACTCGCGTGAATGCCGCCGGCAGCATTGGTGAGTAGCACGGCACTACAGCCAAGCTCCGCGAGCACACGCACTCCAAAAACCGCACGAGCTGGCGTGTGCCCTTCGTAGATGTGCGAACGCCCCTGCAGACAAGCGACCGGCACGCCCGCCACTCTGCCGGCGCACAAATTCCCCGCGTGCCCGATCACGAGGGGCCGCGGCATCTCTGGGATGTCTGCGTACGGGATCTGCACTCCCTCACTGAGCTCCTGGGCGAAGCCCCCGAGACCAGAGCCGAGCACCAGGCCTACCCGAGGTCCCTCGCTCAACCGTCCGGCCACATACGCGGCAGCAGCTCGCACGCGCTGAACTTCGCCGTCGGGCATCTGCATAGCTTACCACCCGGGCGGCGGCGCGTTGAGTGCCGCCCCGATTCGGGGCTGCACACCCGACCAGGCCTGCGCCGTTCAGCCAAATTTCCGGCGAAACGCGCACGCGGGAACCGGCTCGGTGAACGGCTGGACGGTCGCCAGGCTTCGAGCTAGGGTCCGCGCCCTCAATGGCCACCAAGTTCGCCCAATTCCTCCAAGACAACAAGATCGACCCGCGCCGCATCATCGTCGCCTCCGCCGAGCTGGAGCGCTTGCGCCCGGAAGATCGCGCGGTTCGCCTCAAGAAGCGCACCGATAAGAAGGCCGGAACGAAGCCTGCCGAAGGCGACAAGCCGGCCAAGCCGCGCTCAGGTCACGCGGTCACGCCCCGCCTCGTCGAAGCGGTCACCGTGGGCAAGCCCGTTTCGGGCCCCGCCAAGACGCGCCTGCTGCGCGCGCTCAACCACGTGCTCGTGACGAAGAAGAAGACGGCCATCGAGCTCAAAGCTCTGTTCTAAAACTGCTTAGTGGGTACTGACGCCGCAGGCGCGGCTGAGCACGCTCAGCCGGCACGGCGTCGAAGCCGCCAGCGACGCAAGCCGCCGTTGTGCTCCGCTGTAGGCGCCGGGCGAGTACCCCGTCATGGCCGGAGCAGTCTGAAAAAGACGCTCCGGTGGATGAAAACAATCCGAGTGTGGCGCATCTGACCTAGTCGTGGTCGCCGCTCCGTATATTGGCCGGGTTTCGTTGGCGACGATTCCCGCCATCGACAGCCGGCAAGCCCGCCCAGTAGCAGCTAAGCTGTGTGCCGTGACGGAGCTCATGGAACTCATCGAGCGCTGCAAAGCGGGCGACGGCATGGCGTTTCGTGAGGTGTTTCGCAACCACCGCGCGGATGTTGCGCGGCTCGTCGTGCGCATGACGAGCCGCCCGAGTGACCTGGAAGACACCGTGCAGGAGGTCTTCCTGCAGGTGTACCGAAGCATCAAGGATTTCCGCGGCCAGTCGCGCTTTTCCACCTGGTTGTATCGCGTGACTGTGAATGTCGTGCTGATGCAGCGCCGCGCAGCGCGCAGCCGCCCCGTGTTGCAGGAAGCCACTGATGAAAGCTTCGGCTCTGATTCGCGGGATTTACCGGATGACCAAGTTGCGCGCTCGCGACGCGTGGCGGCCTTCTATCGCCTGCTGGATCGCTTGAGTGACAAGAAGCGCGCCGTGTTCGTCCTGCACGAGCTCGAGGGAATGTCCCCGAGTGAAGTCGCAAAGGTCGTGAACGCGCCGGTGCTCACCGTGCGCACGCGCTTGTTCTACGCCCGTCGGGAGCTGCTGGAAATGCTACGCGAAGAGCCTGCACTCGCCTTCGTAGCTAGGGAGCTGCTGAGCGAAACGAGCGCCGAACCACTAACAGAAAGCGAACCCACGTGAGCACCGAACGCCGTCCTGATCAGGCCGCGCTCGATCGCGTGATTTTCGAGGCGCGTGAGCAGCCCACTCCGGAGTTGGACTGGGACCGCATCGAAGCCCGCTTGCTGCGTGAACCAGGGCCGGAAGCCGGCTCGAACGCCGCACGGTTTGTCGCTCGCTTGCGTGTTCCGGCAATCGCACTGGTTGCGGCAGCAGCGGTAGCGCTCGTGTTCACGAAGCAGCACCCGCCCGCGGCCACCCATAAAGCCGTGGCAAGGCTCGCGAGTGGCCCGCTGAAAGGTGACCAGCTCGCGCTCGGCACGCGCATTACCGCCGGCGCCCAGAATCTCGTCGTCGACCACCCCGGTCGCGCCCGCTGGACGCTGGAGCCACATTCCACGGCGTTCGTCTCGAGCTCCGGCGTGTTTCTCACCGTGCGGCTCGAAAGCGGCGCGCTGTCGGCCACGGTCGTGCCCAGCACTAAACCCGAAACGTTCGCGGTTGAGTCCGGCGGCACTCGAGTCGCGGTGCATGGCACGGCGTTTCGCGTGGAACGCACTTCGGACCGCGTGCTGGTGCAAGTCAGTGAGGGCACCGTCGCGGTCGAGCCCGCACAAACCCACTCGAATCCAGCGTTCTTGCTACGGCGTGATTCACGCGGCACCTTCGCATTGGACGGTCGCAATGGGACCGTGGAAGGCAATGCCTCTGTTGTCGTGGGTGCCGCAAATCCGCAGTCACACCGTGAAATTGCGGCTCGCACGAGCGCGCAGCCTGCAGCAGCCCACAAGGCCCAAGCGCCGGCCCAGGTCGCGTCGGTAGCGCCCGCCCCGGCTGAGCCTGACCCGGCAAACGCCGCCATCGCCGACGCAGAACCCCTCCCGCTTCAGCCCTCAATCTCCGATATCGAAAGCGGAGTCAGCTCCGCCGTCGACCTGCTCACCGGCTGCTTCCGCAACAAAACCAGCTCGCCAGGAAACCGCGTCAGCGCCAGCACCGGCATGGCCCTCAGCGTCAGCGGTGAAGGCAGCGTGCAAAGCGTTACCTTCAGCCCACCCCTAGAGCCCGCAGTCGAAGACTGCGCGGTGATCGGCCTGCGTCAGCTAATGTTTGCGAAGTCGGCTGAAGGCGTCACGTTCACGCGCATGCTGGAACTAACGCGCTAACACTAGTGCAGCGCATACGAGGTAGCGTAAATATTTTGCCGAGCCGTTCGCGCAACGTCAAAGCGTCAGCCTTGTCACGGCTCGCGCCGTAGCACCACAGCCCGGTTGTCGCCGAGCATGAAGCGCAGGCTGCGCTCGTCATCGAGCTTGAAGCTCGCGTTGTCGACCAGCCCGTCGGCGCGCGTCACGGCGAGTTGAACGTCGTTCTCGCGCACGCTCTGGACCTTGTACTTGCCGGTGCGCGGCTCCTCGGCGGGGACGGCCACGGTGAGCTTGGCGCCGGAGAACTCGAGGCTGAGGCCACGCGCCCAGCCAGTGGCGGCGGCCATGTCTTTGGCGTCGAAGTTTTCGACGCTTTCACCGAGCCAGCGGCCCTCGAGCTTGCGCTGGACAGGGTTCCCGCAGCCCGCGAGCAGCGCGCTGCTCCCGAGGATCAGGCCGAAAAGACTCGCGATCGAAAGGGAGGTCCGAGTTGGCGTCGACATCACAGGCGAATGTTAACCGACACCCACCTACAGTTGGCTACATTTTGGCGATTGTCGGCCTGCTGGCCGCCGCGGACCTCGGACCCACAGCTGCGCCTGGTGGGGAACCAAACCTAGATTTTCTATTTTTTCGGGCCACGGCTCAGCGACAGCAGCGCGTGCCTAAGCTGTAATCAAAGTAAGCCCGCGGGTGACTGCTCACCTTCGAGTCGCAGCCCTCGCGCGTGCTCCGTGAGTAGAAGCCGCCCAAGAAGGCGCCGCGCTCCGCGTTCACCCATTCGTCCAAATTGCCGACCATGTCGTAGACGGCGTCGTTCCCCCAGGTGCTGCGACACGCGCTCGTCGCGCCGGTCTTGCGCAGTAGCGGCCCCGCCGAGCCTTGCACCAAATTCAGCCGCGGATCGAGATGCCCAATCGACATATCGCCGTGTAGGATCTGACCGGGGTGGGCCTCGCGGAAGACGTTACACACGCCGTCTTCGAAGTGATCGCCGTACGGGAATTTGTGTGCGGCTTCCCCGCGGCACGCGAACACCCATTCGTCCACGGTGCACAGGCGCTTGCCGGCGTTGCGGCAAGCGACCTCCGCGAGGTTACCGCTCAGGTAACCATTGGGCGTCACCCCTTCGCGGGACTCCGCGCGCGGCTCGAACTCCTCACTCAGCTGAAAGTCTGGCGGCAGCGGCACAGCAACGGTTTGCCCACGCGCGTAGGCCGTCCATTCTTTCAGGGATGCCGCCGTCTGCGAGCGCGTCGGGTGATAATAAGGCGAGAGGCGACGCCCACCTTTTTCATCCACGAGCGTGACCTCGTAGCGGTCAATGCAGTAGCGCCCACGGATGTCGACCATCTCCGCGGGGCAGCGCGATAGCGCCGGCGGCATGCCGGGGAGCAGTGACGGCGCGGTACCACTCTGGACCACGTCGCCGCCGTCTGGCAGGTACAGCAGCGCCGGGGGCCCGCCGTCAGGGCGCGGCGCTGCGCCGTCTGCAGCTGTTGAAGTCGCAGACGAGCTCGGGCGCTCGTGATCGGCCCGCTCCGGAGAGCGGGAACAAGACAGCGCCAGGAGCGTGCAGCACAGCGCCGAACGCGCGCTGCCGAGCTTCACTTGCCGCGGTAAACGATCAGACCGTGCGACAAATCATAGGGGGACACCGCGACACGCACGCGATCCCCGGGGAGCACTCGAATGTGGTGGCGTCGCATGCGACCAGAAAGCTGAGCGCGCACGATGGCCCCGCCTTGATCGACCTTGATGTTGTACTGGCCGCCGCCGAGAGCGTCCTGAATGACACCCTCCATTTCGAGAAGATCGCCCTTACTCATGTGTTACGACTCATTCGGTCCTTTACGGCCGCGGAACCTGACACAGCCCGCCCCCCAATGCAACCGCGCTAGGCGGGCCCGTCGAACCTCACACCGGTGCATTTGCCGTGTTTCTCGCCCAGAGCTTTGCCCCCACCTTTCCCGCGACGTTGTTCGACTACAACGGCGTCCTCGCTAACGACGAAACCGTCCACCTGGCCGCATTTCAGGACGCCCTGGCCGGCCTCGGCGTCACCCTGACCGAAGCCGACTATTGGGCGAAGTACCTCGGCTTCGACGACGTGGGCGCGTTCGGGGCCATCCTCGCGGACGCGGGTCGCCCGGCGAGCGCCGCGCAAATCGCGGAGCTGGTCGAAGCCAAGCGCCCGCTGTACCGCGCGCGCGCGGAAGCTTCGCTGCCACTCTTTCCGGGCGCGGCTGAACTCATTCGCCGCCGCGCCGCAGCAGGCCCGGTAGCCATCGTGTCTGGCGCGCTACGCGATGAGATTGTACTCGGGCTCGCAGCGTTGGCAGTGACGGACGTGATCGTCAGTATCGTCGCGGCGGAGGACACGCGCGCATCCAAGCCCGATCCGCATGGCTACCTGCTCGGCATCGAAGCGCTCTCGCAATTGATCCCCGCGGCTGACGCGCAGCGCGCATTGGTCATTGAAGACTCCCTTGCCGGCATCGAAGCGGCGAAGGCCGCGCGCCTGCCGTGCATCGCCGTCGGTCACAGTTACCCAGAAGCGGAGCTCTACTCAGCCGGCGCGGATCTCGTCGTGCCTGATTTGACGAGCATCAGCGACGCCACGTTGAGCGCGCTGTTCGCCAAGCTCTATGGCTGAGCCGAGCGCGACCCGAGCTCGAGGCTCGCGTCACCCGTCGCGCCGGCGACGGCTCTGGCTGTGCGCTTTGGGCTTTTTTTGGGTGGGCGCCCTCTGTTCTGAGCGACGCGAGGCGCTGGCGGCACCTCGACCCAAGAGCACCACGGCGGGCGGCGCTTTGGCGGCGGGCGAAAATGCATGGAGTGAAGCCGCGCTCGGCACGATCCGCGGCATCACGGTTGGACCAATCGAGAGTGCGCTGCATCCAGATCGCGG
This sequence comes from Pseudomonadota bacterium, assembly GCA_040005755.1. Lineage (GTDB taxonomy): Bacteria > Myxococcota_A > Polyangia > Polyangiales > Polyangiaceae > PMG-095. The sequence continues at coordinate 10,369 of JBDTYJ010000164.1, forward strand.
CTACGGCAGCGCCGCTTTTCAGCGCACGCTCGCGGAAGCGAAACGCCTCGGCTCCACCTGGGTCAGCCTCACGCCCTTCGCGCGCGTGTACGACCTGAAGAGCACCGGTATCTCACTCAGCTTCGAGGCACCCTTCGCCGAGAACCGTCGCGCCATCTCAGTCGCGATTCGGCAAGCGCACGCGCTCGGTTTGCGCGTGCTGATCGTCCCGCACCTGTGGGTCGAAAGTGGCGGCTGGCGCGGAGAGCTCGACCCGGGCTCGGATGCCGCGTGGGCTGAGTGGAGCCGTAACTACGCCGCCTTCTTGCTCACGTGGGCGGAGGTCGCACGCGAGGCACACGCGGATATGCTCTCCGTCGGTGTCGAATTGCGCAGTTGGCTAACGACCACGCACGCCGCGTCTTTTCAGCCAATTTTGCGCGAGGTGCGCCGGGTTTATCCGGGCCTGCTCACCTACGCTGGCAATTGGGACGACATCGAGCAGACGGTGATCTTGGGGGACTTGGACGTCATCGGCCTGAACGCGTTTTTCCCGCTCGCCGATCAAGACGGCGCCAGCGCGGAACAACTCGCGGCGGGCGGGCGCAAAGTGCGCGATCACCTAGCGGAGCTCGCGCGCGCTTGGCAGAAGCCAATCCTATTCAATGAATTCGGCTACACCACGCGCGCGAACCCAGCGATTCGCCCCTGGGAATGGCCGGACAAAATGTCCAACGTGGTCCCTGATCAAGCCGCACAGGCCGAAGCGTATCGCGCGCTCCTCTCGGCCTTCGTGGCTGAGCCGTGGTTCGCCGGCTTCTTCGTGTGGCGGCTCTATGCCGACCCGGACGACATGTCGCAAGAGGCTGAATGGGGCTTTTCACCGCGCGGCAAGCAAGCCGAGCTCGCCTTGCGCGATGCGTTCGCGGCGCACTGGGCCGGCGACGGCCCGCGCGAAATCGGCAGCGCGCTGTGGCGTGACGCGGCCCGCGGCGTGGGCCGCTTTTGAGCGCACTTTGGCGTGCGCCGCGCTCGCCCTTTACCCGCAAATAGCGAACTCACGCGATGCGCCGCCGAAGGCTTTGCCGGAGCGCGCCCGCGCTCCGTGACCATCAAAACCAATGTAACTCAGGCGCCGGGCGCGACCGTGCCTTTGGCTGGTTCCTTAACGCCGCGCACGTCGGGCGCGTCCGCGCTACCGAACAGGCCGGGGTAAACGAGTCCGGCCAAGGCGGCACCGAGGATCGGCGCGACCCAAAACAGCCAGAGCTGCGCGAGCGCCCAACCGCCGACGAACACGGCCGGGCCGGTGCTGCGCGCGGGGTTCACGGACAAGTTGGTGACCGGAATGCCGATCAAGTGAATCAACGTGAGCGCAAGGCCGATCGGAATGGGCGCGAAGCCAGCGGGCGCGCGGCTGTCGGTCGCGCCGAGGATCACGAACAGGAAGAAGAAAGTGAGCACGACCTCTGCCACGAGCGCGGCCACGAGCGAGTAGCCACCGGGCGAATGCTCGGCGTAACCGTTGGCGGCAAAGCCCCCGTCTAGGCTGAAGCCGGGCGCGCCGCTGGCGATCACGTAAAGCACGCCCGCTCCGGCAATGCCGCCCAGCACTTGCGCGCCGATGTACGCGGGCAACTCGCGCGCCGGAAAGCGCTTGGCCGTGGCGAGGCCGATGGATACGGCTGGGTTCAAGTGGCAACCGGAAATGTGCCCAATGGCATACGCCATGGTCAGCACCGTGAGGCCGAACGCCAACGACACCCCGAGCAGCCCAATGCCGACCTTGGGGAAGCCCGCGGCGAGCACAGCGCTGCCGCAGCCGCCGAAGATCAACCAGAAGGTGCCAAAGAACTCAGCGAGTACGCGACGGTTAAGAGGCATCAGCTTCAGGCTAGTGCGGAGCCCGCCACGCGCGCAAGCGAGGCACTTAGCAACGCACTCTGTTCAGCAAACGCAGGCTTCAACGCGAAATATAGCTGGCAGACTCT
>JBDTYJ010000165.1:0-12336 GCA_040005755.1 Pseudomonadota bacterium
GGCAGGCGCGAAAAGAAGATGATGTCGACTTCGTTGACCGCGCTCTGCGTGAGCATGGCCAGGACGGTGGGCAACGAAAGCTTCAAGATCACGCGCAGGGGCGAACCGCTGGTGACGAGCACCTTGCTACTAGTGCTGGGGGGTAGAGCCATTCCGAGTCGAGATCCGAGGTCGGCGCGTTCTAGCACTACCCGCGCGGAAGCGAGCCAGCTTGTGCTGTCGCCCGTCAACGCCGGAATTCTTGGGTTATTTCATGGGGTTGGGCGCGGTCGCGAACGGCGGTTTGAGGAACGGCGCCCCCGGGTGGCTGGCCGCGGGCCCACGCTGGCCGCGTCGCGCTAGGTGAGCGAGGCTGCGACAGCTAGGTGTCGCAGGCGTCCGTATCGCACCCCCACAGCGCACTGGCCATGATCTTATCGTGTGGCACTTACGCGTTGTGCCCTGTTCGTGAATATTAGACTTAATATCAGGCGGGCCCAACCGTTCCAAGAGGTGCGTTATCAGGACAAACGCCAACCACTAGGAGGCTCGGAGATGTCGCGTCTTTCCCCACTTCACCTCCTTGCATTTATCGTGAGCTGCGCGGCCGCTGGCTGTGGCGATGCAGCCGGAACTGGGGACGGCGAGGTACGGGAGGCGCGCTCCGGGTTGGCGCTAACGTTCGGAAACAGTGCGAATTACGCGCTGAGGTCGGCTGCCATGCCGACTACCACGGTGACCAACGGAGCCGGCCCGTACACCTGCGCCATCAGCAGCAACACTTCGGGCGGCGTCAGCTGCAGCGTGTCCGGATCGGTAGTCAGCTATACCGCGGGCTCCTACGCAGGCTATTCCCTGCGCTCGGAGCGCACCAGTAACTACCTGCAGATCGTCACCGCATCCGGGATCCCGTATCTGGAAACGGGTGCCATGCTGGGTGCCGCGGAGCTATTCAAGTTCACGCCCTCAAGCTCCGGGTTCACGTTCCAAGTGAAGAGCACCGGCAACTACCTGCGCGCCGGTGGAACCGCATGGCCGGGCAACAACCTGATCGCTGATACCGCAAGCGGCGACGTGTTCACGATGCAGAACTGTAACGGCTCTGCCTATCCTGGCGTGTACAACCGTTTCGGCTTTGCGTCGACAACGGGCACGGCGCCCTATTGGAAGGAGGATCCCACCCCCTACGTGAATACCGTGGGCGGCGGGAATGGCACACCGTGCGCTGCGACGCTCACCGGTCAATACGAGGCATTCTACCTCGAACCAAACACGGACACGCTCACCATCACCGATGCGTCAGCGAACACGGGCACAATCACCGTCACCGTTGAAATGCCGATCGCGTTCATGCCGGCGTCTTCGGCTACCGTGGTCTCCAGTGCGATCACTGCCGTGCAAACCTACGGAGGCAGCGGCGTATTCACCGGCGGCTCTTCGGCGTGCACGGTCACGACCAATGCCTCGAGCAGCTCCGGCACCTGCAGCGTGACCGGCTCTGGAGTCGTTTCTTACACGCCGGGCGCCGTGGCAGGCACGGATACGCTCCGGATCACGGACTCGCAAGGTCACACTGGGTCGTTCAACGTGGTCGTCAATGCTACGCTCGCGTTGTCGTCCTCAACCAGCTACGCGATCGCGGGCAGTCCGTTGGGCACCACGGTGACCGTCACGGGCGGCGTGGCCCCGTACACGTGCTCGATCAACAGCAACGGCTCCGGCGGAACGAGCTGCAGCGTCGCCGGCAGCACGGTCACCTATAGCCCCGGTTCGACAGCGGGGTTCTACCTGAAGTCTCAGAGCAGCACGGATTACTTGCGCGCCGTGGCGTCGTATGTGCAGACGGGCGGCGCGATTGGGAGCAGCGCCGTGCTCTGGAACATCGTGCCGCTTGGCTCGGGCTACACGTTTCAATCCCTTGCTACCGGTCTGTATGTGCGCAACGGCGGCAGCATTTCTATTGGTAATGATCTGATCGTCGATGCGACCCAGGCCAACGCGGCCACGTACACGCTGCAAAACTGCAATGGCACGGGCGACGCGGGGCAATACAATCGGTTCGGCTTTTCATCGTTGACCGGCGCGGCTCCATATTGGAAGGCGCGGGCTCCCTACGTCGACACGGTCGCCAACGGGAACGCTTCGACGTGCAGCACGACCAGCACCACGGCCCCGGAGGCTTTCTACCTGACGCCCGGTCAGGACACGCTGACCATTGCGGACTCCGCTTCACATTCCTTGCCGGTCGCCGTCACCGTAGAACCGCCAATTACCTTCCAGCCCGCGAGCTTCAACGTCGCCGCGTCCACTGCCATCACGACTCAGGCGCTGGGCGGCAGCGGAATCTTCACTGGTGGTTCCTCCGGTTGCTCCGTCACGACCAACGCCACCGGCGGGGGCTCGTGCTCGGTGACTGGCTACGGAACCGTGAGCTACACTCCGGGTGCCAGCGGGGGGACCGACACCCTGACCGTTACGGACTCCCAAGGTCACACCGGCAAGATTGCAGTTGCGGTGAACATCTCGTTTACCCAGGTGGCTTTCAGCCACAACTACTTCTGGTGTGCTCGAGCCAGCGACGGTACCGCTCGCTGCGCCGGCTACAACGTCGATGGCGAGCTCGGCAACGGTTCCTTCTCCTCATACAGCGCGACGCCTGTCATCGTTGCGGGAGTCAGCAACGTGAGCCAGGTGACGGCCGGTGAACAGCACGCCTGCGCGCTACTCACCGACCACACCATCCGCTGCTGGGGGGACAATAGCTTCGGACAACTGGGTAACGGCTCGCTCACGAATAGCCCAAGCGCGGTGACGGTGAGCGGGATCAGCGACGCGACGGCCATTTCCGCGGGCATGCTTTATACGTGTGCGCTGCGCAGCGGCGGCACCGTGGTTTGTTGGGGCAACAACGCGAACGGGCAGATCGGCAATACTAGCGCCAGCTACTGGCCCGTTGCCACCACGCCTGCGGCCGTGACTGGCTTGTCCGGCGTCTCGGCCATCGCCAGCGGCGGCTTTCACAGCTGCGCGCTCGCCAGCGGCGGAGTCAAGTGTTGGGGCGACAACAGCGCTTACCAGCTCGGTAACGGCAACGGCGGACCGTCGCAGCGCAGCTTCTCCCCGGTGACGCCTACCGGGCTCGGCTCGGGAGTGAGCTCAATTGCCAGCGGGGAGCAACACAGTTGTGCGGTGGTGAGCGGCGCGGTCAAGTGCTGGGGCGATAACACCTACGGCCAGCTCGGGAACAACACAACCACGAGCGCCGCTTCACCGGTGAGCGTCAGCTCGTTGAGCTCAGTCGCCGATGTGGCCGCGGGCTACGTGTTCAGCTGCGCGCGCCTGACCACCAAGGCCGTCCAATGTTGGGGACGCAATGGCGAGGGCGAGCTCGGCAATGGCACGAGCACGGACAGCCTGGTGCCGACCAGCGTGGCTGGGCTCTCGACCGCGACCAGCATCTCCGCGGGCGGAGTCAACGGCAGTGCGGTGCTGACCAGTGGCTTGCTAGTGACCTGGGGTTATGGCGCCTTTGGCCAATTGGGCAATGGAGCAACCGCAGACTCGCTGTCACCGGTGCCCACTTCCTCGGTGTGTACCTCGTGCGGCAGCTTGTTGCCGGACATGACCGTGAGCGCCGTCACCTGGTCTCCCTCCGCGATAGATCCGGGTAACGCCGTTACGTTCTCCGCCACCATTTGGAATCAAGGCACTGGCTCTACGCCCGCGGGCACCATCAACGGCGTGGCGTTCTATGTGGACGGCACCAAGGTCACCTGGGCGGTGACCAACACATCGGCCATTGCACCTGGCACTTCAATCACGGTCACCGCCAGCGGTGGGACCAGTGGCAGCACTTGGACAGCCACCGCCGGCGTGCACACCATTCAAGCATATGTGGACGACGCGCTCCGATACAGCGAGAGCGATGAGACCAACAACACGCTCAACGCGACGATGACCGTCCCTCGCTACAACTTCGAGTCATCCACCCAGGGCTGGACGAACGCCGAAAGCTCCACGACCAGCGCTCAATCTACGACTCAGGCTTATTTCGGAACTCATTCTCTACAGGTCAACTTCAGCGGGGCGATCAATTACGGCACACCACAGTTGATTTCGCCTTCGGCTGGGCCGGGAACCGTGGTCACTTACCGCGTTTGGGTCCCGAGCAACGGCTCTATCACGTCGATTCAACCGTACGTTCAGCAAAACGCGGCGGGCGGCTACACCTTTACCGGGAATTACAAAGCGCTTGCCAATCTCTCCGCGGGCAATTGGAACACGCTCACAGTAACCGTGCCCTCAAATGCTACGCCGCTCCTGGGGATCGGTGTTCAATTCAACTTGAACGGCAACGTGGCGACGACCGCGTACATCGACGGGATTGACTGGTAGCCCGGGGCAGGTCCGCAAAACGCTGAACATTGCGGGTTGACAGTTTCGCCACAGCGCTCGACCATGCGCCGCCATGAGGACACGTTTCCGAGCGGGGTGGATGGCTTTGTCGCTGCTGCTGGTGCCCGCCGCGGCGGCGGCGATCGGCTTGGGCGGTCTGAAAAAGGCCGCCAACAAGGCACAGTCTCAAGCTACGTCGACCGCCAAGCAGGCTCAACAGACCGGCAAGCAGGCTCAGCAGACGGCCCAACAGGTCGTCAAGAAGGCGACGAAATCGCTCGCTGAGCTGGAGAAGGTAGGGCTCGAAACGCCGCCCAGCATCAGCGTGCCGAAAGTGCGCCGCAGCGCCGGCAACTTGTTGGCGCCGTTCAAGCGCAAGGCTCAGATCGCGCTGTCGGCCAAAGACATCGCCGCAGCCGGCGCGCGCGCCAAAATGTACGCTTCGCGCGAAGCCAGCGCCTCGCCCGCAGTGAAAAATACGCTGGCCAAGTTGCGCGCCGACATCTCCAAGAAGAAGCAGTCGTTTCAAGTGGGAGCGACTGAAGTTTCGGGTAAGCCGCTCGCTGACATTACCGGCCTCGAGGGGACCCCGGCGAAGCCAGACTCGAATGATCAGCGACGCCGGCGCGAGCGCAACAACAAGCCTAACCTGTATCGAGAAACGCTAGTGGCGCGCGCTTCGTTGCCACCAAACGCACCGCTGGCCAAGGACAACCGCAGCGATCCGAGCGATGTGCCGCCTGCGTCCGCGAGCGGGTTAATTGTCACGCCGGACGACGTGAAGGGCAACGCGGGCGCGACGTTTCCGTCGTCCGCCATTCCTTCCGCGACCAATCCGCAATTTTCCTGGCGCGACAAGATCAGCCCCGTGCGCAATCAGCACTCGTGTGGCAGTTGTTGGGCCTTCGCCGCGACGGGCGCGTTCGAGGCAAGTGAGGTGCTACAAAACGCGCAATCGTTGGACTTGTCCGAGCAGCAACTGGTCGACTGCGTGCCTAAGTCCTCGCGCGACAACTGCCACGGCAACTGGCCGCAGAATGTGTTCATCTGGCTATCGAGCAATAGCTACGTTGAAGAGAAGGCCTCGCCGTACAAGGGCAGCGTAGCCAGTTGTACGGAGAAGGGCACGGCGTCCACGATGCGTGTGGCGTCGTGGGACATGCTGGATTCGAGCGGCGCCGTCCCCGACACGGACGACCTCAAGCAGGCCATCGTCACGCACGGTCCGGTAGCCGCTGCGGTTTACGTTACCGAGGCGTTCCAAAACTACGCGGGCGGCGTGTTCGACGAAGGAGCGCCTGGTCGCATCAACCACGCCGTGGTGATCGTCGGCTGGGATGACGCGCGCGGCGCTTGGCACGTACGCAATTCCTGGGGCCCGAATTGGGGTGAAGACGGCTACATTTGGGTCAAATACGGCTCGAACAGCATCGGCGCTTGGGCCAGCTGGGTAGATGCCGTCAAGGTGAAGAAGCCGGCTGCCGCTGGCGCCACCTTTACGGATCGCTACGTCAGCGTGCAGAACGACTCCGGCAAGGATCTAGTGGTGTCCGTCGTGGCATCGGCGCCGAGCGGCAGCTCGTACGTTTGGGTTCCCGCCGATCCGAGCAAGGGCAAGGCTTGGACGTACAAGGTGGGCGCGGGGAAATCACTCGATTTGAAGCGCAGTGACAACCAAGCCTTCTTGCGTGCCAACGGGCTCCGCATTTGGGCCAGCTCCGCAGACGGCAAGACGAACTTTAACAACTTCAAGACCAAAGACGAGCCGGTGGCGAGCGCGCCGTACCACGCGGCGGCGCGTGAGCACTTCACGCACGTGTTCGGCCAAGCCGACCAACCCGTCGATACCGCGGACTCTGTGCTCAGCGCTGGGCACGAGGCGAAAGACGCGGGCGACTACGCCAAAGCCGGCGCGCTGTACGGCAAGTTCCTCGAGCTATTCCCGGATGAGCCACGCTTTCATCAGGTTCAATTCTGGGTCGGTTTCGCGCTGTTCAAACAGGGCCAAGGGTGGGAGGCCGCCAAGGCCCTGTACGATATGATCGACGCCTCTCCCGAGGACGAGCCGTACGTCGGTTACGCCGCGTACCATCTGGGGCTAACGTACAGTCAGCTAGGCTACTGCGGCTACGCGGTGCGCAGCTTCGAAGCCGTTGCGTATGGTGAAATCCCAATTGAAGACAAATGGGTCTCGGCCGCAAAAAACATGATTGGCAAGCTGAACGCCGACGACGGCAAAATCTGCGCGAATTGGGATTGATGCCATGCCGAAATTATCTGCCGCTCAATATCGTTCGTGGTGCCGGCACTCAGAAGCTCTGTTTTCCGCACTGTGCGCGGGCGCCTTGCTGATTGCATGTAGCAAACCAAGCCCTGCGCCGGTCGCGCCGGCCAGCGCGGCGTCTCTCCCGAGCGAGGCCGAAACGGCCGCCCCGCCGCCGAGTTCCCCGCCGCCCGCAACAACAGCGACGGAGCAGGTCGCGAGCTACGACGAGAACACCAAAACCATTACCGCCAAAGCGGGGGCTCACTTCTCGCTGCTCTTACCTGCAAACGTCACCACGCCGATGAAGTGGCGCATCCAGCCCACCCCTGACGCCGCCGTCTTGACCCTCGCTGGCGAGAGCTACAGTGAAACGCCGCCCGCGGGCTGCGCAGGTTGCACCGGGTACCCTGGCACGAAGCGCTTTGACTTCGAGGCCCATGCCCGAGGCAAGCAAACGCTACACGTGAGCTACGGCTCGCTCACCGATCCCAGCGCCAAGCCTGAAAAAGAGCTGCGCATCGTGGTCACGGTCGAGTGATTGTCAGCCACGCTCGGCCGTCGCGGGTTGCCAGGGAGCCCCCGCATACGCGAACACAGGGTTTGAATTCGAGCAGCCAGGTTCCGCACGCCCTCCGCAGGCGCGAAAACAGCGTTTGAATTCTGTTGGCATTCCAACGTCCATTGCTGATTTTTGATGGTCACTGTGGCCGGGTCAGGGCGGCGTAGCCTTCGGCGGCGGATGGCGGCCGCTACGCGGCTACCCAGCCACGGCTGTGAGCGAGCACGTTCGCGACGCCGAAGGCTTCGACGTCGCGCGGCGTGGTTGGTGACCATCAATACTGCTCCAGATCTGGAGCGGTCAGCGGGCGCTGCGGGGGGATTACTTTTGGAGCGCGACGCGCTCGCTGGCGCCGAGTTGGGTCAGCATGGCGTGCGCTTCGGGCGAATCCGGAGTGTCTTTGAGGACGGAGCGGACGAGCTCGAGGGCGCGGGCGCGGTGGCCGGTTTTGCGTTCCAGGCGGGCGAGCTCGAGCTTGGAGTCGGCGCTGGGGTCAATGGTGACGAGGCGACGTGCGCTGCGCACGGCTTCACCCCAGGCGTGATCGTGCTCGGCCATGCTGGCCAGCTCCTGGAGGAGCTTGGCGTCGGCCGAAGGCTTTTTGGCTGCGTGTCGAATCAGATTCAGAGCTTTGAGTTTGTTGCCGGCCGCGGTGAGCTTGTGGGCTTCGGCGATCACGTCGTCACTCGCTGAGCTCGTAGCGACCGTCAGCGCGGCGGGCTCGGCGTCGTCCTTAGCGCCCTTGGCGATTTTTTCTGCGCCGTCGCTGCTCGGGGAGTCGTCTTCGACTTCGCCGTCGTCGGTTGCGGCGGCAGCCTGTGCGAGCGCAGCCGGGGCCGCGTTGGTAATCGCCGGTGCGGCCTGGGCGGCTGGCGGCGTGGCCTCGGGTTTCGCTGCCACCGCGACGACGGCGGGCGCTTCGGGCTTGAGCGCGGCCATTTCTGCGGGCGTGGGGTGAGCCGCGTGCAGGCGAGCCGCGACGCGAGCCTGCAGCGCTTCGGCCTTTTGAATCATGGGCGAGAGCGCGGCCAGGGTCTTCTGACGAACTTCCGGGCGCGCGGCGCCGACTGCAATGACGCCGATCACGGACAGCGCGATCGCGGAGGCCAAACCCCGCACGACCCACTTGCGACGCGGGGACGCCGCTGCCGGCTCGTTCAGTGCGGCTTCCAACGCTGCCCGTAGCTCGGCAGCCGACTTGTAGCGGTGTTCGGGTTCCGGGCTGAGCGCGCGGGTAACGGCAACGTCGAGCATTTTGGGGATTCCTCGTTCTGGGGCCAGGTTTCGGAGCGACTCGGGTTCTTTGCGGAATTTGGCATCGAGCAAGAGCACAGGGCTCTCGGCCTCGTGCGGTAAACGGCCTGATAGGAGCTCGAACAACACCACGCCGAGCGCGTAGATGTCGCTGCGCTCGTCCGCTTGGCCGCGCGCTTGCTCAGGAGCCATGTACTCAGGCGTGCCGACGATCTGCAGGCCCTCGCCGTCGGACTCGACGTTGAATGCAGCCTTCGCCACGCCAAAGTCGAGCAGCTTGAGCTTGCCGCCCGTGGACAAGAACAAGTTGGCGGGCTTGATGTCGCGATGAATCACGCTCGCCGCGTGCGCGGTCTCGAGCGCGTTACATGCCTGCACGCCGATGGCGATCGCCTCGCGATAATCCATCCCGCGCTCGCGTTCGATCTTCTTATCCAAGGACTCTCCGGCCAGGAGCTCCATGGCGTAGAAAGGGCGACCGTCTTGTGCCACGCCGAACTCGAACAGTTTGACCAGGTTCTCGTGCTGCAGCTGCGCGATGGCGCGGGCTTCCACTTTGAAGCGCCGTTCGGCGTCTACACCCATGCGCTCCGGGTCGAGCACCTTGAGTGCCACGGTGCGCATCAGATCCAAGTGCATGGCTTCATGCACCACGCCCATCGCGCCGCGGCCGAGCACGCGCATTAGGCGGTAGCGAGTGCCGGGCAAGAGCGTCGGGTCGACTTCGACCGCGGGCGCCGGTGGGGATGGCGGCAGGGCTAGCGCCGGAACGTTCGTGGCGCGAGCTTGGGCGACGAGTCGCGCAAATTCCGAGCGCGTGCGGGCGGGCTCGGCCGGATACAACTTTTGCATCAACTGCGCGATGCGACCGCGCACGCTGCGATCGCCATCTGCCATGCTCGGCGCGCGCTGCAGAATGCGCACCAAGTCGTTCATGGCTTGGCGAGCGGAGCCGTAGCGGTCTTCCACGCGCACTGCAGTCAGTTTCGCGACGACCGCGTCAAGCTCCGCGGGCGCGCCGATCAACGCCGCCAACGGAGTCGGGTTGCGCTTGCCGGCGGCCACCGCGGCCATGTGCGCGGGAGCATCCCCGGACAAGAAGCGACGACCTGCCAGCATTTCCCAAAGCATGATGCCCACGGCGTACAAATCGGCGGGCACGCCGCCGGGTGTGTTGTTGGCGACCTCGGGCGCGACGTAGCCTGGCTTCGCAAACACGATGCCGGCGATGGTTTGGCAGCGACGATTCAGCCCGCGTGCCGTGCCGAAATCGATCAGCTTCACGTCACCCGCGTAGCTGACCATCACATTCTGAGGGCTCAAGTCACGGTGCACGATGTCCAGCGGCTTGCCATTCGCGTCCAGCCGCTCGTGCACGTGCGCGAGCGCGTCCGCCATCACGATGCTGACCGCGACGGATTCCGGCCAGCCCATGCGCAGCCCGAGTTGGCCGGCCCGCGCGCGGACGTCACCCAGGTTCCGACCCTCGATGAACTCCACCACCACGTATGGTTTGCCGCTCGCGTCGTTGGTCGCCTCGACCACCTGCGCGATTCCCGGATGCTGAAGTTGCGCCTGGATGCGGGCCTCATCCAAGAAGCGAGCCAAGAAGGAGCGATCCTCTTCGTGCTCGCGCCGAATCGCCTTCACGACGCAAGGCCGCTCGGCGCCTTCGATGCCGCCGGCGGTGGCCAGATAGACTTCACCCATGCCGCCTCGGGCGATCCGCTTGAGCAGCGTGTAGCGCTCAAAGCGGCGCGGCAGCGCATCGCCATCACAGACCGTATTTTCTTGTGATTTCGTGTCGTTAGCGTGGGCTTCCGATGCGCTCATGGGCCCACTGTGCCTATGTGCGCCGATGTAGGCAAGAAACTGACATTCGGAAGTCAAGGCATTTTGCGGCCTGCGCAGCTGGGGAATGGTCGCCCTAGGTGCGCGGTTGTGCGGTCAGGCCGTCCGGCTATGCTCCCGGGCGTTTGCTGCCCGCTCGCTCCTACCCCTCAGTCATGCCCACGGCTCTCAGCTCACAGCACGTTTGGTTGACGCGCTTGTGCGCGCTGGCCGCGTTCGTGCTCTCGCTTTCGTGGGCTCCGAGTGCGTTCGCGGCAGCGCCGATGTGTGGACCGCGCGCGCAATCAATCACCGCACCACCCGTTGGCACCTCGGCCAGTACGGATTCACTGAGTGCGCCCACGCCGTGTGATGCGGGTGCGCCGTTGCACGCGGCCAACACGCCAAACCGCGAGGCTCCGCGCACGCTGAGCTTCCCGGATCAACCGCTGCGGGCGCTGCCCATCTCGGCGATTTTCGGCCCCTGCCCGGTGAGTGCGCGGCTTTCTGCCGCCGCTGCCGAGCGAGCTCGGCTGCCGCCTGGTTTCGCGCGCGCGATTGAGCGCCCACCGCGAGCCTGAGCACGCCCCACGATCTTTCTGCAGCGAGACACGGCGTCTTTCACGCGCCATGTTCCGCGCTCACTCTGCCCGCGCGTTGCAACGCGATGCGGGGCGGCATGAACTTCAGTCTGCGACATCACTAGTAACAGGTAACGCTCGGCTTCGATCTTGTTTCCAAGATCGACTCCGAGCCTTGGGAGAGAATCATGAACAAGGGAACCGCAATCGTCGGCTTCTTGATGAGCTTTTTAGCCGGCATGTTCCTGATGTGGGGCCTCGACAAAGGCAAAGGCCCCGACATTCAGGCCGAAAGTGGGAGTGCCTCCGGCATTCCAGACCAAAGCAGCGCTAGCGTGCCCGTGAGCGCGAAGGACCCGCAGTGGGGCAGCGCCAACGCACCGGTAACCATCGTCGCCGTCAGCGACTTCCAGTGTCCGTTCTGCAGCCGCGTGGAGCCCACGCTGAAGCAGGTGCGTGACAAGTACGGTCCGAGCAAGGTCCGGATGGTGTGGAAGAATAACCCCCTGCCCTTCCATCCCAACGCGCGCCCCGCGGCGGAGGCGGCCATGGCCGTGTTCGGCCTCAAGGGTAGCGAAGCGTTCTGGAAGTTCCACGACACCGCGTTCTCCAATCAGCAAGCGCTGAGCACGGAGAACTACGAGAAGTGGGCCGTCGAAGCCGGCGTAGACAAGGCCAAGTTCAACGAAGCCCTCGCCTCCAAGAAGTTCTCGGCGAAGATCGACGAAGACATGGCGCTGTCGACGAAGATCGGTGCCAACGGCACCCCCGCCTTCCGCATCAACGGCGTGACCGTCAGCGGCGCTCAGCCGCTCGAGAAGTTCACCGAAGTAATCGACGCTCAGCTCGCTGAAGCGAGCAAGATGATCGCCGCCGGCACCAAGCCCGCGGAGGTGTACACCACGCTCACCAACAAGAATCAGGCTGCGCCGTCGGCTGCTCCGACCAATACGGCGAAGCCGGCGGATCCGGAAGAAGAAGACAAGAGCGTCTGGAAGGTGCCGGTATTGAGCGACGATCCAGTGCGTGGCCCGAAGGACGCGCTGGTCACGATGGTCGTGTTTTCCGACTTTCAATGCCCGTTCTGCAAGCGCGTCGAAGACACGCTGAAGACGGTGGTCGAGACCTACGGCAACGACCTGCGCATCGTTTGGAAAGACAACCCGCTACCGTTTCACCCCCGCGCCAAGCCCTCGGCAACGCTTGCTCGTTTGGCTTACGTGCAAAAAGGCGACAAGGGTTTCTGGGATGCACACGATCAACTCTTCGCCTCCAACCCCAAGCTCGAAGACGACGACCTGAAGGGCATCGCCGAGAAGGTCGGCATCAGCTGGGATGAAGTGAAGAAGGACATCGAGAACAACAAGTTCGCCGACAAATTCGATGCCAGCACCGACCTGGGCAGCGACCTGCAGGCCCGCGGCACGCCGCACTTCTTCATCAACGGCGTCCGCCTCAGCGGCGCGCAACCG
>JBDTYJ010000166.1:0-12323 GCA_040005755.1 Pseudomonadota bacterium
CGGTGCCGGCCAGTATGGTGGAGGTCTGGGCGCGGTCAAGGCGCGGCGCGCACGCTTCACTGCTTCTGCGGCTGCGCCAAGTAAATTTCCGGCCGATGGATGGTCATGAAGATTTCTGGCCGCGCCAAGGGCGCGAATCCGAACTTCTCATACAATCCGTGAGCGTCTCGGGTTGCGAGCATGAAGCGGCGCAGGCCCTGAAGCTCTGGATGCGCAACCACGGCTTCCATCAACCATGTCGCCAAGCCGCGGCCGCGGTGGCCCTCCAGAACGTACACATCACACAAGTATGCGAAGGTTGCGCGATCGGTGACCACTCGCGCGAAGCCGACTTGTCCTGCGCCGTCGAACACCCCAAAGCAGAGCGACCCGGAAATCGCTTTCGCTACCACGGCACGCGAAATCCCCTGTGCCCAATATGACCCGGTGAGGTAGGCGTGAATGGCGCCGACGTCCATGTCGCCCGCGAGCGTAGACAATCGATATCCCGCGCGCTGATTCTCGACGTTGCCGGTGCCCATTTCCCCGCCGTTTATCACGCCAAGCGCTAAGCCGCGAATCAAAGCGGCAACGGTTCGCAAGTCCGGCAATCGCAAAGTGTTTTGAGCAAACCACAGTCTCCTCGTGCCCGCACGGCTGAGGCTCGGCGCTGTACGAGGCTCAGCGCTGTACGCTACAGCGACGCGGTAGGCTGAAAGCCGCCGCCGTCCCCACCCGCTGCGGTCCTGAATCCGCCTGCGAGAGTGGGGTTGATGGTCACGCGCTACCACGCGGCCGGCGCAGCCTTCGGCGTCGCAGTGCGCTCCGCCGCGCGAAACGCGAGGCAGTCCGTGTCAATGCAAGGTGCGTGGTGGACCCTGTGAGCGCCCAATCCCCTGCACGCCCGGGGAGCGCGCTCGCTCACGAAACCAAGGTCGCGGCGTCAGGTGTTCGAGGGGCTTGGATACTCCTCTTCGAACTGAGGGGCGCTGCCAGCAATGTGGTCCCAGGGTGCCTTGGACCCGACGAACGCGTGCACTTCGATTTGAACGCCGGGGTCACCGTCGACGCAGCTGAGAGCGACGCCGTGCACTTTGCCGTCCGCAATGCCGCATAGCGTCGAGCCACAGCTGCTACAGAACGCGAAGGCCCAGTCTTTCCCAAACGCGCACTGCGTCAGCTCCTCTGCGCCGCTCACCCAGCCGAGCTGACTGCTGTCTGGAAGCTCCGCGTACACGGAGGATGCGCCGCCGAATGCCTTGCGGCAGCGCGAACAGTGACAGGCGCTCACGCGACCCAGCGCGCCGTCAATTGTGTACCGGACTTTGCCGCAAAAGCACCCTCCCTCAAGCATCGCGTTCGCTCCTAGCCGACGATCACATTGCTAGCGCGGTCGAGCAAGCGCCATTGCTCAACGATTGCGTCAGTCGCTCGCCGAGCTACCCAACCGAAAAAAGCGTCGGTCTCGCGAGCGCAATCAGCGAGAATGGTTGCCACCAGGCGCAGCGCCTTGTCACCGGCAGCGTGGGCATACCAATCATTGGTCACTTGAACCCGTCGAGATCGATCACGGCGAGACATCGGCTATGTTTGTACCGTCGATGTCTCGCCAATTCGAGCTGGAGCCGGTCGTCGAAGGCACGCCTTTCCCGGTTGATGTTGCGAGCTGAGGTGGGTCAATTCACGCAAACCATCAGGGAATAATTCTTCCAATCCTGTCCGAGCCGCTCTCGGCGAACCACACACTCGAGTCTGGACCTGCGCACACGCCCCGCGGTTCGCTGTCGGGCGCTAGAGCGAAGGTGGTGACCCGCCCGGAAGGGGTGATTCGCGCAATTCGTCCCGGTCGGCTTTCGCTAAACCATAGGTTTCCATCACTCCCTGCGGCAATACCATCGGGGGATACGAAGTCGGGCAAAGGGTACTCCGTTACGATCCCAGCGGTGCTGATTCGGCCGATCTGGCTTACGACAGGTTCTGTGAACCACAGGTTGCCGTCGGGCCCCGCGGTAATACTTTTGACAGCTGCATGAGCGGTTGGCAGCGGGAACTCCTCAATCTCACCTGCTGTTGTTACGCGCCCAATATTGTTGCCTGTGCCAAATTCGGTGAACCATAGGTTTCCGTCAGGGCCAGCAGCTATAGCGAGCGGGTCTGAATATTCGCCACTTGGGATGTCGAAATGGTCGACCTTATCGTTCGACCACCTGAGAACCTGACCCCCGTACCATTCGGTGAACCAAATGTGGTTATCGGGACCAAGCGCAATGCCGCGCGGCGTCGCCCCCTCGGTCAACTCCTCGAACTCTGTGATCTGGCCAGAAGGAGTGATCCGGCCGAGTCTATTTCCGCGGTTTTCAGTGAACCAGACGTTGCCGTCTGCACCTGCGGTGATCGCTTCCGGCTGACGCTCGAGCTCACGCAGCGAAAACTCCGAAATTCTTCCGGAAGGCGTGATCCGACCGATCTTCGACGCCTTCATTTCTGTGAACCAAATGTTCCCGTCCGGACCCGAGGTGATGCCTTCCGGACCCGCGCCGTGCGGTAGATCGAACTCGACAATGGTTCCGGCGCTCGGAGCACTTGCGGCGCCTGCGATGTTTCCCGGTCCCGATGCACCACGAGAGCCTCCGAATGGGCCCGAGCTTTCCGCGTTTCCCTTGCCTGAACCCGCTTCCGGCGCCCTGTCGGGCTCTGAGGGGATAGCGTCACTGCTTGATCCGCCTGAACATCCAAAAAAGGCCAGCGACAACGCCATCATCAACCCGTACGAACGATTCATTACGCCGTTCTCCTTCAATCCCCGTTCGGGTTGCCTCTGAATACAGTTGCGTATTTTTTTCGGCCCGCTCCGAATCAGAGCGAGTCGCGATTGCTTTGCGAGGTGGTCCAAGAAAAAACGGGCAGACCCGCAACGGCACGCGATTTCATCCCCAAATCGGCGGTCTTTCTCCGCCGCACTAACTGCGCTACTCCCCATCCCGCATGCCTACCTCTGTCCTACGCCGGGCGCCGGGCTCACCCGCGTTGTCGCCCGCTGTGCTGCGCCGTGTTGCGGATGCAATGCTTGCGGAGCTCGAGCTCGAGCATGCGGAGCTGAGTGTGCTGCTCACCAACGACGCTGAGATTCACGCCTTGAATTTGCAGCATCGGCACAAGGACAAGCCCACTGACGTGCTGTCTTTCCCGCTCGATGAGGGCGAAGGGGCGGACGGTGCGGTGAGCGGCACACGCATTCTGGGAGACGTCGTGATTTCGCTCGACACTGCGGCTCGCCAAGCGCGCGGGCGAAAACGCGAGCTGCTCCCTGAAGTGCGCTTCCTGCTCGCTCACGGCATCCTGCACTTGATCGGCTACGACCATGGAAACCCGGCCGAAAAACGGGAGATGACCGCCATGACCCGGCGTTTGGTGCGGGTCGCGAGTAAGAAATCGTCGAAAAGCCGAGAAACCAAGACTCAATCGCACGCGCGCCTCAGTGCTCGCGCTACGGCTGCCGGGCCGAAGCCACGCAAACGCTCCGTTTCAGCTCGCGCAAGGCATGCGAAATGATTGCTAAGTCTGCAATCCACAACGAAAAACCAGCCTGCTTCAGGGCTCGGTTCACGGTCCAGCATGGAACAAGGGAACCCCGATCAGGGGCGCGCTAAACCGGCCTCCCGGACGCCTTCCCCGCATCCCCCCCCGACTGAGCCGCGGAAAAAAAGCTCGATCTCTGCCCGCTAACAATTTTTCCCCTTGAAAGGGCGTCAAGAACCCTGTTATCGCTTCGCCCGTGCCTAAGACGACTGAAACGACGGCTTAAATCCCCGTCCGCCCGGTCGGTGTGGCCCGTAGACCGCCGATTTTTGATTTTTCTGAAGGAGGAAGCGCATGGCTGGCAAAAGGTTGACGAAGGCTCAGGTTATCGCCGAGCTCGCGAATGCATCGGACTTGGACAAGAAGAGCGTGGGGCGCGTGTTCGAAGGGCTCCAGGAGCTCATCCGCAAGCAGCTCTCGGCTCGTGGCCCCGGTGAATTCGTGGTTCCGGGTCTGGTGAAGCTCCGCGTGGTGAAGAAGCCGGCGACGAAAGAGCGTCAAGGCATCAATCCCTTCACCAAGGAGCCGATCACGATCCCGGCGAAGCCCGCGAGCAAGAAGGTTCGCGCGACGGCTCTCAAGAACCTCAAAGACCTGGTTCAGTGAGATCTCGCTGCTCGCGCCACTCTTGGCGCGCGCAGCAAACGATTCTGTCCCCGGCCTTGAACAAGGGCTGGGGACAAGTCGTTTTGTGGGGCTAACCCTAGCTGCTTTGGCCCGACGCGGGAGCGTTCACCGGGTCACCAATAAAAGGTGGCACCGAGCCGTAGTAAGCCGCCGCCGGAAGTGTTGGTCACGCGGTGCGTGAGCGGATCTTCGTATTCAGGAACGGTATCCGACAAGTCATCCGTGCGACCGCGCACGAAGCCCACGATATCGCCGGCAATCGCGATGCGGCGGCTGACCCGAACTTCAACGCCGAGGCCGAGTTGACCGCCGAAGTACGAATAGTGCTCGTCGTGGCGGCGGAACTTCTCGCCGTCCCGGGGGGCAATGCTCACGTTTGCGCCGCTGAAACCAAGGCCCGCCAAAGCGTAAGCCTGCACCACATCATGCGGGTTGAAGAACACGAGCGTGTTCAACAAGAGGGCGCCTTCAGTGCGCGAGTAGCCGTTGAAGTCGGTGCCGGTCAGTAGATCCACCCCTGCTTCGAACGCGAGCGGCGGCAAAGGGCGGTAGCGGAAGCCGAAGCCGATGCCGCCCATGCCCGCGTTGGATGCGCGCTCCGCCTGGTTGCCCAGGATGACGTCTTCCAAGTGCAGGTTAAAGCCCCACTCATGAAAACGATGACGATGCCTGCGAGCGGGCGGGGGCGCCTCGGGCGGCTCCTCCCCCGAAAGCGTGATGCGATCATCGGCTGGCTCAGTGGGCGGGGGGTAGCCGGGAGGGGGATAGCCGAGCGGAGCGTAACCAGGCAGCGGCCCTCCACTCGGCGAGGGCTGCTCCGAGGGCGGGGCCGTGGGGCGGCCAGGCGCGGCGCGAGAGCCCGGCGGCGCCTGAGGCGCAGCGCCGTCCTCGCAGAACCAGCCGTCAGGGCAGTCACCCGCGCCTGCGGCCAAGGCAGTTGCCGGGGCGAGGACAGTGGACGCGAACAGCAAGGCGAAAGCGGGACACCGCGACTTCAGCGACATGGGGCTCCTCGAGCCTGAACGGCTCTGCCTCCGCAGGTTAGCAACCTCGGTGCCGGTTGCCAGCACCGAAGATTTTCCGGACATTCGCAAGATTCGGCACACAAACGCTAACACTCGTGAAGTTCCGTTTACACCCAGTGTGGCAGCGTAGGCCCAGCAGTTTGGCGGCCTGGGCCAAAACGTTCCCCCGCGGGAGCCAGATCGCATTACAGAGAGCGCTCGTTTCATGGGCGCAGTCGTCATCAAAGCAGGCCACGTACAACCGGTTTGGGCAGGCCACCCGTGGGTGTTCGCGCAGGCCATCGAGCGCATCGAGGGCGGTGTCGCGCCGGGCGACGAAATCATGGTCCGAGATGCGCGCGGCAATACGCTCGGGCGCGGCCTGTACTCACCCAATTCGGCCATCCCGGTGCGGCTGTTCACGCGCGACGCCACTACCCCCATCGACGGCGCACTATTTGCGTCGCGCATCGAGCGCGCACTGGCTCGTCGCGCGTTGCAAGGCTTACCCTCCGCTGACACCAGCGCCGTGCGCTTGGTCCACGCCGAGGGCGATGACCTACCGGGCTTGGTCATCGACCAGCTGGGCGACGTGGTGGCCGTGCAATTGGGTACGATCGGCCTAAAACGTCGGGAGGGCGTGATCTTCGACCTGATTTCGCGCTTCCTGAAGCCGCGCGCGATCGTCGACCGCACCCCGCTCACGCACGCGAAAACCGAGGGCTTCACCCCCGCTCACGGCGTGGTGCGCGGGGACACCACGTTGGATGCGTTCGATTTTAGCGAGCGCGGCCTCAAATTCCACATCCCGTTTTCGCTCGGACACAAAACCGGCTTCTACGTGGACCAGCGGCCGCTGCGCGCGCGTATCGAGGCGCTCTCGCGTGGGCTGCGTGTGTTGGATACGTACAGCTTCGTAGGCGCCGTGGCGCTTTCCGCGGCACGCGGCGGCGCAACACAAGTCCACGCGGTGGACGCCAGCGCCCCCGCGCTGGAGGTGGCCGCAGAATGTGCCGCGCAAAACGGCCTTTCCGAGCGCATCACGTTCGAGCGCGCCGACGCAGTGGAGGTCTTGAATCAGGCCGGGCGCCACGGCGGCTATGACTTGGTGATCTGCGACCCACCCAAGCTCGCGCCCTCGCGCGCGGCCAAAATGCGCGCGGTCGAGAACATGCGCAAGCTCGCCGCGAGCGGTTGCCGCGCGACGAAGCCGGGCGGCTTGCTCGTGGTTTGCTCCTGCTCTGCCGCGATTCGGCTGAACGAGCTCACGCGCGCGGTGGCTCTTGGCGCGCGTGACGTCGGAGCGCACGCGCTGGTGCTCGAGCGTTTCTTTCAGGGCCCCGATCATCCGGTGCCCGCGGCGTTCCCGGAAGGGCTGTACCTGTGCTCGCTGCTCGTCGAAGTGGTGCCGGGGTAGGATGCTGCCCATCCTCGAGTTGCCCACGGTTGCAGCCGCGGGGCTGCGCGGTCTGCTGTTCGATTTGGACGACACGCTGCTCGATCACAGCAAGCTGAGCGAGGCCGCGTACTCGGCGTTGTTTCGCCTGCGCGAAGCGGGTTTCGAGCTGTACGCAGTCACCGGGCGACCAGCTGGCTGGGCCGCGGTGATTGTGAATCAGTGGCCAATTACCGGCGCCGTTGCGGAGAATGGCGCCGTCGCCTTCCACGCGAACGAGCATGGGCTGCACACTCTCGATGCAGCGTCCGCCGCGGAACGAGAGCGGCGCACGCAAGCGCTTGCGGCATTATGCGGTGAGTTGCGACGTGAGTTCCCCGACCTCGTCCCTGCCGATGACGTGCCACTCCGCCGCACGGACTACACCTTCGACATCGGCGAGCACCAGCGCGTGGCCCCGGAACGCGTGCGCACTGTGCGCCTTTTTGCCGAAGCCCGCGGCGCTAGCACCCTTGCCTCCAGCGTGCACTTGCACGTCAGCTTCGACCGCGCGGACAAAGCCTCGGGAGCCGTGCGCTTGATCCGCCTGTTGCAGAATCTCGATCCGAGCGCAATCTTGATGCGCTATGCCTTCATCGGCGACAGCGAGAACGACGCCAGCTGCTTTGCCGCCTTTCGGTACAGTATCGGCGTGCGCAACCTGAGTGGGCGGCCCACGCTGGCGCCGCGTTTCATCACCACGCGCGAACGCGGAGCGGGGTTCGTGGAAGCCGCTCAGGCGCTGATAAAAGCGGGTTTGAATAAGCCCCTGCGCTGAACACTGCACGCCCGTCACTGCAGGCCCACATCGAGCCTCGACTCGGCCGCAGAAATGCTACAAAGCGGCTCTACATGCCTACCGAGAGCGAGCTGGTCCAGAGCGGACACACGTACCTTTACCCGAACTACCGCCAACCGCCGTTCGTGTTCGTGCGCGGTGAGGGGTCGATCTTGTTCGATGCCTCGGGCAAACGCTACTTGGACCTGTACGCGGGCATCGCCGTCAGCACGCTCGGGCACGGGCATCCCAAGCTGACCGCCGCAATTGCCGAGCAAGCTGGCAAGCTCCTCCACGTCTCCAACTATTTCTACAACGAGCCGAACGTGCTCCTGGCGGCCCAGCTGTGCCGCCTCTCCGGCATGGACCGCGCGTTTTTCTGTAACTCGGGCACTGAGGCTATCGAAGCCACGCTGAAGCTCGCGCGTCGTTACTTTCACGTCAAAGGTCAAACGGATCGGCAGCGCGTGATCGCGTTCCGCAATTCGTTTCACGGCCGCACCCTGGGCGCGCTGGCCGCGACCGGCCAAGACAAATACAAAGATGGCTTCGGGCCGCTGCCCGGCGTCACGCACGTCACCTACGGCGATGCGGAAGCGGTGCGGCGCGCCATGGGCCCGGACGTAGCGGCCATTCTGGTGGAGCCCGTGCAAGGTGAAGGCGGCGTGTTGCCGGCGCCGCCCGGCTTCTTGGCGGAGTTGCGTGCGCTAGCAGATAGCCATGGCGCGCTGCTCTTGGCGGATGAAGTGCAGACAGGCATCGGCCGCACCGGCAGCTTCTTGGCCATGCAACAAGACGGCGTGCAGGCGGATGCAGTGGCGCTCGCCAAAGCGCTTGGGGGCGGCGTGCCCGTCGGCGCCATGGTGTGCAAGAAGTTCTTGGAAGAAGCGCTGCCTCCCGGTAGCCACGGTTCGACCTTCGGCGGCAACCCGTTGGCGTCGGCCGCAGCGTTGGCTGTGCTCGGCGTGCTCGAGCACGATGGTCTGCTCGCGCAGGTGAAACAGCGCGGTGAAGAACTGAGCGCGCTGCTCGCGAAAACAGCCGCCAAGTTCCCGAAGCTCGTGGAGTGCGCGCGTGGCCGCGGGCTGCTGCAAGCACTCGTGCTCCGCGAGGGCGTAGACGCGCGCAAAGTGATGACCACGTTGCAGGAATCCGGTGTGCTGTTGACCGTCGCAGGCGGGCAAGCGCTACGCTTCTCGCCGCCCCTCATCATCACCCGTGCCGAGTTGGAAGAAGGCGTTGCCGTGCTGGAACGCACGCTCAGCGCGTACGCCTGATCCTGGGAGCAGCTGTGGATTTAGCCTCGCCCGTGAACGTTCCAGCGCCGCGCGAGGCACTCCTTTCGTGCTCTTCCTGCGGCGCGCCGGTGGATCCCTTGCGTGCCTCACGGGTCGCGTTTCATCGCGAGCGTTTTCGATACTTCTGTAGCCAGGCGTGCCGGGATCGTTACGACATGAACGCGACCGGCACGCCCTTGCCGCTGCCGCGTGAGAACGACGAGTTGCGCGCGCGGCTGCGCGCCGCCGGTCTGACGGACGGAGCGCCCGTTCGTGAAGTCACGCAGCCGCTTCAAGCGGCGCCCGCGTTAGTCGCGCGCGGAGATTTGCTCGAAGAGCGCGGCACCGGCGCCGAGCCCTTGAGCGAAGAGCCTCAAGCCTCGTCGTTGCCCTACGCGCCCGCCCACAACGCGCCCGCCCCGCCTGTGGACGTGGGCGGCGTGCTCCTGCTTTTGGCCGTGCTTGGTGCGGTGTTGTCGATTGCGCTGATCTTGGCCGGTGATTCGCCCTTGGCTGAGGCCGCGCGGCTCACCGTCACCTGGGTCGCCGCGCTATCGCTCGCGGCGGAATCCGTGCTTGGCGCGCGTCAACCAACGGAGCTGCATCCCGCGGCTTTGCTCGTGGCGCCGCTCGCAGCGAGCGTCGTCGCGCTCGCTGCGCGGCTATTGTCCGACCCCCATACGGGCAGCGCCATCACCTTGGCCGCCGTCGTCGTCGGCGGCGCCGCTGCAAGCGCCGGAGCCATCCGTCGCGCCCGCCAGCCGCTCGAGGCCGAGCGCCTGCAAATCGTCTTGGACTTAGACAAGCCCTGTCATCGCGTGGTGGCTGATGAGCTCGTGAGCGCGCGAGCGGCCGACTTACGGCCGGGCGAAGAAATCGTGCTGGAAAGCGGCGAGACCGTGCCAGTGGACGCCACGATCACCGCTGGCAGCGCCGAGCTCTTGCCCTGGCGCGGCGCGACCGCACCCGCCACGCGACGCGAGGGCGATGCGGTCGTGGCCGGCGCGCGTGTCGAAACCGGGCGGCTGCGCGCGGTCGTCGCCTGGGCAGGCCTGGACCGCGCGTTCATGCGCCTGACGAACGACCCGAGGCGGCGCGCCGACGTGCACGCACCCATGGCGCGCGCGGGCCGGCTCATCGCAGAGCGTATTGCGCCCCTCATCGCGGGCTTTGCCGCGCTCGCCGCATACGCGGGCAACGCAGACAACATGCAGATTTTGCTGCTCGCGGTCGGGGTGCTCGCTGCCTTCGCGCAGCCCGGCGTGGCAGGGGTTGGCGGGCTGCACGTGGCGCGCGCGGTGCTCGCTTCACTACGCCGCGGCATCGTGTTCCGCACGGCAGCGGCTTTCGAACGCGCGGGCTCCGTGACGGCCACCGTGTTCTCTGCCCGCGGCACGCTGCTCTTGGGCGAGCCAGAGGTCGCGAACATCGAAGCGTTTGGCGCGCTCGCGCCCGAGCAGGTGTTGGCCCTGGTTGCCGGGGCGGAAAGCGGCGAATCCCATCCCTTGGCCACGGCGGTGATGCGCGCGGCCCGCGCTCGCAACGTGCGGCCGGATGGCGTGCGCAGCCCGAACGTGCAAGTCGGCCTCGGCGTCACTGCGGTGGCGGCGAGCGGGCAAGCGCTCGTGGTGGGGACGCGCGGTTTGATGCTGCGCGAACGAATTAGCGTCGCTTCCGCCGAAGGTCGCATCACGGATCTCGAGACCATGGGTCGCAGCGTGCTGCTCGTGGCGCTCGGCGGGCGCTTGGTGGGTCTCGTCGGTCTGCAAGACGGCCTGCGTCCAGGCGCGCGCGCCGCGGTCCAGCACTTGCTGGACGTCAGCGTCGAGCCGGTGTTGCTCTCGGGCGACGCGCGAGACACCTGCGAGGCCATCGGCCGCGCCCTGGATATCGACCATTTGCGTCCTGAAATCCCGCCCGCGGAGCGTGGCGATGAGATTCGACGTCTGGCCGATGGCGGCGCCATGGTGGCCGTTGTCGGGCGCAGCCCAACGGATGACAACGCCCTCGCGGCAGCGGATGTCGCCATTGCGCTGTCCGCCGCAGGCTCGAGCTCGGCAGAGTGGAGCGTGCAGCTCGCATCGGACGACGTGCGCGACGCAGCTTATGCAGTGCGCCTGGCACACGACGCGCGTCGTGAGGCACGCCTGGCGTTGGCGCTCACGTTGGGCCCTGCCCTCGTGGGCACAGCGCTCGCGACGCTCAACTTGGTGCCCGTAGCCGTGGCGCCCTTACTCGCCATGGCAGGCACTCTCGCCGCCGTGATCCGCGCGCGGCTCTGATCGGGCGCGCGTTCCTGCGGGTCAGGGAGCCGGTGACTGCGAGCCAGCGGCGCTGGCTGGCTGCTAGTTCCATGGCTGAAGAATGCGGTTATCGCTCGGTGCTTGACCCCTCACGCCACGGGGGGGAAGGTTGTCCGGTGAAAAGCGGGGAAACCCATAGCCCGCACAGCGGAAAAAAGCTCAAGACGCCGGACGCCGACCGTCTGCGCGCGGACCTTGAAGCGTACATGACGCGGCGCGGGCTGCGCTCCACCGAGCAGCGCCGCGTGATCATCGACACTTTCTTCGGCACGGCCGAGCACATCACCATCGATACACTCCTGCGTGAGGTGCGCGCGGTCGACAAGCGCGTGGGCTACGCCACGGTGTACCGCACCATGAAGCTCCTCACGGAGAGCGGCGTGGTGCAAGAGCACAAGTTTGGGGACGGCTTCACCCGCTACGAGCTCTCCGACGACGACGCCCATCACGATCACTTGATCTGTTTGGAATGCGGCAAGATCACCGAGTTCGAAGAAGACGCCATCGAAGAGCTGCAAGCCAAGATCGCCAAGCGCCACGGCTTCCTCGTGCGCGCGCACAAGCACGAGATGTACGGCGTGTGCTCGGAATGCCAAGCCAAAGCGCGCACTCTTCGGCGGTAATGTCTACGCCTCCAGCAGCCGCTTGTCCGTGACCACGAGCCCTGCTGCAACGTCATTGTCGGTTGCGGGCAGCTCGCCGAGCAGTTGAAAGTCGAACACCACGACCAGCGCGAGCGCGGGCGGACAGAAATCCGGCAACGTCACATCGTAGAAGCCGCTCCCATAACCGAGGCGATGTCCGTTTGCAGCAGCCGCGAGCGCTGGCACGATCAACAGGTCCAGCTCACCGCGCTCGGCGCTCGCTGTTTCTGGGGGCGGTTCGAAGAAACGCTGCCCGCGTTCGCAAAGCTCTAGCACGCTCGTCACTTGGCGAAAGCCGGTGCTAAAGCCACCAGGCTTTGGCGTGAGGTAGGGGAAATAGAGTCGTTTGCCCTGGTTTAGCGCGCCTTCCGCGAGCGGGCGCACGTCCACCTCGCGGCGCTCTGCCATCGGCCAGAACAGGCCAACACCGCGGGCCGCCTGATACTGGGGTAACGCGAGCACGCGCTCCACGATGCGCTGCGAAGCTTGGGCCAACACCGCCTCTGGGTACGCCGCGCGCAAGCCGCGCAAGCGGGTCCGTAGTTGCTTTTTGGCCCGGAATTTCAGGTCGGCCAGGGTGTCCGCGTCGAATAGCTCCACAGGGGTCCTCAGTTACAGGCGCCAAAGCTGCCGCGGCAATGTTTAGCAGAAGCGCCTCGCTGCGCCGCGACTGAATTGCGGATACATTCCGCCGCCG
>JBDTYJ010000167.1:0-12291 GCA_040005755.1 Pseudomonadota bacterium
TCCACTTGAAAAACAAGCTTCTTACGAAGCTCCAGAAGTACTCCTTCACCCTCAGCATCGAAATGAAGCCGGGAGCCTACCGGCTTGCCGAGTCGACTCCCTGACATCCTGCGTTCGGCCTCCCAGCACTTCAAGCGAGCCGGCGGACATTCGCTAACTCCTGCACGGCATGCGCTGCCGATTGAGCGACCTCACCCTTCCACAGCGGGCCGGTGCGCGCCCAGGCAATGGATCGAGGAGCGGAAACGCGCCCTTGCTTATCCTTCGCGATGCGCAGGCTGAGCTTGCCTTCACTGAGGCGCTCGAGCTCGATGCGCTGCGAGACGGGCAATGGTAAAGGCCGCTGCTCGCTTGCATCCGTCAGCAGAATTACGCTGTGGGCGGTGCCATCTACCCCCATGGCGAGGCGGCGTACGACGCGCAGCCAGCCCGTGAGGTTGACGCCCAAGAGCTGCCCCGGAACACCCAGCAGATCAATCACCGTGATTGCACAAGCCGCTGATTCAACGATGCGCAGCGCGACGCGGCCCAGCGCTTCAAGCGAAGGCCGCACGACCAATAACCGCTCGAGATTCACCCCAGCGGCAGCTACACCTGGCGCATAGAGCGTGCCCGTTGGATCCAGAAAGGCGCACCAAGGAACGCTACCGCCCCGCTCTACGGCTGCTTGCTGGGCCCCACGACAGGCCGAAAGCCCGAGGCTGGTGCCCAGGGCCGAGCCGCCATGGATGCTCAGCTCGATGACCGCACCCCGGGGCAGCCCGTGGTCCGGCAAAGCCCGATTGAGCGCCTCTATTCCCAAGGAAAACCCAGCAGCGGGCGCGTCATTCCCCAGCACGGCCGAGCCGATGATCACGCCTTGCTGGCGCAATTCAGCCGTGGGTAGGCGTTCCAGAAGGTGCGCAGGGAGTGCCATTCGGATACTGAACATAGTAGCAGCCTCCCCTTTCTACGCTAGGGCTTCTGAGCTTGGGATAGGACATAAAATGTCCGGCTCAGCGCTCAGCCGGCCAAGAATTCGAGGGCTTGAACGCGCCGCCGCCAGCCCGCTTTTTTCCATTCCGCGACACCCATCGACCATCAGCGCGAGCCGGTTCCCTCCAAAATGATATGACTCTTGTGTGACCGCCAGCATGCACGACACGCAAGCCCAACTGAGCGCGCTCCGCGGCGTGCTCCGCGAGCTTGGTTCCGTGTTGGTTTGCTACTCCGGCGGCATCGACAGCGCCTTCGTACTCGCCGTCGCCCACGCTGAGCTCGGCGAGCGCGCGATCGGCATGACCGCCGTCAGTCCTAGTCTTTCCGCCAGCGAGAAAGCGGATGCTCAGCGCATTGCAGAGCAGCTCGGAGCGCCTCACCGTTTCGTCGACTCGCACGAGCTCGAACGCCCCGGCTACGTGCAAAATGGCCCGGACCGCTGCTTCCACTGCAAATCCGAGCTGTACGAAATTGCCGAAGCCAAACGCGTCGAGTGGCAGCTCACCGCAGTGGTCAACGGCACCAATCGGGATGACCTTGGTGACTACCGCCCTGGGCTCGAAGCTGCCAAAAATGCACGCGTGCGCAGCCCGCTGGTCGAAGTCGGCATGACGAAAAATGACGTTCGCGCTGCCGCTCAAGCCATCGGCATGGCTATCTGGGACAAGCCGGCCGCAGCTTGCCTGTCTAGCCGCATCCCGTACGGCACCAGCGTAACGAGCGAGCGCTTGACGCAAATTGCAGGCTTCGAAGCGGCGCTTAAAACTCTCGGCTTTCGCCAAATACGCGTCCGCTGGCACGACAAAATCGCGCGCATCGAAATCGCACTCGACGAGCTACCGTTACTGCTCGCGCCCGGCGTGCGCGAAGCCGCGGTCAGCGCTGGCAAAACGCACGGCTTCAGCTACGTGACCCTCGACCTCGGTGGCTACCGCATGGGTTCCCACAACGAGGTTTTGCTGGGGCGTGCTCTGCGCATCGTGTAGCGGCGCGCGCTACGCGCCCTGCTCGGCGCTCAGCCCGCGCCAGCCTTTGCAACTTTGAGCACCGTGTCCCAGGTGCGTGTCGTCAGCAACGCTTTGCCGACGGTCTTTTCGATCAGAGCCATGAATACCGGCCCTTTGTCGCTCCGTTCATAGGCACTGAGCAGCTCACGGCCGCGTACGCGGAGGATGCGGGCGCCATCCTGCTCCGGGGGCAATTTGAGCTTGCTCGCTGGTGCTTTCCGCAAGAACGTCACCACCCGCTTCGCCTTCGTGGAAAGCCCGAAGGACTTGTACGGATCGGCATCGATCAACTGCTGCAGGTCCTCTATCGAGCGCACGATTGCGCCGAACTTTTTGCCCGCCTCCTGTTCGAGTGCCGCCTCGACCTTGTGCTCAATGGAGGAATCCGCCGCACGCCGCGCGGAGAACACCACATTGCCGCTCGAGAGTAGTGTCTTCACATCCGTAAACCCGGCGCTCTCGAGCGCTGCTTTCAACGTCGGCATCCTTAGGTTCATCGGGCTCACGCCCCGCAGGAAAGCGGCATATCGAGGCATAGGCAGGATTATAACCGATCCCCTGCGCGATCTCCGTCTCGACCGAAAAGCGCTTCGGCCACAAATGACAAAAGGCCGGAACTCTCGTCCCGGCCTTTAGCCTTCACTTCACACTCGCAGCTAACTAGCGACGACGCGGGCCACGGTCACGGTCACCACCGCGACCGCCGCCACCGCCACCGCCCGGGCCGTCACGGCGCGGACCGCGTTGTGGTGGGCCGGCTTCACGAGAACGCGCGATGCGTTCTTTGGCGGCTTCGCCTTCTTCACCTTCGGGGAAAGGCAAGAGCTCGCGTCGGGTCAGACGCACCTTGCCGTCGCGCTCCACGCTGATGACTTTGACGTCGATCTCTTCGCCTTCTTTGAGCACGTCGCCGGGCGATTCGATGCGTTCGTGCGCGATTTCCGAGACGTGCAAGAGCGCTTCGTTGTTCGGCAAAATCTCGACGAAAGCGCCGAAATCCACCAGGCGTTTCACGACACCGTGATAGATGCGACCCACTTCCGGCTCGGCGGTGAGACCCTCGATGATAGCCAGAGCGCGCTTGACCGCGTCCGAATCTGAGCTCGCAATCGACACCGTGCCGTCATCCTTGACGTCCACCGCGCAACCGGTTTGGTCGACGATGCCTTTGATCGTCTTGCCGCCGGGGCCGATGATGATGCGGATTTGATCCGGCTTCACCTTCACAGTGGTGATACGCGGAGCGTGCTTGTTGATTTCGGTTCGCGAGGTGGGCAGCGTTTCGAGCATCTTACCGAGGATGTGCAGGCGGCCTTCACGCGCCTGCTCCAAGGCTTGCTCCATCACGTTGCGACCGAGGCCCGCGATCTTGATGTCCATCTGAATGGCGGTGATTCCCTTCTCGGTGCCACAGACCTTGAAGTCCATGTCGCCGAGATGATCTTCGTCACCCAAGATATCGCTCAAGATGGCGTACTTCGGACCCTCTGCGATGAGGCCCATGGCGATACCAGCCACGGGCCGACGCAGCGGAACACCGCAGTCCATCATGCTGAGGGAAGCCCCGCACACGGAGGCCATCGAGCTCGAGCCGTTGGACTCGAGGATCTCGCTGACGATGCGGATGGTGTACGGGAACTCGTCGTGCGTCGGCACGAGGCGCTGTAAAGCGCGTTCGGCCAGCGCGCCGTGACCCACTTCACGACGCCCCGGGCCACGCATCGGCTTCGTTTCACCGGTGCTGAAGGGCGGGAAGTTGTAGTGAAGCAGAAAGCGCTTCCACGATTCACCGGTCAGTGCGTCGATCTTCTGCTCGTCGGTCGACGTACCCAGGGTGGCGGTGACGATGGCTTGCGTTTCACCGCGCTGGAACAACGCCGAGCCGTGCACGCGGGGCAAGAGCCCCACTTCGCAGCTGATGGGGCGGATGGTCCTGCCGTCGCGACCGTCGATGCGCTTACCCGTATCGAGCACCATCGTGCGCACGACCTCAGCCTTGCGATGCTCGATTTCAGCCTTGATCAGCTTCTCGGAAGCGAGGAACGCCTCGGCACCGAGCTCCTTCGCGAGCTCCTCAACGACGGCCTTCTTGACGACGGCATATTGCTCGTAGCGCTTCTTCTTCTCTTTGATCACGCTGGCTGTGCCGAGCGGTACGTCCGCGAGCTCCGCGACGCGCTTGGCGATGTGCCCTTCGAGAGTGGGCGTGATGAACTCGCGTTTCGGCTTGCCAACGGCGGCGCGCATCTTCTCAATCAGCGCGAGAATCGGCTGGGCCTGTTCGTGCGCGAAGAAAAGCGCGTCAATCAGCTCCTTCTCACTGCACTCGTCCGCGCCACCTTCGACCATCATGATCGCGTCTTTGCTGACGGCGACCGTGATATCCAGATCAGCCGCCGCGGCTTGATCGAACGTCGGATAAACGATGAGCTCGCCCTCGACGCGCGACACGCGAATGCCGACGATCGGGCCCGCCCACGGGATGTCGGAGATGTGCAGCGCCGCGCTGGCGCCAGTCATGGCGAGCACGTCCGTCGGGTTCACCTTGTCCGCGCTGAGCACGGTGGCAATGACCTGCGTGTCCTTCTTGAAGCCCTTGGGAAAAAGTGGGCGCAGCGGACGGTCCATCAGACGCGAAGTCAGCACCTCGTAGTCGCGCAGACGGCCTTCACGCTTGAAGAACCCACCGGGGATCTTGCCCGCGGCGTACGTCTTTTCGACGTATTCACAGGTGAGTGGGAAGAAATCGAGACCGGGACGCTCTTCACTGGACACGGCGGTGACGAGCACAACGCTCTCCCCGAACGTGACGAGCACAGCGCCGTGAGCCAACTTGGCCAGACGCCCGGTCTCAAACGTGAGTAGACGACCGCCAATATTAACGGATTCACGAACAAACATGATTTTAGCGCCCCCTGGCGCATTGAGCCGCTACGTGCGGTAAACGCCGACCGCGAGCGCCCGAACTTCAGCCTCGATTCCTGGCTCGAACCGGCAGGCTGCGTTAGCCGTCAGCGGTTCGGGACACGAAGCGAAGTCGAAGGAGAGCTCCCCGCATTCGGGAACAAAAAAACGAAAGCTCTCTCACCCTGCTTCAGGCAGTTTGAGAGAGCTTACAACTACTTGCGTAGGTTCAGAGAACTAACGACCGTCCGATAGCGTTCCACGCTGGAGCGCTTCAAGTAGTCGAGAAGGCGGCGCCGTTGCCCCACGAGCTTGAGTAGCCCGCGACGCGAATGGTGATCCTTCTTGTGCGTTTTGAAATGCTCAGTCAGGTATTCAATACGCTGGCTGAGGAGGGCAACCTGCACTTCCGACGAACCGGTGTCAGACTCGTGCAAACGATACTTCGAAATTACGTCTTTTTTGACGTCCGCGTCCTGTGGCATTTTCTATAATCTTCCTGAAGCCGTGTTTCGGGCGGGAGTATACGCGGGGCCCTTTCGCGGTCAACCGCAACCCTGTGCCCGGTACCAATTGCGGGCCAGCCGGCCGTCTGCCGCGAATTCACTGAAGAATTCGGACTATTTTTGTCGGCCGCGCAGCGGGTTTGGCCCGTTGGCCGCAAGCGTTCAGCGCGCGTCGACCGTGATTCGCCCATCCTGGAGCTGAGTCGGATCGAGACATGGCAGAGCCTCCGCGCCGCAGACCGCGCGTTGTCGAACCGCCGCCAGAACGATGTCCAGCGGGTCTGAGTCCGCGCCCAGCGCGAAGCGTTTCGAGGCGTCGACCGCGAAGCCGGCGCCGTTGTCCGCCAGGTAGTCCGTGGTGACCAAAGTGTAAGCGGATGCTGCCTCCACGCTTTTGCCGGCAACCTGCAGCCGGTTCGCGTGGCTCGCTGCTCCCGCTCGGCAACTGATCTGGACGGAGAAGCCGGAGCCCTGAAAGGGCGACTGGCAATCGCGACGAGCGGCTAGCTGTGCCTGCTTTTCCAAGAGCGCGTTCAGCTCGGTGCCGTTCAAATGCAGCACCGTCAACGTGTCCCCGAACGGCAGCGCGGAGGCGAAGGACGACTTCGTGAGCACGCCAGGCGGCAGATCGGCGCGGATACCGGTGGTATTGAGCAGCGCGATGTCAGCCCCAGCGCGAGCCCGAAGCGCATCTGCGATCAAGTCGCCTAACGCCGAGTCACCGCCACCTGCGCCATAGCGCGGCAGCGGGCTCGTGGCGAAAGCGACAGCGGCATCAAACCCAGCGGCAGCGAGACGAGCGCGATACGGTTCGAGCAGCGCCGCGAGCGCCGAGTCTTCTTTCACCTCCGTAGAAACGGGGAGCAGTGCATGCTCAGCGCTGCTGACTTCGAGGCCGTCGCCGCTCCCCGCTGCCGCCGGAGTCAGCGAAAGCTCAACGCGACCGACGTACCGTCCGTAGGCGCCTGAGTGCACGAGAATGACGCGGCGTTCGTGACAGCCGAGTTGGGCTCGAACCGCGGGCCCACAATCGAAGCGCGACAACGGCCCTTCGAGTGTCAAGTGCTCGTGACCGCCGAGCACGACGTCCAGCCCGCTCGTTGCACTGATCATCGCTTCATCCGCAGCCAGACCGAGGTGCGTGATGGCGACCACGAGATCGACGTTGGGGCGCAGTAAATCGATGGCGTCTTGGACTGCCACGGCGACCGGCGTGAGCGATATACCGTAAGTGTTATTAACCGCAGCGAGCCCGCCGGGACTATCCGGGTTGGCCACGCCGATGACGCCGATGCGCACACCGCCTGCATTCACCGCCACTGAAGACGCGACCGCGCCGCCCAAGCCCGCGCTCGGAGCGGCGTAGTTTGCCGCCAGCACGGGGAAGTGCCCGAACGCGCGGTGCGTGGCCAGAAATTCCGACACCCCGGGGTCGAGATCGTGGTTGCCGAGCGCCACGGCAGCAACGCGGAGCGCGCTAAGAGCGCGCATTTCGGGCTCACCGCCGAAGGCGGTGAAGGCGTCTGTGCCTTCGATCAAATCGCCACTATCCAGATAAAGCGAATGCGGTTCAGCGCGGCGGATTTCGCGGAGCAGCGTCGCGATGCGCGCCATGCCGCCGACGGCTTCAACGCTACCTGCGTGACCTAGGCCGCGCCGGCTGTCCGCGGCGCTGATCAGCGTTGGCTCCGGGAATACGTGCGAGTGCAGATCGGCCGTGTGTATCAGCACGACGCGCACGGGCCCCGCCCAACGTGGCCGCGGCTCGTGCTGGGCGCCGCACGCGAGCAGCACGGATGCGACCCCCAAGCCCCCAAGCCATACCTTGCCCATCACGAACCGTATCGGACGGGCAAAGCGCGAGTTTCGCGTTCATTCGCCGGCGTCGAGACGTGCCGCGAAGCGCTCCACCAGGATGCGCTCAATGTCTTTGGTGGTTGCGGAGGCAAAGACCGCCTTGGCCGCAGCTTCGGCCTCCGCCACCGTGATGCTACCGATGACTTCGCGAATTTCCGGGATCGCGGCAGATTCCATACTGAGCTCGCGCAAACCCATACCCACGAGCAGGATCGCGGCAAGCGGGTCGCTTGCCATTGCGCCGCACACCAACACCGGACGCGAATGCCTCTTGCCGGCTTGAACGACCATGCGTACGAGCCGCAAAATGGCGGGGTCGAAGAAGGACGCCAAGTACGCAAGCTCAGGGCTCGAACGGTCCACCGCGAGCGTGTACTGCACGAGGTCGTTCGTGCCGATACTCATGAATTCGGTCTCGAGCGCAAATTCCTCGGCCATGACCGCGGCGGACGGCACTTCAACCATCATCCCGAGCGGAATTTCCACGCTGCGGGGGTGCCCGGCGGCGTCGACTTCCATGCAGGCTTGCGCCACTAGCCGCTTCACTTCACGCCATTCACCGAGCGAAGCGATCATCGGCACCATGATACGCATTTGGCCGTGCGCCGAGGCGCGCACCATGGCTCGAAGCTGAGTGAGAAAAATGTCTTGGCGCGCGAGACCTAGGCGCACCGCCCGCAATCCGAGCGCCGGGTTCATTTCCGCCGGCATCTGGAACACGGAGGAAAACTTATCGCCGCCGATGTCGAACGTGCGCAGCGTGACCGGCAAAGGTGAAAGCACTTCCACCACACGACGGTAGGTTTCGTACTGTTCATCCTCGCTCGGCGGGTCCGAGCGGTCCAAATACAAGAATTCCGTACGATACAGACCGACGCCGCGTGCACCCTGCTCGAGCGCGCCTTCGGCCTCGGAGGGCAGTTCGATATTCGCCCGCAGCTCGACGGTTTCCCCGCATTTCGTGCGGATCGGCCGATCGCGCGCCTCACGGCGGTGCCGCGCGACGTCGCTGAAACGCCCCGCGCGCGCGTGCGTGTCGGCGATGAACTCTGCGCTCGGCGTGATCGCGACGCGGCCATGTACGCCGTCCACGACGATGAGATCGCCGCTGCCGACACGAGCGAGCAGATTTGGCACGCCGACCACCGCCGGGATCTCGAGGGCTCGCGCCAAAATCGCGGTGTGGCTCGTGCGGGTGCCTACCTCCGTCACGATCGCGAGCACGCGCTCTTTGGTCAGGCCAGCGGTTTCCGCAGGGGACAGATCGTGCGCGACGAGCACGCCGGGAACGCCGTCTTTGGGTAAAATGACGGCGCCTTGCTTGCCGGCCATGGTCCGCAGCAGGCGGTCTTCGACAAACTCGAAATCATGACTGCGTTCGGCCAGGTAAGGATCGCCGCTTTGACGAAGCTGCGCCGCCATCGCCGCGACCACGAGATCCAACGCCCACTCGGCACTAATGCCATCGCTCTGAATGCGGCTCTCGACTGCCTCGCGCAGGGTCTCGTCCTCGACCATGAGCACGTAAGCTTCGAGGATCGAGGTCTCGGCCCGCGTCGCGGCGCCTTGCTTGGCCGCCAAAACAGCACGTAACTCGCCCGCCGCGCGCGCCACCGCATCGTCGAAATGAGCGAGCTCAGCTGTGACCGCATCCGGCGCAATGTGACGGCGCACGACACCCGAACGACGGGTGTCGACTATCACCGCGTGGCCGATAGCATAGCCGGCGGAACCGGGAATGCCATCGAACACCTGCGCGGTGCCGCTTGCAAGCGTGCCGTCTCCTCTCATATTTCTATTCGTCTTCTCCGAAGCGGTTGTCGATCAACTCACCGAGTTTCAGCACGGCCTCGTCCGCGTTGTCCCCCGTGGCTTCGATGTCGAGCTTGGTACCCTTGGAGCCACACAGGAGCAGCACGCCCATCACGCTCTTGGCGTTCGCGGCTTGCCCGGCACGGCTAACCAAAATATCGCACGGGTATTTGGAAGCGAGCTGCACCAGCTTGGTCGCCGCTCGCGCGTGTAAACCCAGCTTATTTTTCACCTCGAACGTGCCACGTGAACTGTTCATGGGCTCTTCACTCCACGCGAATTGACTTGGGGGTTAGCGTGGTCCGGATCTGCGCTCGGACCGCTCATGCGAACGCGATCGACGTCCCGGTGCACGATGTCGATGGCGACACCGAGCCGTTTACCAAGCAGCGCCCCAAGCTCGTCTGTGATCACCACGGAACGATGCCTGCCACCCGTGCACCCGCAAGCGACCGTGAGGTAACTTTTTCCTTCGCGTTCGAAACGTGGCAGACAAAATTCCAGTAGCGCGACGACGCGCTCCAGAAACCCCCGGCTGTCGGGCTGCGAAAGCACGAACTTTTTGACCGCCTCCGAGGTACCCGGAAGATCACGAAGCTCCGGCACGAAGTGCGGATTGTCCAGAAAGCGCACGTCAAACAGTAGATCCGCATCGACGGGGGTACCGAACTTGAAGCCGAACGACACGAATCGGCTATGCATACGGGGCGCGCCACCTGCGCCCGGG
Source organism: Pseudomonadota bacterium (assembly GCA_040005755.1). Lineage (GTDB taxonomy): Bacteria > Myxococcota_A > Polyangia > Polyangiales > Polyangiaceae > PMG-095. Next base: position 9,792 of record JBDTYJ010000167.1, read on the forward strand.
CCGAAATGCGAGGTGACGGCTCGCCGCAACTCGTGCACGCTGAGCCGCGTAGTATCGAGCACTAGCGTGGCCCGGGCGCGCAGCGGCGTCAGCCGCTCGCGTTCGATTCGAATGCCGTCGAGCACAGCCAGCGCGCCTTGTTCACTACCGGGTTCGAGCGTGGTGCTGAGCGGGTGCGGGCGGCGAGTGCTAGAAAAGCGGCGCAGCAGCGCCTCATCCGAGGCGTCCAGAAAAACGACCGACAATTCGCGTTCGCCGGGCACGTTGAGTGATTCGAGTGCGACCGCCGCTTCGTCCAAGAAGCCCCGGACGCGCACGTCTATACCGAGCGCGATGCGCCGCACGCCCGCGGCAGCAAAAGCATCCAACGTGCTCCTCATCACAGGCGGCGGTAAATTGTCGACGCAGAAAAAGCCCAAATCCTCCAGCGCGTGCACCGCAGTCGACTTACCTGCACCGCTGACGCCGGTCACGACCACGACCAAGGTTCGCGCAGGCTCCGTCATCTTCGCTCCGGAGTGATGACCGGGGGTGGCGCCGAGCTTTCGTTCGGGGAAAGGAAACGGAACGAGCCGCTGGGCGTGCGGTGCATGCGCTCTTCCGGTTCTTCCGGACGCAGCAGGCCCTTCTCGACGCGCTCCACGAATTCACGCGCCGGGTGGTGCCCTGCTTGGCGCAAGAGTTCGTTACGCGCGGCGATCTCGATGATCGAGCTCATGTTGCGGCCTGGGCGAACGGGCAGCACCACTTCACGAATGGGCACGCCAAGGAGCTCGCGGTGGCGGTCTTCCAAGCCGATGCGATCATACGGGGCGTCCGCTTGCCAGAGCTGTAGCTCCACGATCAAATCGAGCCGTTTGCGCTCACGGATCGCAGTAACGCCAAACAAGTCCTTGATGTTCAGGATGCCCAGCCCGCGCACTTCTATATGGTGGCGGAGCAACGCCGCGGGTTGCCCGAACACCATGCTCGGCGGGCGAAAATCGCATTCAATCACGTCGTCGGCCACCAGACGGTGGCCGCGCATGACGAGCTCCAGCGCGCACTCGCTCTTGCCGATGCCGCTCTTACCCAAGAGCAGCACGCCGACTTCGAACACGTCCACTAGAACGCCGTGAATCCGCGACCGGGGCGCGAGTTGCTCATCCAACAACGTGTGCAGGGCGGTGATGACTTGCGACGAACGTTCGGCGCAAACCACGAGTGGCGTTTGCGTCCGTTCCGCAGCGTCGCAAAACGCCTTGGGCGGGTCGACGCCGCGCGTGACCATCACGCAGCACACGCCCAGCGAGAAAAACGCCTCTGCAGCGCGCGCTTGTTGCTCAGGCGTTAGAGACTCGGCGTAGCTGAGCTCGGTTTCACCCAGCACTTGCACGCGGCTGGGCACGACGCCGTGGACATGACCTACCAGCGCCAACCCAGACTTTTGAATCCGCGGGTGGCGAATTTCTCGACCGAGCCCGGCAGCCCCACCGACGAGGCGGACGTTCAACGCGAGCGCCGGATCGTCGAGCAAGGCTCGCACCGTTACCCCGTGCGGCAGCTGAGACGGGGGCTCGGAGTACACGTCTATTTCTCGCTCGCGTCGTGAGCGGCAATCAGCCCGTACACCTCTTCACGGCTGGCGGCGGACACCATGCGTGCCCGCGTGCCGTCGTCACGCAACAAGCGCGAGATACGCGCCAACGTGCGCAGATGCTCCCCGGTCGCGCGCTTCGGACCCACCACGCCGAACACGATGTTGACCCGCTTGCCGTCGATGGCGTCGAAATCGACCCCGCGCGGGCACAGGACCAACGCGGCAGCTTGTTGCTCCGCGTGGTCCAGTGCTGTGTGCGGGATGGCAACCCCGTCGCCAATGCCGGTGCTTTGCAGGCGTTCGCGCTCGAGCAGTAGATCTTCTACTTCTGCCTGCGGAACGCCCACTGCCGGCGAAAGCAATTCCGCCAGCTTCTTCAGCGCCACATCCTTGTTCGGGATCTGGTCGCCAGTCGCATCCACGATGATGCGATCAATTGTAAGGATATCGCACAGTCGCATGGGGAAGCCTGCGCAGCGCTTTAGCGCTTGGCCTTCGCCGCGCGCTTCTTGGCGGGCTTCTTCACTACTTTCGCGGCGCTCTTTACGCGCGGCGCGACCTCGGCTTCGAGATCCGGAACGCGCGTCGCGCTCGCCTTGCGCACGCTCTCGCCGCCGCGGACCTTGGCTTTGGCTGCACCCTTGCTGGCGCGAATTTGCCGTTCGAGCTTGCCGAGCACGACGTCAATCGAGGCGTACATGTCGTTGGTTGCTTCTTTGGCTTCCAGGTGCTCGCCGCCGCTGGAAATCCGAACTTCAGCAACTTGCTTCAAACGATCCAAGGACAACGTCACTTTCGCAGTCATTGGCTGGCGCAGGAATTTCTGAAGCTTGGTGATCTTCTCCTCGGAGTAACGTTTGAGCGCGTCGCTCGAGTCTACGTGGCGAAAAGTGATGCTGATCATGGCTCTCCTGCGGGGGG
>JBDTYJ010000168.1:0-12213 GCA_040005755.1 Pseudomonadota bacterium
AGACGATCAACGACATGACCGAGACGCTGGGCATCTTCGCCGAGCAGGTGACGACCGTGGCTCGCGAGGTAGGCACGGAAGGCAAGCTCGGTGGCCAGGCCCGCGTGCCAGGTGTCGCCGGTACGTGGAAGGATTTGACGGATAGCGTGAATAGCATGGCCTCGAACCTGACCACTCAGGTGCGAGGCATCGTGAAGGTGGTGACCGCGGTCGCGAACGGTGACTTGACCTTGAAGTTTCTGATGGAATCACAAGGCGAAATCGCAGCTCTCGCCGATACCATCAACACGATGACCGATACGCTGCGCGTGTTCGCCGAGCAGGTGACGACGGTGGCTCGCGAGGTAGGCACGGAAGGCAAGCTTGGCGGCCAGGCCAAGGTCCCCGGCGCCGCCGGTACCTGGCGTGATTTGACGGATAACGTGAATCAGCTCGCCAACAACCTCACCGGTCAGGTGCGCGCCATCGCAGACGTTGCTACCGCCGTGACCGAGGGCGACCTGACGCGGTCGATCACCGTAGTTGCGCAGGGCGAGCTCTTGGCGCTCAAAGAGCGCGTGAACCAAATGATCGCGAATCTTCGTGAAACCACGGAGAAGAACCGCGAGCAAGATTGGCTGAAGACGAATCTGGCCAAGTTCAGCGCGATGATGCAGGGCCAGAAGACGCTCGAGTCTGTGTCGCGCCTGATCATGAGCGAGCTGACTCCGTTGGTCGGCGCCAGCCACGGCGCCTTCTTCATTGCGACGGAGCCGGATTCCAACCTGCGTCTGACTTCCAGCTATGCGTACAAGGAGCGCAAGCACGTCTCGAACTTGTTCCAACGCGGGGAGGGGCTAATTGGCCAGTGCGCGCTGGAAAAGAAGCCGATTGTGCTGACGCGGGTGCCGTCGGACTACATCCAAGTCAACTCTGGCTTGGGAGAGGCCCCGCCGCTCAACATTCTCGTGTTGCCCATTTTGTTCGAAGGAGAAGTGCGCGCGGTGACCGAGCTTGCGAGCTTCGAGCCGTTCAGCTCGATCCATCGCATCTTCCTGGATCAGCTCTCGGAGAGCATCGGTGTAGTGCTCAACATGATCGCTGCCAACATGCGCACCGAGGAGCTCTTGGATCAATCGCAGTCACTCGCCCAAGAGCTGCAGTCGCAGTCGCTCGAGTTGCAGTCTCAGCAGGATGAACTGAAGCGCTCGAATTCGGAGCTCGCGCAACAGACAAAGACCCTGAAAGCCTCCGAAGAAATGCTGAAAGAGCAGCAGGAAGAGCTGCAGCAGGTCAATGAGGAGCTGGAGGAAAAGGCCGCGCTCCTGGCCGAGCAGAACAAGGCGGTGGAGCAGAAGAACCGCGAAGTCGAAATGACTCGCATGGCGATCGAGGAAAAGGCCGAGCAACTTGCGGTTTCCTCGCGCTACAAGAGCGAGTTCTTGGCCAACATGAGCCACGAGCTACGCACCCCGCTGAATAGCTTGCTGATTCTGGCGCGTCTCCTGAGCGACAACAAGGAAGGCAAGTTGTCGGAAAAGCAGGTCGAATACGCCAAGACCATCCAAGCCGCCGGCACGGATCTGCTGAACCTGATCAATGAGGTGCTCGATCTGTCCAAGGTCGAAGCCGGTAAGATCGAAATCTACCCGAGCGACGTGCGCATCGACGAGGTCACGGAGTACCTCGATCGCACCTTCCGCCCGATGGCTCAACAGAAGAGCGTCGGTTTTCAGATCAGCGCGGATCGCGCAACGCTCGACACGTTCCGTACGGACGGACAGCGCCTACAGCAGGTGCTCCGCAACTTGCTGAGCAACGCCTTTAAGTTCACCGATACGGGGACGGTCTCGGTGCGCATCGGGCTGCCTGAGCCCGGAGTCGTGCTGCGTTCGGACCTGCTGCGCGCGGTGCCCGAAAATGTGATTGCGTTCAGCGTCACCGACACGGGCATCGGTATCCCCCTGGACAAGCAACAATTGATCTTCGAAGCCTTTCAGCAAGCGGACGGCACGACCAGCCGCAAATACGGAGGCACCGGCCTAGGCCTGTCGATTAGCCGCGAACTGTCTCGGCTTTTGGGCGGTGAAATTCACGTGAAGAGCCAGCCTGGTAAGGGCAGCACCTTCACACTCTATCTGCCCCGCGAGTACACGAGCCTCGAGGCATCCGGCAGCAGCTCGGGCCTGCCGGAAGCACCGGAGCTCGAACAGGAATCGGGCATGTTCCAAGACGCGCACGCGGCAGACCTCCCCGATGACCGGCAATCGGTTCGCCCTGGTGACCGCGTGCTCTTGATCATCGAGGACGACGCCGCGTTCGCTGGGCTGTTGCTCGAAGCGGCACGCGAGCGCGGGTTCAAGGGCATCGTCTCGCTGCGCGGAGACACAGGGTTTGCGCTCGCGCGCCGGGCGCGGCCGGACGCCATCTTACTCGATATCGGTCTGCCCGCGATGGATGGCTTGAGTATCCTCGATCGACTCAAGCAAAATCCGGACACGCGTCACATCCCCGTACACATCGTTTCCGGTGCGGATCGCCGCCGCGATGGCATGCGCTTGGGGGCGATGGGGTATGCTCAAAAGCCGGTTAGCAAAGAAGCCTTGGATGAAGGTTTCTCGAGCCTGCTGAGTTTCATCTCGCGCAAGCAAAAGAGCTTACTCATCGTCGAGGACGACGACGTGCAGCGGTCGAGCATCGTAGAGCTGATCGGCAACGGGGACGTGACCTCGACGGCCGTATCGTCGGCCGAGGAAGCGCTTACGCTCCTCGCGGCTCAGCACTTCGACTGCATGGTGCTGGATTTGGGATTGCCCGGCGCGAGCGGTTTTCAACTGCTCGAACAAGTGAAGACCGAGGAAACGCTGCGTGATTTGCCGGTCATCGTGTACACCGGTCGCGAGCTGTCGCCGACGGAGGAGACGAAGCTCCGCAAATACGCGGAATCGATTATCTTGAAGGACGTGCGCTCTCCGGAGCGCCTGCTCGACGAAACCGCGCTGTTCCTGCACCGGGTGGAGGCGCATTTGCCCGAGGAAAAGCGCCGGATTCTGCACACAGCACACGCCGCCGAGACAGCCTTCAATGGGGCCAAGGTGTTGGTGGTGGACGACGACGTGCGCAACATTTACGCCGTTACGACCGTTCTGGAGGGCCAAGGCATGAAAGTCGTGTTCGCGGAGAACGGCCGCGACGGCATCGAGATGCTCAAGAAAAACCCGGACGTATCGCTGGTGCTGATGGACGTCATGATGCCGGAAATGGACGGCTACGAAACGATGCGCCAAATCCGGTGCTTGCCGGAGTACCGCACGCTGCCGATCTTGGCGCTCACCGCCAAAGCCATGAAGGGCGATCGCGAGAAGTGCCTGGAAGCGGGCGCCTCGGACTACATCACCAAGCCCGTCGATCCGGACCGCCTGCTGTCGTTGATGCGGGTATGGATGTACGCGCCGAGCGTGACGGGGTGATGCAAGGCCGGCATGGTGACTACCCCAACTCCCGATCTGGTAACGCTGGCCGCGAGCGCGGCCAGCGAGGGCCGGGCACAAAGCTTCGCAAGTGCCACGAGCGACCTGGAACGCCTGGAGATGGAGCTGCTTCTCTTGGCGATCTACCGGCACCACGGTTTCGACTTCCGCGCGTACGCGCCCGCCTCGCTTCACCGCCGTATTCGCCGGCACATGGGCAACGCGCACATCAACACCATCACGGCGCTGACCGAGCTTATTTTGCACGAGCCCGCGGCCCTGCAGCGTCTCCTTCACGATTTGTCCGTCAACGTGACGGCAATGTTCCGAGATCCGAGTTTCTTCGCCGAGTTCCGGCAAACGGTCGTGCCGCTGCTGCGCACGTACCCCACCGTACGCATCTGGCATGCAGGCTGTTCGACGGGCGAGGAAGTGTATGCCATGTCGATCCTGCTGGAAGAGGAAGGGCTCTCCGAGCGCTGCCGGATTTACGCGACGGACATGGATTCCACCGTGTTGGACCACGCCCGGCAGGGAATCTTCCCGCTCGCGCGCATGAAGGAATACACGAGCAACTATTTTTTGGGTGGCGGCAAGCGCTCGCTCAGCGACTACTACATCGCGAAGTACGACGGTGCGTTGTTCGCGCCGCGCCTAGCGAAAAACGTGCTCTTTACTCAACACAATTTGGCGATGGACCGCAGCTTCAGCGAGTTCAACGTGATTGTGTGTCGGAACGTGCTGATCTATTTCGATCGCACCCTGAAAGATCACGCCCTGAGCTTGTTCTCGGACAGCCTGGCCACGCTAGGCGTGTTGTGTCTGGGTCGCAAAGAATCCCTACGGTTTACCGCGTTCGAGTCGGATTTTACCGCGCTCTCCGCGCGCGAACGCATCTATCGGAGGAATCGGTGAACGCGCGTTACGCCTTGGTCGTCGTCGGGACCTCCACTGGCGGTTTGCACGCGTTGACGCGCCTACTATCTACGCTGCCGGGGAGCTTTCGACTGCCCATCTTGATCGTGCAACACCGCTCTAAAGATTCTGACGAACGCCTATCGGGCCTGTTGCGCGTCGCCTCACAACTACCCGTGTCGGAGGCGGAGGACAAAGAGCCACTGCGAGCCCCCGGCGTGTACCTGTGCCCGCCAGATTATCACCTGCTGGCCGAAGCGGACTCGCTGGCGCTCTCCACGGAGGAGCCAGTCGCCTACAGTCGGCCGTCGATCGACGTGCTGTTCGAATCGGCTGCTTATTCACACGGCAACGCCGTGATCGCGGTGCTGCTGACCGGCGCGAACCAAGATGGCACTCGGGGTTTGCAGGCCGTGAAACATCGAGGTGGTTACGTGATCGTTCAGGACCCCAACTCCGCGGAAAGTGGCTTCATGCCACGACACGCCGTGCAACACGTGGTTGCCGATCGCGTGCTCGACCTCGAGCAAATTGCGAGCGAACTCGTGGTCCGCGCGAGCGAAGCGAGGGTGGCATGAGCGCGGAGCTCGGCGCCCCCGGAGGCTTTCCGGTGCCCCCGCTCGCGGCCGGCAAAGCAAAGATCTTGTTGGTCGATGACCAGCCGAAGAACCTGCTGGCGCTGAACGCCATGTTGGAGCCACTCGGCCAAGAGTTGGTCCAGGCCAGCTCCGGCAAGGAGGCGCTGCGTTACCTGCTACGGGATGAGTTCGCCCTGGTCCTATTGGACGTGCAGATGCCGGTGCTCGACGGCTACGAGGTTGCGGAGCTGATCCGGGCCCGTGAAAAATCCCGCGCTGTCCCGATCATCTTTCTGACCGCGATTCACCGCGACCAGGGCCTAGTCGCGCGCGCCTACACGGTGGGCGCGGTCGATTACATCCTGAAGCCCATCGATCCGGAGATTTTGCGCAGCAAGGTGAGCGTGTTCATCGAGCTGTATCAAAAGGGGCAGATCATTGCGCGCCAGGCGCACGAGCTGCGGCGCGCCACCGAGCGTGAACTGGCTGATTACAAGCGCAGCAGCGAGCAGCGTTATGCGTTGCTCGCTGAGTCCATGCCTCAGATCGTGTGGACGACCGACGATCATGGCACGCTCCGCTACGGCAACCGTCGTTGGTTCGAGTGTGCGGGACTACCCGAGACCGAGACAATGTCCTGGCGTAGTATCGTGCATCCGCTCGAGCTTGCTGACTTCGAACGCGGTCTGTCCGAGGCCGTTGCGGCGGAACGCGCCTGGGAGTCGGAGTTTCGCCTGGGCAACGTCCAGCAGCGCCGCTTTCGTTGGCACTTAGTCCGCATGCTCCCGGAGCGAAGCGTTGAGGGCACCATCAGCGGCTGGGTCGGCACCAGCACCGACATTGACGCCAGGAAGCGCGCCGAACAGGCGTTGCAGATGCTGGCCGCGCTGACCCGCCATTTGGGCGAATTGAGCGATCGCAGTCGCGGAGTGGACCGCGTTCTGGCATCCACTTTGCCCCTGCTCGGAGACTGCGCGGCGTTGTACCTTCGTATCGATGAGCAGGTCACGAAGAGTGCCTCGGCGAGCCTAGTTGCCGACCTCAATCTGGACGATCCGCGTTTCGATTTGGGGCCGTCGACCGTGTGCTTCGACGGCGAACCGGAGATCGTCAAGAACGTCGCCGAGGTGATGGCGGAATCCGGGCAGCACGCTGGAGAGCAAGCGTGGTTTCTGCATGAGCTCGGTGTCTCCTCATATATCTGTTGGCCGCTGTTTGCTCGTGAGCGTGTGCTCGGCAGCCTCGTGTTCTTGAATCGCGATCCGGAGCGACACTACGAAGATTCCGATGTTGCCCTCGCTAAAGACGTTGCGAGCCGCATGGCAGTAGCGCTCGACAACGTTGGCCTGTACGAGCTTGCTCAAAACGAACGCGCCAAGCTGCAAGAGGCGAACCGCGCCAAAGACATGTTCTTGGCGACCGTGTCTCACGAGCTTCGCACGCCCCTGAACGCCATCGTCGGTTGGGGGCAAATGCTGCGTGGTGGCGGGTTGACGGAAGATACGCAGCAACGAGCAATTGACACCATCGAGCGCAACGGGCGTGCGTTGGCGCAGTTAGTGGCTGACTTGCTGGACGTCTCGCGCGTGGTGTCCGGGAACTTGCAAGTCGACCAAGGGCGGGTTGATCTGCGAGTAATCGTTGAAGCTGCCTGGGACGCCGCTCGGCCTGCTGCCCTAAGTGGCGCTGTGGACTTGGCGGTGGAGCTGCCAGAACATCCGATGAGGATGCGTGGGGATGCCACGAGGCTGCAACAGGTGGTTGGGAACATTTTGGGTAATGCGTTGAAGTTCACGCCCCGAGATGGCCATGTGACCGTGTCACTCAAAGAGGAGGACGGGCTCGCGCGTCTCGAGATTGCAGACGACGGCTCCGGCATCGCGCCCGATTTCCTGCCGTCCGTTTTTGACCGCTTCAAGCAGGCCGCGCAAAATCCACAACGAGTGCAGCGTGGGCTGGGCTTAGGCCTCGCCATCGTCAAACACTTGGTCGAGTTGCACGGCGGCACCGTTACCGCTCACAGCGAGGGCCTGGGCAAGGGCGCTCGTTTCGTCGTTACGCTCCCGCTCCATGTCCACCGCGCGGACGACTCTGGCTCGATCCCCGTCGCGGCACCCGAGGGCTCCGAGGCTACGTCGGACGCGCCGCCTGCGCTTGCCGGCATCTACGCCTTGTTGGTTGAAGACGACCCAGACGGGTGTGACCTGATGCAGATGATGCTGCGACGGTTCGGCGCTGAGGTCACGGCCGTATCCACGGCTGCGGCGGCCTTGGAGTCGGTGCGCATGCGACGGCCGGACGTGTTGGTCTCGGATATCGGCCTGCCTGACGGCGATGGGTTCGCGCTGCTCAAGCGCGTACGCGAGTCCGACCAAGACCTGCCCGCGGTCGCCGTGACCGCATACGCCTCACGTCAAGACGTCGCGAAAGCGCTCGCCGCTGGTTTCCAAGCGCACGTGGCCAAGCCGGTCGACCCGGCGCAGCTCAGCGCTGCCGTTGCCCAAGCATCCGGGCGCTGACAGCGGCTAATACGCGCTTCAGAAACGCATCGAAGAGACGCAGTCACACTGCAACTCACGATGAGCGCGTTTGCGCGCCGCGAACCCGCCGCGACGCGCTCACGCCACGAAGCGTGTTCACGCCGCGCTACGTCGGCCGAACAGGAATGACACCAAGGCGAAAACCAAGAACACGAAAAACAGAATCTTGGCGACCCCGGCTGCGCTCGCTGCCAGACCACCGAAGCCAAAAACGGCCGCCAACAGCGCGATCACGAAAAATACGGCTGCCCAATACAACATGACGCAATCCTCCGGGTGGAAGTGTATGGTGCGCGCCATTGCAGCGTCTGTGCCAGTTTCCGAGATCCGGTCTCCGGATCGGAAAAGGGCGAACACACTGCGAATTAAGGAGCGTTCCATGCGACAAAAAGCATCGCCCGGTCGTCGGCGTCGATCGATTCGTGACGAAGCGCCACAGAACCAGGCGCGGCAGCCCGAATTCATCGCTAAAAGTCGAAGTAAGCGGCTTTTGTGCATGGGAACGGGCCTTGCAGAGCGCGGTGCACCATGAGTGACGTCCGAAAGATCGCCTTTGTCGGTAATTACCTGCCGCGAAAATGCGGCATCGCGACCTTCACGCATGACTTGCGGAATGCCGTCCAGGGCGTGCTGCCCGCGGGTCAATGCTCCGTCCTCGCGGTGAATGACGGCAAGGATCACTACGAATACCCGGATGAAGTCCGCTTCGAAATCTCCGAGCAGTCGCCGGACGATTACCTGCGCGCCGCCGAATATCTCAATCTGCTGAACGTGGATGTGGTTTCACTGCAACACGAATTCGGTATTTATGGCGGGCCAAGCGGCAGCCATGTACTCAATATGGTGCGGCGCTTGCGCATGCCGTGCGTGAGTACGCTGCATACCATTTTGAAACAGCCGAGCCTCGAGCAACGGCGGGTCATGCAGGAGCTGACTAGCCTGTCTTCTCGGGTCGTTGTGATGTCTGACGTCGGTCGTTCGATTCTAAATGAAACGTACTCCGTGCCCGAGCGGAAGATCGACGTGATTCCACACGGCATTCCGGACATGGCGTTTGCCGATCCGAACTTCTTCAAGGACCAATACTCCGTCGAAGGGCGGCGCGTCCTGCTGACTTTCGGTTTGCTCTCGCCCAACAAAGGCATCGAGAAGGTAATTGAAGCGCTGCCGCAAATCGTGGCGGAGTTCCCCGATGTCGTTTACATCGTATTGGGTGCCACCCACCCGAACTTGCTCCGCGAGCACGGTGAGGTCTACCGGGAAAGCCTGACCACGTTGGCGGAAAACCTCGGCGTCTCGGAGCACGTGCGCTTCTTCAACCAGTTTGTGGAGCTGGAAGAGCTGAAGAAATTCCTTGGCGCAGCCGATATCTACGTCACGCCGTACCTGAACGAAGCTCAAATCACCTCCGGCACGCTCGCGTACGCATTTGGTTGCGGTAAAGCAGTGGTGTCCACACCGTACTGGCACGCACAAGAGCTTTTGGCAGACGACCGAGGTGTGCTGGTGCCATTTGGCGACTCGAGCGCCATGTCACGCGAAATTTGCGGCCTGCTGCGCGACGAGAGCCGCCGTCATGCCATGCGCAAACGGGCCTACCTTTCCAGCCGAGAAATGGTCTGGAGCAAGACCGCGGAGCACTACCTAGCCACGTTCGAGGCGGCCCGCAAATGCCGCAGCGAGCGCCCGCTAAAGGTCGTGCCGCGTCGGGATTCGCGCGAGCTTCAGCTGCCGGAGCTCGGCTTCCAGCACCTGAAGCGCATGACGGACTCCACCGGCATGCTGCAGCATGCGCGCTTCACCCTTCCCAACTATGGGGAGGGTTATTGCATCGACGACAACGCGCGTGCGTTGATGCTCACCGTGCACCTCGAAAAGCGCGCGGCGGGTGGGGATGAGTTGGCCGCACTAGGCACGCGCTATGCGAGCTTCGTGGACCATGCGTTCAACCCGGAGCAGCGTAAGTTCCGCAACTTCATGGGTTACGACCGACGCTGGCTCGAAGACGTGGGCTCGGAAGATAGCCAAGCGCGCGCACTCTGGGCGCTTGGGACCTGTGTCGGGCACACGCAACGCCGGGAGATTCGCGCTTGGGCGGCCGAGCTGTTCATGCAAGCGCTCCCGGGCATTGCTGAATCCACGTCGCCGCGCGCCTGGGCCTTCGCGCTGCTCGGCATCCGGGAATACCTGCGCCGGTTGCGCGGTGATCGCGATGCCGCCAACCTTCAGAAAGAGCTCGTGACGCGGCTCGTGACCTTGTACGAACGGGAAAAGGCGCCCGGTTGGAATTGGTTCGAAGACGTTCTCTCTTACGACAACGCGCGGCTGTCGCAGGCGCTGATAGTTACCGCTGGAAAGGAGCCGGAGCTCGCGGCCGTACGCGAGATCGGGCTCGAATCGTTGCGTTGGCTAGTTGAAGAACAGCGCGCCGAGCGTGGGCATTTTCGCCCGATCGGTTCGAATGGGTTTTACCGCCGCGGTCAGCCGCGGGCTCGTTTCGATCAACAGCCCTTGGAGGCGCATGCCACGGTGTCGGCGTGTAACGAAGCCTTTCAAGTCACGGGCGACCGCTTTTGGATTTTCGAGGCACGCCGCGCCTTTGGCTGGTTCTTGGGGCAAAACGACCTCGCCACCAGCGTCTACAATCCGGACTCAGGCGGCTGCCGAGATGGCCTGCACGTGGATCGTGTCAACTTGAACGAGGGTGCTGAGTCGACGCTCGCGTTCTTGAGTGCGCTGACCGAAATTCAGGCGCTCGAAGCGCGCGCGATCGGCGTCGACGAGATGCCGGAGTCGGGGGAGCGTGGTCTATCGACCATGCTGAATGCGGCGAACGAAACTGCTACTTAAGCGTCGAATCAACCGTCAGCGTGGTAGGCTTCTAGCATGATCGTTCGAAGGACGAATGTCGTGATCCGCCCGAATGCGGCGCGGGTATTGTTTCGCCCATTCAATCAGATCGACGATGCGCGTGTCGTGCGCATGGTCGCTCGCGTGATGTCGCTGCGCGATGATGAGGTAACGCAACTACTCGAAAAGGTGATGGCTGAGTTTCGCGGTCGGCATCATCGCTTGCAGCAGTTCTTCTTGCTGCGCTTCGAGCAAATGCGCCGGCACATGGTGACTGATCTGCCGCTCTCGGAAGATCGCCAAATGCTCATCGGTTCGTATTTCACCCAGGAATATTCGGTGGAATCAGCGGCGCTGTTCAATCCATCCATGGTTTGGCACCCCGATCAAAGCAACCTGCCGGAAGGCTCACGCCGGTTTGTGCTCAGCTTGCGTTCCACGGGGGAAGGGCACATCTCATCGATCACGTTCCGTTCCGGCGTGGTGGATGCGGAATGCGAGATTGTGCTCGACCCAGTCACCCCGTTCGTCACCACCCCCACAACGGTGCCGGATCCGTTTTACGACAAGTTCTTGTTCCAACGCACCCTGTTCGAGCTCGGTACGGCGGACGGCTTTTCCGAACGCGTGCTCGGGCGGCTCGGTGACTCCTTCAACATGAAGGAGCTGCGCGCCGCGGTGCGGGGAGCGGAGCTCGAGTACCGCACGCAATCCAAGAGCCTGCCGCCGGCAACGTCACGTTCCATATTGGCCTTGGCCGAAGCGAATTACGAAGTCATCTACGAACCGATGCACCAGATGTCGGAACGCATCATCTTTCCGAACTCCCCCACCGAAGCAAACGGCGTGGAAGATGCTCGGTTCGTTCAGTTTACGGAGGAAGACGGGCAGACCAAGTATTTCGCCACCTACACGGCTTACGACGGCCGGGTGACGTTCCCGCAAATCCTCGAAACGACGGACTTTCTGCGTTTCAAGATCAGCACGATGAACGGCCCTCAGGTACAGAACAAGGGCATGGCGCTGTTCCCGCGCAAGATCAACGGTCGCTACGCGATGCTCTCCCGTCAGGATGGCGAGAACATCTTCATCATGTTCTCGGAAGATCTGCATTTTTGGCTGACCCGAGAAACACTACTAAAGCCAACGTACGGTTGGGAGTTCGTGCAGCTCGGTAACTGTGGCTCGCCGATCGAGACCGATGCTGGCTGGCTTGTGCTGAGCCATGGCGTAGGACCAATGCGTAAGTACTCCATTGGGGCCTTCTTGCTCGACCGCGACGACCCGACCAAGGTCATCGGGCGCCTCAAGGAGCCACTCTTGTCACCAGAGCACACGGAGCGAGAAGGCTACGTACCGAACGTGGTCTACAGTTGCGGCGGGCAAATCCACGGTAAGGATTTGATCATCCCGTATGCGATGAGTGACTATGCCAGCAGCTTCGCTACGGTCGCCTTGGAAGAGTTGCTGACTGCGCTCAAAGCCAATCCGTCGAGCTAAGCGTTGTGCGGCGCAGCCTGCTGCCGTTCGTAGCAGGCTGCCTCGTGGCATTGGCGCCGGCCGCGGACGTGGCGCGTTTTCTTCGTGGTAATGCGCGGCATGCGTGTTGCTAGGAAGGCGACAGGAGCAAAGCAATGACTTCCGCAAAGACCATTTCCACCTTCGCTGCGTGTTGTGCGTTGCTTTCTTTCACGACCTTGGCGTCTGCGCAGGGCGTTCAGCGGGAAACGGTGACCGAGCGAGGCGGGCCCAGCCATTCGATGCTGTTTAGTGGTCTGGCAACCTTTGGCATCTCGTACGGCGCTGCCGCCGTGGTGGCCGCGGAGAGCGATCTCGGCGCCGACCATCGCCTTTACGTTCCATTTGCCGGCCCCTGGATGG
>JBDTYJ010000169.1:0-12164 GCA_040005755.1 Pseudomonadota bacterium
AGCAACGCGCCTTTTAATTGACGTGACATCCCCTTCACCCGAGCAACGCTCGTGCCAGTGTTGAGCTAGACGCCAAATGGACGGGGATGCTCGCTGCGACCCGCCATGTGACAGCTTGGTCGCCCCGCTGTGGCGGATAGTCACAAGCAGGTACCCGCGTATAAACGCCGCAAATCACCTCGAACCGGCGCTACTGCGCGCTGAGTTCGCTGGCACGCGGACTGCAAAGAGGCTCGCACCGCAAAATGAAGACGCCAAGGATCATTATCATCACCGGTGCGTGCGTGTTGGCGCTCGCGTGCAGCTCTCAGAAGAGTGCAAATCAGCCAGGCCCCGCGCAACGCGCAGGTGCGAGCGTCGATGAAGGCGCGGAGAAAGCCAAGCAGTCAGCGAAAGAGGCGGGCAAGAAAGTCGGCGACGCGACCGAAAAAGCCGGCGAGAAAATCGACGAGAAAACGCACGACTAGTCGCGCTGCCCAGGGGCTGGGACATGTCGCCGGGCACCACACCGTGAGCTCTACGTCACCTTAGATCGAGAGGAAAACATGCAATATCTGAAGTCCTTTGTTGCTGTGTCGGGCGTCGTTGCCCTCTTTGTCGTCGGCTGCGGCGGCTCCGCCGTCCCGCTGGATAAGCTGACCGACGCGAAAGCCACCGTCCGTGCTGCCCAAGAAGCTGGCGCACAAGGCACGCCGCAGGCGGCGCTGCACTTGAAGATGGCCAATGACGAGTTGGTTTCCGCCCAGAAAGCGCTGGATGATAACGACAACGACCGCGCGCGGCTGCTCTTGAACCAGGCGCAAGCTGATGCGGATCTCTCACTCGCGCTTGCGCGTGGAACGGCCGAAAAGCAGCAGGCGCAAGAGGCGCAGGCGAAGATCGACGGGCTGCTAAAGCAGGCGCAGTAACCGCCCCTTGGATTTCGGAGCAGGAGCAGAGTAATGAAAATTTCAACGATTGCAGTTTTCACCAGTTTCTTTGCGGCGACCGCGTGTGCGTCGTCGACGCCGACGCCCGAGCTCGTAAACGCACGCACGGCGTACGATCATGCGCGCACCGATCCCACCGCGTCCTTGGTGCCGGACAGCGTGCTCAGCGCGAAGCAGGCGTTGGACAAGGCAGAACAGGTGCACGAAAAAGACCCGCAGTCGGACGCGGAGCGCAGCTACGCTTACGTCGCGCAGCGCCGGGCCGAGTTGGCGCTCGCTCTGGGCGACAACGCCAAACAGAAGCAGCAGGCGGATGCCGCTGTGGCGCACTACGGCGAACTGCAGGACAAACTTCGCGTCCGCGCCCAGACGCAACTCGGCGCTGAGCGCAGCCAGGTCAGCCAACTCGGGTCCGCATTAGTGCAAACCCAAAATGGCTTGGCGGCAGAGACGGACGCGCGCAAAGCGGCCGAAGCACGTGCACAGCGCGCCATGGAGAGTTTGAACAAGATCGCCGCCGTGAAAGAAGAAGCGCGCGGTATGGTCATCACCCTCTCGGGCCAGGTGCTGTTCGTCACTGGCAAGTCAGAATTGCTGCCGGCCGCCCAGGACCAGTTGGAGCAAGTCGCAAAGGCCCTGAAGGACCAGGGCGACATCAAGCCGATGGTGGTGGAGGGCTACACGGACTCGGTGGGTTCGGATGCAACGAACCTGACCTTGTCCAAGAACCGCGCCGAGGCGGTGCGCAGTTACCTCGTCAGTAAGGGCATCCCCTCCGACAAGATCAGCGCGGTGGGCAAAGGCAAAGCCAACCCGGTAGCGAGCAATGACACGGCGGATGGCCGCGCCAACAACCGCCGCGTGGAGATCGTGGTGTCGGGCGGCAACGGGGCAGGCTCGGACATGTCGGGCAAGTAGAAGAAACCCGGACTGAACAGTAACGGGCGCAGCGGCGATGAGTCGACTGCGCCCGTTTTCGTTTGATACCGCGCTGTGGCTCACGGATGCGCTGGCGCGGCGGGCGTTTTTAGTCCCGGCGGCAGCTTGAATCCGGGTGGTAGCTTCACTCCCGGAGGCACCGTGATGCCCGCAGGCAACTGGGCGCCCCCGGGCGGTTGGGCGCTCGCGGCAGCCAGGGTGCCCGCCATGCCCGGCATTCCGCCCAGCATCGCGCCCAACATTTGCTCCAGATTCAACACCGCGTATCCGGACGGCACGGCAAATTGATCAGCAGGGAGCGTTTTTCTCTCGATGCTCGTGACCTCAACGCGGCCCTGTTCGGTGCCTTTTTCGGTAGCAACGAAACGCAGCGGGAAGTGTTTACCATCGGCAATTTCGGAAGCCCACGCGTATTCGGCGGGCATGCCGCTGAGAGGCAACCGAAACCACGATGTGCCTTGTTCTGCGATGCACAAGTCACCCGCTGATTGGGCCGACGTGATGCTCCAAATCTCGCACTTATAGCCCGCAACGGTGTCTGTCTTGCCGGTCTTGGTGACTTGTGGTGGCGTCGCCTTTCCGCCGGCCGGTGCCCGGGCGGCACCAAAGGCCTTAGCTTGAGCCGCCAGCTTGTCCAGGTCGACGAGCACGGCTTGCTTCTTCGCGTCCATCACGGCGTATAACTTCTTATCGGCCGGCGTGACCAACACGTAGGCTTTACCGAGCTCGCGTGCCCCTGCGAGCCCTTCCGGCAAGTCAAAGCGAAACTTTCCGTCCTTCACCAGGAGGGTGATAGTCAGCGGAGCATTCGCGCTGCCTTCTTTGGCCGCCAGCTTTCCTTTTGCGGTCAGGGCAATCTCGCCCTCGAAGCCATCGAGAAGCGCTAGGCTAGAGCTCGCGACGGCCGCCGGCGCCCCATCGGCGCCCGGGAGCGCTGCATTCGGGGGCTGCGCTTTGCTCTTGCACCCCAACACCGTTAACAGGAGCAATGCGAACGCAGAACGGGCGTTGGTTTTCATCGCTCGCAAGATAGTCGACAATCCGTTCGCAGTTCAATCAAGGGACGAGGGCGCGCACAGCACGCCAATGCCGACTCGGAGCCGAGCAACGTTAGAAACCGTGCTGCGATTCCGGAGTCAATTCATTGGGGGGCGTGTATGCCTGAAGGGCTGTCTTCGGCGCTGAAATGGGCTTGAGGCGCGCATCGTACCAGGCCTCTTCCGCGAACAGCAATGTGCCGTCGGCGCTATACCGAATACGCCAGTGCGCGTACCGCGTTCCGGGCGGTACGAGTACCCAACCGCCACGCTGCCACACAAATGTGCTGCCTCGCCAAGCCCAGTGACCGTCTACCCACAGGGCCTGCGAGTCAGGCCGCGGCGGCACGGTCTCCGAGAATGCGGCTGGTGGTGGATAGGGAACAGGCAAATACTCCGAACGCGGCTGCCGCGCTGGCGCCGGCATGGGCAATGCGGAAGAGCAGGCGATGGCCGAAACGGCCAACGCGCACAGAGCAACCGAAACCGAATACGCCAAGAGTGCCTCTGACCTCGGGCGGTGAGCAAGCAGGAAGCGCGCCAGCGTGGCGCAGCCCTTGCAACTCACGCGGCGTGCTTCCAGTGCGACTTCTGCCCGCGGTTGCGGCGGGCGCTTTGCCACCCCTGCTTCTGTGCTTGCTTTGCTTGGCGCTTCCCAGTCTGGGCTGTACCGCGGTGCCGCCGGGTCGATCGGCCGTAAAAACCGTGTCGTTCACGGGCAACGATGCGATTGACGCGGACGACCTGCGCGAGAGGCTGGCAACGGCGGACAGTCCCGCATTCCTCGGTCTGTTTCAGGGGGTTGTTTACGACTACAACATCTTCGATCGCTTCGTGCTCGAGCGGGACCTGCAGCGCGTGGAACGCTACTACCGTGCGCGAGGCTACTACCAGGCGCGCGTCCGGGCCGGCCGCGTGTTCTTCGTGGCAAAAAACAAGGTGCGCGTCGATATCAGCATCGAAGAAGGGCCACCCGTGCTGATTGCGCGCGTCGACCTGCATGGCCTCGACGGGTTGCCCAAAGCAGTGGTGGCGGAAGCGTCTGCACAAGTGAAACGGAACCTGAAGATCGGCCAGCCCTTCCAAGAAGCCAAGTTCGACGACGCCAGTAAGATCCTGCAAACCGCGCTGGAAGACAACGGGTACGCTTATGCCAAAGTTCAGCGCGCGGCGGACGTGGATCTGCCAAAAAATAAGGTCGCGGTTGGCTTTTTCGTGAAGCTCGGTCCCCTCACCCGCTTCGGCGAGGTAACGATCCGTGGCCTCGGAAAAATCCCCGAGGCGCCCGTGCGGCGCGCGGTGGATATCCAGCCCGGCACGCCTTATTCGCGCGCGGAGTTGGAGTCGGCGCAACGCGCCTTGTTGGACTTGAACGTGTTCAGCTCCGTCGTGGTCGAACC
Organism: Pseudomonadota bacterium; assembly: GCA_040005755.1. Lineage (GTDB taxonomy): Bacteria > Myxococcota_A > Polyangia > Polyangiales > Polyangiaceae > PMG-095. The sequence goes on from JBDTYJ010000169.1 coordinate 4,306, forward strand.
GGATCTGAGCCAGGGGGGCAATCAGGCCGCGCCGCGCGTCCCGATCAACGTGACGGTGGAACCGTCCAAATTGAAAGCCGTTCACGTTGGCGGCGGAGCCGAGATCGACTCGTTGAAAGCTGAGGTGCACTTGCTCGGCGGCTGGGAACACCGAAACTTCTTCGGCGGCCTGCGCAGCCTGACCTTCGAGCTCAAGCCAGGCGTAGTCTTGTACCCCACCCGTTTTCCGTCATTTGCGGCGCCGGACCACTACTTTCCAGAGGGCCGCTTCAACGCGCAGTTTCGTCAGCCAGGTTTTCTCGAAGCGCGCACGGGACTGTTCACGCGGCTCGACGGCAGCATTGCCCCGCTGATTCTTGCGCCCGACCAAGCGACCATCCTGGGCTATCGCGACACGCGCGTAAGTCTAGGTTTGGATCGTTCGCTCTGGCGCTTATACGGATCGCTTTCGCACACAGTGCAGTTCGACAGCCCCTTCACCTACCTCGGTACGTTGGATAGGGATTTGAAATCCGTAGTCATATCCTACCCCGAGCTGTTCGTTTCGCTAGACTTGCGTGATCAGCGCGTGCATCCACACCAAGGCGCTTTTTTTAGCAACGATTTGCAGATCGCGGGCGTCGGCGGGACCGCGCGTGATCTGCGCACCCAGGCTGAGGGCCGTGGTTATATCCCGCTGGCGAAGAAGTGGACGCTCGCCGTACGCACTACGGTGGGCCTCTTGTTCCCACAGAACTACGGCGACACGATCGAAGCAACCGCGCACGGGCAGAACTTCGATACCGCCCTCGAACCAGCACGCGCACAGTCCGTGCAGGACATTCAGTTGATGTTCTTGCGCGGCTTATTTTCCGGCGGAGCAGGTTCCAATCGCGGCTACGCGCTGCGCGAAGTAGGGCCGCACGGCGTCGTACCCCAGGCGAGCACGGCGGTTGCCAAGTGCACCGACCCCGACCCGATGAAGTGTAGTCTCAACCTGCCATTGGGCGGCTTCACTCTGTGGGAGGCGTCGGTCGAGCTGCGCTTCCCGGTCAAGGGCGCATTTACCGGCGCGCTGTTCGTGGACACCAGTGACGTATCCGACAAGAAAGTTGATTTCCGCTTTAACCGGCCGCACATGAGTCCAGGCCTTGGATTCCGGTACGACACGCCCGTAGGTCCCATTCGCCTCGATGCGGGTTACCGAATCCCGGGGCTGCAGGCGCCGTCCGACGCAGTGGATGAAGGCGTTCCGGCTAAGGGCCCGTTTGGCGCGCCGATCGCGCTTTCGTTCGGCATCGGGGAGGCATTCTGATGGCTGAGCGCACTCCGCCTTCGAGCCGGCTGAAGCGTTACGCGCGGCGTGCAGGGCTCATTCTTGCGGGGCTGCTGGCGCTGGTCGTGCTCGCGGTGCCGGGCGCGCTGTTCTCGCTGCGTTTCGCGGGAGTGCGCAACCTGGTCGTGACGCGCGTGAATGGGGCCCTCGAAAGCTCGTTCAAGGGGAGCATCCACGTGCAGGCTGTGCAAAGTGTTGGGCTTGGCGGAATCGGCGCAGCCGACGCGCAAGTCTTCGATCCCTCCGGCCGGCGCGTGTTGGACGTGCGCGGCCTGGATGTTCGGCTAAGCGTGCCCACGATCCTATGGGCCGCGGTCATGCACAAGTCCCAGCCGCTCACCATCCGCTTCGCCTCGGTGTCCGTGCGACACGTCGAAGCCTGGTTGGTGGATAACGGACAGGGCTCGCCCACGCTAGCCGACACCTTCCTGCCGAGAACGCCTAGCCCCCCGAGCTCCGGGCCCGGCACGATCGTGATCATCGACCGCGCACAGCTCAGCCACGTGTGGGCGCACGGTGCGTTGTCCGGCACTCCGCTGGACGTCGAGCTGAAGGACGGGCTCGCCTCGTTGCGCACTGATGACGTCGCGACCCGGATTGCTTTGCAACGGGCGGGGGTGCATGGCCGCGGGCTGCCGAGCGGCGTCGACCCTGTTGGCCGGCTGCGCGCGTCGCTCGACATCCCAGCCGCAGCGGAGAAACCGCTCGGCGCGCGCGCGCACTATGAGGGCACCGCCGCCAACGTACCGCTCGTGCTGGATGCGAGCTTCATCGATTCGAAGCTGCTCGCGGATGTACAAGCCGCGAACATTCCTCCGGAAGCGGTCCACAGGCAGCTACCCAGTCTGGCCTTGCGCTCGCCCGCTTCGCTCAGCGCCCACGCCGAAGGAACCATGCCTGAGTTGCATGGCAACTTCGCACTTGGGGTGGCAGCCGGCCGCGTCGATGGTGATTTCGAGTTATCGTTGAAGAAGGACGCGACGGCGAAGGCGAACGTGCGCACCCATGGGCTGGACGTAGCGGAGTTCAGTGCGGGCGCGCCGGCCTCCAGCTTGGACTTAACGCTGCATGCCGGGTTGCTCGCCCCGGACACTGGACCAGTGACGGGCACGTTCTCACTCGCTTCCGGACCTTCGGTGGTGCTCGCGGAGAACCTGCCGGGGGTTGCGATCACAGGTACGTTTTCCAGTGATTCGAAGGCCAGCCGCAGCCGCGTCGACGCGCGCGCGGAGCTCGCGGAACCGGGCGCGCCGACTAGCATTGATGTGACCATGCAGCAGGCGAAGCAAACCACGATCGAGTTCAAGACGCGCACCAAGTTGCAGAACCCGCCGCGGCTGAAGAAGCTCGCTGCCTTGACGCTAGTGCAGGGCGAGGTGTCGAGCCAGGGCAGCTACGGCGCGGACGATCGCGGCCTTAACGCGGAAGTGCGAGCCACACTCACGAACGTCCAGCAAGGGACAAACCACGTCGAGCGCGCGATTATTTTCGCGAATGTAACTGGGGTATTGCCGCACCCGAACGCTCAAGTGCGCATCGCCTTGAGCAACGCGGACGTCGCCGGGCAGCACCTCACCAGCACACAGCTGGCAGCGTCTGGCTCACTGTCGCATCTCGCCGTGAGCGGGGAAATCGCCACGCGCGCGCCAGAGCGCCATATACAGCTGAGTACCATTGCCTCCAACGAGCACGGTCTTTCGCTCGACCATCCGAGCCTGAACCTTCACCAAAACGAGACCAATCTGAAGTTTTCCGCCGACCGGGTAGAGGTTGGCAACGGGCGCACGCGCGTGAGCGCTTTTCACCTAGAGGGCGCGGGCAAAGCCGACGTTTCGCTCGTGTATGGCTCGGGCCTGGAAAGTGTAAACCTACAGACCTACGACCTGGATCTAGCCAGAATTTGGCGGCTTTTGGATCCCGAGGCACCGCTGAAATCGGGGACCGCCACGATGAGCATCAGTTACGAGCGTCGAGATGGCAATCCGCGGGCGCGGATCAGCGGACACAGCCAGGACCTACGCTTCAACCGTGTGAATGGGGGCTCGTTCAGCGCGGACCTATCCCTGGCAGAAGGTGTAGTCGAGGGCAGTGCCCGCGCCGACTTGAAGCACCTCGGACGCATGGGCTTTGACTTCGAAGACCTGCGCGGGATCAACTTGGAGCATCTCGATCCTTCACGCATCACCGGGAAGCTATCGATTGAGGGTGAAGTCAAGCTGCGGGACGTGAACGAACTCGTCCCAAAAAGCGTAGATTCTCCGCTGGCGCGCGCGTTCGGCACGGTCAGCTACGACGTCGCGATCCAGCGAGGGCACGCAGGCCCCGGTGTCCCGACGGTACATGCGCACGTGAGCACGAAGAAGCTTCAACTCGGCGGCATGCGCCGATCGAAGACCAGCATTGAGACCAAGCAGGCGGCGCGAGATTCGGCTCCGCTTGCCGTCAAGGGAATCGACATTGATGTCGATCTGAAGCACGCCGAAAGTGGAGAGACCGAGCTCGCTGGGACCATCAAGGATGAACGCGGGCAACTTGCAGCCGTCAGCGTGGAAGCCAAGGCTACTCCGCGTCTGGCAAGCGTAGTCGAGGAGCTTGCGGCGCGCTGGCGGCAAATCCCGCTCAAGGTAAACGTGACCGTGCCGCCGCGTGAGCTTCAGCAATTGCCCGTTGAGGTGCGCCCTGCGGCACTCAGCGGCGTTCTCTCTGCAGCGCTCAGCTTCGACGGCACGGTCAGCGCCCCCAAGCTGAAGGTGTCTGGAACGATGAGCCGCTTTCGCCAAGATACTACGAAGAAAGACGGCCTCGACCTCACCTGGACCGGCGGCTATGACGGTGCGCGCGGCAAGCTCGTTGGCAGCGCGCGGGGCCGCGACAAAGAGGTGGCCAAGATCGATCTCGACTTCGAGACCGCGATCGACGCTTGGTTGAATCGTACCGGCACGGCCATGCCGGCACTCGACTCCAGCGCAAATCTGGACTTCGACGGTTTTCCCGTTGCATTGCTGCCGGGGACGGCAGCGACCGAGGTTGATGGCGCATTGAGCGGAAAAATCAGGCTCGAACATTTCGGGAAAGAGGCCACGCTCGACACCTCGCTCGACATCGCGTCGTTGACGATTGGGCAAACAGCCTTCGGTGACATGCACGCCACGGTGAAGGCGGCGAACGGTAAGGCCGAGGCTGGCTTACGCATGGTGGGTAAGAAAGGCACGACCACCGCCGAAGCGCACTCGGGGCTGCGCTGGGGGTCGCGTTACGTACCCGAAGTACAACTCCCGGCGGACGCGCAGCTGCGCGCAAGAGAGCTGCAAATTGGAGCGTTTTCTCCGCTCGTGGCCTCAACTTTCGGGGAGCTGGACGGGCGCGTGAACGGAGCCTTGAACGCGCACTTCAGGGGTGGTGCGCCCGAACTCGACGGCCGGGTGGACTTCGAAGACGGCGTTGCTCAGGTGGCAGCTGTCGGACAACGCTTCGACAAGATCAAGGCGCGCGTGACGCTCGAACCTGGGAAAGTCAAGCTAGAGGAGCTGACCGCGCGAGCCACCAGCGGCAAGCTGAAGGTGACAGGCGAGGCCCGCTTTGCCGGGCTCGAGCTCACGGGGGCCGACGCACACCTGCGCATCGCGAAAGCGGACAAGGTGGCACTGTCCTTGGCCGGGAACGAAGTCGGCGACGTGTATGGCGCAATCGACGTGACGCTGAAGCCCAATCCAACGACGCACGCCACTACGCTGGGCGTGAAGATTGCCTCGCTCAACGTGCACCTGCCGGATACCGGCAGCCAAAACGTCCAGGCTTTGGACCCCGCAAAGGGCGTACGAATCGGCACGCATCAAGAGCGCGGCGGCTTCGTCACCCTTCCTCTGCAGCCGCTCAAAGACAGCGACCCGTCCAAGAACGAAGCTCCAATGCTCGTCGACTTGGACCTGGGATCGCAGGTCAACCTGGAGCACGGGGACACGACCAAGGTGCGGCTCGGCGGCCATTTGCGCATGGTCATGGGCGACCCAATGAGCATGAACGGCACCATTTCGGTGCAAGGCGGCACGCTGGACGTGTCGGGCAAGCAATTCGACGTTGAATCCGGAACGGTGACGTTCGCAGGCGATCCCGCGAACCCAACGATCGTAGCGACCGCGAGTTGGGACTCCGCTGACGCCGACAAGCACCGCGTGTACGCCACGTTCAGCGGCACGGCAACGAAGGGCAAGCTCGATCTTCGCGCCGAGCCGCCCCTTACGCAGGACGAAATCTTGAGTTTACTCCTCACGGGTTCCTCGGACGGGTCGCTGGGTGGCGGTTCCACGGGCGGGAGCAATGCCGCCACCGCAGTAGGGGCGGTCGGCGGCGCTGCCACGCAGGGCCTAAACCGCGCGTTGTCGAACATCTCGAACCTGGACGTGAGCACTCGCGTCGACACCAGCACGGGCAGCGCGCGACCCGAACTCGTGATTCAGCTCTCGCCGCGGGTCGCCGCTCAGATCACGCGCGCCCTGGGCGAGCCGGCACCGGGTGAACCGCCGGATTTGACCTTTTTAACATTCGATTTCCGGGTATTGAGCCACTGGTCGCTAGCCGCCCTGATCGGGGACCGTGGGGAATCCGGTCTCGATTTGGTTTGGCGAAAACGCTACTGAGCGCCGGGCTGCCGCACTGGGGCAGCATGCGTCACTCGACGCGGGATTGAGTTGGCAAATCTGAGGCAAAAGCTGGCAGTTTCGTGACCAGCGCGTGGCATGCAGCTTGCTGAGGGTGACTGAGACAGAGAGCTGCACGCACTAGCGCGTTGCAACGGTTTCTGTATTTACGTAGCTCCGTAGGAGGACGCCTGACCATGAATCTCAATAAAACTCTGTGGACCCTCGGTTCAATGATCGGTGCGCAACAGGCCGCCAAAGCCGTGCGCAGCGTGGAGTGGAACGACATCCTGGGCGTGATTGGCCTGGAGCGTCGCCCGAGCGCGTTCTCACGCGCCCTGCCCGCGTTGGGCTTGATCGCGGTCAGCGCCGCAGTAGGCGCCGGCGCCGCGCTGCTGTTCGCCCCGAGCTCGGGCGATGAGCTTCGCACTCGGCTCTCCGACGGCCTCGACGGCGTCAAGAACCGCCTTGAGGAAGTCAAGGGTCGCGTGAACGACAAGGTCAGCGACAAGGTCGATAAAATTAGCGACAAGGTTGCGAGCTACGAGCACCACAGCAGCAACTCGACTTCGTGAACTCGAGGCGAGCGAGGACGAACCCCGCGCTGACGCCACCCGCCGCGGTGAGCGCCAGGCGGGGTTGGTCGTTTCTGCGCCGTCGTTTCTTCGCCAAGCAGAGCCTCAGCGTTCCAACTCCGCATTGAGCTCCGCGCCGTATACCAAAATGAGCGCGGACAAGTAGAGCCAGAATTGCAGCACGATGACACCGGTGACCGCTCCGTAGGTCGCGCTGTAACTCGTGAAGTACTGCACGTAGGCCGAGTACACGGCGCAGAGCAGCACCCACGTCACTGCAGCCGCCGCCGCGCCCGGCAGCACCGCCCGAAAGCTCGTCAGCGGGGCGCGGTCGGCCGCATACCGGTACAAGAAGGCGAAGCCGACCAACGCCACCAGCGTGAGCACCGGCCAACGCAGTAGCGCCGTCGCCGCCCCAATGTGAAACACGGTCAGCAAGCGCGGCAATAGCGCGACGACTGGGACGAGTACGAATAAGCCAAGCATTGCCGCAAACGTGAACGCGACGGCGATCCCACGGCGGTGCAGGAACGTGCGGCGCTCTGGCAAATCATAAGCAACGTTCACGGCGCGAACGAGCACGCTCATCGCCGATGACGAGCTCCAGAGCACCGCCAACAGGCTGAGGATCATGCTCAGGCTGAGGCTTGCCGATGGGCGCGCAATGAACTTCGAAAGCTCACCGATGACGACGTCCCGCGCGGTGCCCGGTAGCGAGCGCGCTACGCCGTAAATGGTGCGCTGGATGGCGCTTGGATCGGCGATTAAGCCGTACAGCGAGACGACCGCTAGCAGCGCGGGAAACAGGCCCAGAAAGCCGTAGAATGCCAGACCGGCAGCGACGATGTCCGCGTCGTCTGCATCTGCCTCGTTGGACACGCGACGAACCATCGACCAAGCGCGCTTGAGCAAAGCGTTATGCACGAGGCGCCCGGTGCACGAATCATGCCTTGGGCCGCCATGCTGCGACGAGACGCCACACCTTGGGGCTCATTTGTGTCCGACCCAGAGCACCCGAGCCCCTGACGCGCTAGAAAAACCGCGTGCGAGCACCGACACGAGTAAGCCCAGCGCGCCCACGCGGACTGGCACACCTGCTGCAAAGCCGCCTGCCCATGACAAAACTCGTTTCCTTGGTCTTCGCTGCAATTGCCTTGGCTTCCGCTGCGACAGGCTGCAGTGCGGCCGACCCGGTCACCAATCATTTCACGTGCGACGACGTCTGCCAGACCTACGCAGACTGCTTCAACGATAAATACGACGTTGATGAGTGCAGGCTCAAAGATCCCCTCAAGGATCGCGTGAAGTCTGAAGCGTAGGCCTTGGACAACG
>JBDTYJ010000170.1:0-12096 GCA_040005755.1 Pseudomonadota bacterium
ATGATGCGGCTCTTGCCCTTGTTCTCGATCGCGGGCAGCTCGAGCTCTTCACCCAAAATGTCGGCGAGCTCTTCCAGCGTGATGTCCACCTCAAGGACGTGGTCGCCCGCGTCCTTGCCGGCTTGGCCCGCGCCGTCTTCGCCTTCTTGCGGTTCCCCGCCTACCGGATCGCCGGCTTCCCCTTTGCCTTGGCCGACGCCGCCCTTTTGCTTGTCCCCGAAGGTGAAGCGCGGGATGTCGATCTGAGGGATCGGAATCGAGACCAGATCCTTGCCCTTGCGCCCGAGCATCTCGCCTTGCGAGATGTAGCGCCGTAGGTTTTGCCGAATCTTGCCGCGAACGATGTTGCGGAACCGTGAATGGTCCTGATCGATCTTGAGCGACATTCAGCCGTGAGTGTATGCCGCGGGCAGGGTCCGGTCTACTGCGCTATGTTGTGGCCGGTGTGGTTTAAACGGGCAGCTTTTTGCGTTCCTTTGCAATGGGCGGCGTTCAGCCTTGCGAGTGGGCTGCTCTTGGCTTGCTCGGGCCAGGCAACCAGCCAAGGCACGGGCGGTGAAGATGAGCCCGATGGCGCGTGCAATGTAGTGCCCAAAACGGTCACCGGCCTGAGCCGCGTCCACGTGGACGTGTGCTCGCCGCTCGATTACCCGGACCAGCCGCCCGCAGGTGGCAACCACTACGGCGTGTGGGCCGCCTATCAGAGCTACTCCTTCGCGGTTCCGCGTGGGTTCTGGGTGCATGATCTGGAGCATGGCGGTGTCGTATACAGCTACAATTGCAGCGATGGCTGTCCGGATGAAGTCGCGGCCGTGCAAGCGCTGATCGACGCTCTACCGTTGGATGAGGGGTGCGCCGCCGAAGAACCTCGCCGCGTGCTGCTTACCCCAGACCCGCTTCTGGACGTGCGCTGGGGCGTCAGCGCCTGGGGCCATAGCCTGCGCGCTGATTGCGTCGACGAGGATCGCTTTCGGCAGTTTTACCTGAATCACTTCGGCCGGGGGCCGGAGGTCGGGGAGTGCGCCAACGGCTCGGACTTCGGGGGCATGGCGCCGTGCGAGTGACACACTCGACCGGCGGCTCGGTCTTTGATACAAACTCTCTAAGTGGCACCGGGAGAAAAGTTTCTGAAGTTCCGCTGCACCCAGTGCGGCAACTGCTGCAAAGACCCACTTTTGCCGCTGACTGACACGGACATCAAACGCATCGTCCGCCAAACCGGTGAACCCACCCAGGACCTGGTTCGTTGGGTCGACCGCAACGGAATCGATATGGATGACGAGCCCGAAGCGTTCGTCGTGCTGCGTCAGGGCAAGCGCGTGATGGTGCTGAAGCACGAGGGCGGCGGTTGTCGCTACCTTGGTTCGGATGACCGCTGCACCATCTACGGCGCCCGGCCGCTCGGCTGCCGGATTTTTCCGTTCAACCCGAGCTTCACCGAAACCCGCACACTTCGCCGCCTGAAGCTGATCGAAGCGACCGATTGCAAATACGAGCTCGACGGCGACAACGATCTCGAAAAAATTCGCGTGCTGCACGGCAAGCATGAAACCGCGACGCGCGCCTACCAGGACAAGGTTGCCACGTGGAATTCCCTGCAGGCCGCACGAAAAAGGCGCGGGCGGCAGGCGCAAACGGCGGCTGATTTCTTCGACTTCCTCGGCGTTTGAGCAGGCAGGCCTACACCGGCGCCGGCTTATCTTTGGCCGCCACTCGCCGTTTTGCGCCATAGCTCCGAAACACTTGGCTCTGAACCTTCGTCGAGACCACTACTCAGTGTCCCCCGATCCTAGCGTCGTCATTTCGAGTTCCCGGTTCCAGGTAAAGCGATGAGTCGCGGCACAGTTCTCGTCGTTGACGACGACCCGATCGTGCTCGAGGTCGTCAGGGAGCGGCTGGAGGGCGCCGGTTACGAAGTGCACATTCGAGAGGAGGCGCTCGGCACCTCCCAGTGGACCGCGGAGTTTCAGCCCGACATCGTGCTGCTGGACGTGAACATGCCCGCGCTCGCCGGGACGGATCTCGCGCAACTGCTCAAGAAGCGCCGCGCCACGAAGGATGTCGCGATCATCCTGCACTCGTCTATCGAACCCGCGGAGCTGCAGGGTAAGCTGCGCGCGGCAGGCGCCGTCGGCGCGATTCAGAAAACCGGGGACGACCGCCGGTTCCTCGAAGATTTCGAGCGCCTCGCGGCACGGCTGCGCAGCTAAGGGCCCTAGGGTCCGTGGCGCTGGGCGCCCTAACGAGAGCGCCGCTTGCTCGGCCCAGTGCCTTTGGCTACTGGTATCAAGCATGAGCAAAAGCTACCTCGTTCTGACCGCCGTTGGTCCGGACCGGCCCGGTCTAGTCAGTGAGATCTCGGCGCTCGTGCTGGCGGCCGGCGCGAACCTCGAGGATAGTCGCATGGCTATCTTAGGCGGGGAGTTCGCCTTGCTGGTGCTCGTATCCGGTGAACCGAAAGCCATCGACGAAGTCGAGCTTCGTGGTGCTGATTTGGGCGCGCGGCTCGGGCTGCGCTTGATCGCGAAGCCCACTTCATCGCCCGTTTCGAGCACGGACTTTTTGCCCTATCAGATCAGCGTTACCGGGGTGGATCGCCCTGGGATCGTGCAGCGCGTCGCGGCGCTGCTGGCGGGGCGGGGAGTGAATGTGGCATCGCTTGAGAGCCGCCTTTCGTACGCGCCGGAGAGCGGCACGCCGATGTTCATTTTGGAAGCAGCCTTGCAAATTCCATCGGCCGTGGTGCTCGCGGATCTACGGCGCGAATTGGCTACCGCGTGCGATCAGGAAAATTGGGAGTTCGCGCTTGATGGCGCTTGAGCTGCGCGGCTTCCGCGCGTCGCGCGTGTTAGGCTAAAACCGCCATGCTCGCCCGCCCTCGCCGCAATCGGCTTAACGCGCAAATTCGCGGTTTGGTTCGTGAAACCACGCTCAGCCCGCAGCACCTGATTTACCCAATGTTCGTGCAAGACGGGGAAGGCAAGCGCTCGCCTATTTCCGCCATGCCAGGGCAAGCGCGCCTGTCGATTGATTTGCTGGTTGAGACGGCGCAACAAGCGTTCGCCGCCGGAGTGCCGGGCGTTGCGTTGTTCCCCGCGCTCACCGATGAGTTGAAGGACTCACGAGGTACGGAAAGCACGAACAGCGCGGGCTTGTTGCCGCGCGCCGTGCGGGCGCTGAAGGCAGCCGTGCCTGAGCTGCTGGTGATTACGGATGTTGCGCTCGACCCGTACTCCTCGGACGGCCACGATGGCGTGCTGCTCGACGGCCGCATCGACAATGACGTCACGGTGCCCATCTTGGCTGACATGGCAGTGGCTCAGGCGCGCGCGGGCGCGGATATCGTCGCGCCGAGCGATATGATGGACGGCCGCGTCGCGGCAATTCGCCGCGCTTTAGACGCGGCCGGGTTCACGAACGTCGGCATTTGCAGCTACTGCGTAAAGTATGCCTCGGCCTTCTACGGCCCCTTCCGCGAGGCGCTAGATTCGGCTCCGCGGGGTGGCGACAAGAAGACGTACCAGATGGACCCCGCAAACGTGCGAGAGGCACTCCGCGAGGTGCGCTTGGATGAGGCGGAAGGCGCTGATTGGCTCATGGTGAAGCCGGGGCTACCCTACCTGGACGTGGTGCGTCGAGTCCGGGACATGACCGCGCTGCCCGTGTCCGTTTATCACGTGAGCGGTGAGTATGCGATGCTCAAGGCGGCCGCGCAAAACGGCTGGCTCGACTACGACGCCGCGCTCTTGGAAACGCTACTCGGCTTTCGGCGGGCGGGAGCGGACATCATCTTCACGTACGCGGCGATCGAAGCGGCGAAGCTCTTAGGCTGAGTCGCGGCCGCGCATGCCGTCGCTCGGCGGCATCACGATGCTGCGTCTTGCTTCGACGTGGGCCGACCACGCAAGCCGAGCACGCGCTCGTAGCTCGCCCGCACGCCTTCGGTCACGTCCTTGTAGCGCGCCATCAGTTGTTCGCTGGCGCGTTGCCCTTGGCCGTCCTGGAAGCCCATGCGGCGAGCGAGCTGTTCGAGTCCGGGGCTCTGCGTGTCGATTGCGGCAGCGTTGCTCGTTCCGCCCTTGACGACGATGCGCTGCTCGAGTTGGCGCAGGAAGCGGTAGCCTTCGCTGAAGACCTCAAACTCCGAGGAGGCAAGGTAGCCGGCGTCGTGGAGCGCATTGAGCGCAACGCCGAGGTCTGGTGTGCGCACACGCGGGTCGGCGCCATTTTTCATTTGTAGCCACTGCACCGCGAATTCTATGTCCAACAGACCGCCGCGGCCGGTCTTGAGCTGATAGCGCCCGTCGCGTTCGCGGCCTTGCTCTTTCTCCAGCCGGGCGCGCAGGTGATCCATCTCACTGGCTTTGGGGGCCCCGCCCTCATAGGCAGCACGCCAAGCGATGTTCATGGCCCGCGCTAGCAGCTCTGGATCGCCCACTAGCGCACGCGCGCGGAGCAGCGTCTGGCGTTCCCACGCGGCGCCCGACGCTAACACTGCGGGGCCAGGCTCGGCGTCGGGCCCTTCCAGCGCGTGGCCGTGGTAGCGCGCAAACGAGGCCAAAGACGTGACCAGCAGGCCGTGCGCTCCGGAAGGCCGCAGGCGCGTGTCCAGCTCATAGCCAGGGCCGGCTGCGTGCGGTTCGGTGAGCAGGCGAATCACGCGCTGTGCACCGCGCGCGAAGTATGTCGTGGCCTCCTCTGGAACGGGGGCGGCGCTGGGCAGGAAGCTAAAAATTACGTCCAAATCCGACCCGTACCCGAGATCGCGGCCGCCCAGCTTGCCCAAACCGAGCACGGCAAAACCGGGCACGTCTCCAAAGACGCGGTGCACCGCGCGCGCCAGGCTCTCTTCCGCGAGATCTGCTAAAATGCGCGTCGCATCACGCATGCCGATGGTCCCCGCCAGCTCGGCGACCGCGACTTCGACCGTCACGCGCCGTTTGGCCGAGCGCAGCGCCCCGACAAACGCCTCTTCTCGCTCGTCGCGGTCCGAGTCCAAGCCCACGGCCTCCGCGGCGTTGCTGATCTCTGCCCCGACGGCTGCGCGCGGATCGCTCACCGCCCCGCCGCCGAATAGAATGATGTCCGCGAGCTCCGGGCGGCTGGCCACCGCGTCACCGACGAACGCGCTGGCACCAAAGGCAGTGATTAGCCGGCGCAATGCACGCGGGTCCTCCGCCAGTGCATTGACGTACGCCGCGGGCGCCAGAAACCGCGCGAGATAACAGCGCAAATAGCGGGCGGCTTGCTCCGGATCCGCGGAGCTGGCCAGGGCACTGAGTACGGCTTCCATCAGCCGGGGGTGGCGTTCGCGGGTCAGCGCGCCGAGCAGGCCGTCGGGGCGACGAGCAAGCGCGGCGATGTGCTCGCCCATGTCGGCGCTCTGAAATTGCTCCTCTGCGGCTCGGCCGAGCTCGGGGTCGTCACCCTCGAGCTCGCTCCGCATTGCCCGACGTTGCGCTGGGCGGGGTGCCGCGGCCTGCGTGAGTGACTGAAAGGTGGTGTTGACTCGTTCGCGGGCGCGCGCCAACTCCGCGCGCAGCGCCGCAGGCTCCGCAAAACCCAAGCTGCGCGCTAAACGCCCATACTCTTCGCCGTCAGTCGGGAGCAAATGAGTCTGCACGCCGCTCGCCCACTGCACGCGGTGCTCGACTCGGCGCAGCAGCACGTAGGAGTCGGCGATGCCGCGCGCCTCGCGATCGCTCACCAGGCCCTGGCTGCGAAGCCGGGCGAGCGCGGGCAGCGTGCCTTGTACGCGCAATGATTGCTCCCTGCCGCCCCAAACCAACTGCAGGGATTGCACGAAGAATTCGGCCTCCCGAATGCCTCCGGGGCCAAGCTTCAAATCCCGTTCTGGATCCGGGCTCAGCTCGTTCCGGGAGCGCAGCACGAGCTCCGTCAACGCCTCGGCGATCGTCGGGTCGACGCTGGTTCGGTACACGAATGGCGTGAGCAATTCGCGGCCAAGCAAGCGCCCGAGTTCGAGATCCCCCGCGCACGGCCTGGCGCGAAGCAGCGCCGCGCGCTCCCACAGCCGGCCCCAAGTTTCGTAGTAGCGCTCCGCGGCGGCGACCGAATTGACGATGGGCCCTGCGGCGCCTTCGGGACGAAGCCGCAAATCAACACGCCAGACCAAGCCGTCGGCGCTCGGCGTGTCGATGGTCGCGACGGTGCGGCGTACGACGCGACTGAAATGCTCGTGTAACGAAAGTTGGCTTCCGCCTTCGTCCGTGTCGTAGACGAAGATAACGTCCACATCCGAGCCTGCGTTGAGCTCTTGTCCGCCCAACTTGCCTAGTCCGAGCATGACCAGCGCCGCGGGCTTGCCGTCAGCGCGTAACGGAGCGCCGAAGCGCTCGGCCGTGGCCAGCTGTGCTTCCTCGAGCGCCGCGTCGCAGGCGGCAGCCGCCAGATCACTGAGCTCCCGCGCGGTGACCTCAATGCCCGCGCCGCCCAGCCGCAGCGGCAACAATTCGCGCACGGCAACGCGCGCTTTTTCAGCCCACACGCGACGCCGCAGCAGAGCAATGCCGAGCTCCGGCGTCGCGGCGTTCGAGACCAGAGCGCCCAGCGCGGCGCCCAAGGCGGCTCGTCGGCGCCGTGTGCGAACGCCTTCGCGCGCGATCGCGTCCAAAGCGTCGTGCTGGTAGCCAGCGGTTGGGGTCATCGCGGGTAGGGCGGCGCCCAACAACACGCCGAGTGCGGCACCCTCACGACCGCCCCGCTCCGCAAGCAGCATGCGGGCGCGCTCGGGAGCGATCGACAGGGCTAGATTTCGGAGCTCTTCGGTCAGGGTCACGATGGCTTTTCGCGTGCAATCTTGCGGCCGCGGCCCGCACTCCAGCATAGCCCCTTGTCCTCGGGCCCGCCTGACCGTACGAAGTGTGCGGCATGCGCTTTTTGTGCGTTTCTGACATCCACGGACATGCGGTCGCTCTGGACGCGGTGATTAAGGAAGCCGACAGCCTGGGCTGGGACCAACTCCTGGCCTGTGGCGACCTATGCTTCCCAGGTCCTGCACCGCTAGCCGTGTGGAAAACTTTGGTTGGCCATCGCGCCTTGTGCGTTCAAGGCGTCGGGGATCGCGCGCTTTCACAGGTTGACCCAAACAAGCTCAGCGCGACGAGTGAGGTAGAGCGCAATCGCATCGAGCGCCTGCGCCAAGTGCAGCACGAGCTCGGGGAGATCATCGTCACGCGCATTGGGCAGCTGCCCACGATCGCAACGTTGCCGATTGAGTCCGGGCACACGCTGCTCGCCGTCCACGGTTCACCGCTCGATCCGAGTGAACCGTTCGGCATCGACATGACCGATGACGAACTGATCGCGCTGCTCGGCGACGAACCGGGTGACATCATCGTGTGCGGCGGTAGCCACGTGCCGTTCGATCGCTCGGTGGCCGACGTGCGCATCGTGAACGTGGGCTCCGTGGGTGAGGCTCCCGGTGGCGGTTACGCCAACTTCACCATTGTCACCACTTCAGCGCTCGGGATTAATGTGCAGCAGCACGTAGTCCCGCTCGAGTGATCACCAACAAGCGTGCTTCCGGCGTGTGCGTGAGGGGGCCGGCCGGCTGCTCGCGCACGAACCGCTCACCGAGGGCGACAATCAGCTCGGGGCCGCGCGCATTGGCGAGTGCGCGGAGCGGCCCCAATTCGGTCAGCGCCTGCCACACGCTGCGCGCGTTTTCGTAGCTGAGCTCGAATTGGACAGGCACGTCGGCCTGCACGACGCACTGCTTCGGCAGGTCCCGCACGAGCTCCGCTTCCCAGCTGCGGTCCTGAATACCGGCTTCGCGTAGCGCTTGGTGCATACTGAAAAATGGCCCGGTTGGCTCCGTATCCCGCGGCCAATACACAATCACCGCGACGCCCCCGGCGTTCAGCAGCCCGAGCCACGAGCGCAGTGCCAGCACCGGCTCCGGCAGTAGCTGTAAGCCAAATACGCTGAACAGCGCTGCAACGCCGCTCGCAGGCGCGCTCAGCTGAAGGGCATCAGCGCGCTCCACGGTGACGTTAGGCAAATGACGGGTGCGGTCGCTCGCCAGCGTCACCATCTGGGTCGATAAGTCACTGCCGATGATCGCGCGCCCGGGAAAAGCGTGCGCGAGGGGCGTAAGCTCACGGCCGGGGCCGACGCAGGGCACGAGCAGCGCGCCTTCGGGCAGGCCGCGCTGCGCGGCGTACGTCGTCAAGGCGCCGATGGCCGCGCCCAAGTACGGCGCAAAGCGTGGCGCGAAGTACGCGTCGTAGCCCAGCGCGGCTTCATCCCAGCCGCGCTCGACCGGTCCCGCGTCGTTACGTGATGCGGTCATGCGAGCTCAGGACTTCCGCGCGTCCAGCCCGCTGCGCAGGGTGGCCACGAGCTTTTCGACCGCGGCCACGCGCTCTTCGAGCGTATTCGCGGCGGCAATCGTGCGCACCACTTCCGTGCCCACGACCACGCCATCCGCGCCTTGCGCAGCGGCGCGTTCGGCATCCGCCGGCGTACGGATGCCAAAGCCGATCACGACGGGCAATCTCGAGCGGCTGCGGATGCTGGCCGCGCGCTCGGCCGCTTCTGAGAGCGGCGCCGCGCCGCTACCGGTGACACCGGTGACGGACACGTAATAGACGAAACCGCTGGCATCTTTGAGCAGCTGCGGCTCGCGAGCCAAGCCGGTGGTGGGCGCAATCAACGGGATCATTGCCAGTTGGTTTTGCTTGGCACGCGCGCGCAGCACGGCGCCTTCTTCGGGCGGCAAATCGACCACTAAAAAGCCGTCAGCGCCGACGCGCAAGGCTTCGTCCGCGGCGCGTTCGTCGCCGTAGGCGACCAACGGATTGTAGTAGGTGAACAAGATGATGGGGATCGGACTCTCCTTGCGCACGGCTTCCGCGGCGCGCAGCGCGGCTCGGAACGAGCCCCCGTTGTGAATCGCGCGATAGGCTGCAGCCGCGATCACTGGTCCGTCTGCGGTCGGATCGCTGAAGGGCACGCCCAGCTCCAAGATGTCGGCGCCGGCGCGCGCCGCAGCGAGCGCGCAGGCGATGCTGTCTTCGACGCTCGGATCGCCGATCGTCAAATAGATCACCAGCGCGGTACGGCCCTCCGCCCGCAGCCCCGCCAACCGTTGCTCGATGCGTTCGATGGTCATGTGCCGCTTCCAAACCCGAGCCGCTCGCGCAATGTGCCTAAATCCTTATCGCCGCGACCGGACAAGCACAGTGCCAAGCGCGCCGGGCGACCGTGCTTTTTGCGTTCCAGTTCCGCAATATCCAGGACCCGCGCGAAGGCGTGCGCAGTTTCCAGCGCGACCAAGATGCCTTCGCTGCGGGCCACGCGCTGCGTGGCGAGAAGCGCGTCTTCGTCCGTAGCGGACAGGTAAGTGGCGCGGCCGGAGCGCATCATGGCCGAATGCTCTGGACCGACGCCCGGGTAATCCAGCCCGGCGCTGATCGAGTGGGCCTCGACGATCTGACCGTCGTCATCCGCCAGCACCATGGTGCGGGCGCCATGCAGCACGCCCACACGACCCGCCGTGAGCGTCGCCGCATGCTTGCCACTGGCCACCCCTTCACCCGACGCTTCGACGCCGTACAACGCCACCGGGTCGTGCACGAATGGGCGAAACATGCCGATCGCATTCGAGCCACCACCGACGCACGCCACCACGGCATCGGGAAGGCCGCCGCTCTGCAGCATGAATTGCGTCCGCGCTTCGTCGCCGATGACGCTTTGTAACTCGGAGACGAGCATCGGATACGGATGCGGGCCCGCAGCGGAACCGACGCAATAGTGCGTCGTACGCACGTTGGTCACCCAATCACGCAGGGCTTCATTCATCGCGTCTTTTAGCGTTTTCGAGCCGGATTCGACGGGGATCACCTTGGCGCCCAGCATTTGCATGCGCGCAACATTCGGCGCTTGGCGCACGACATCCACCGAGCCCATGAACACCTCACAGGGCAGGCCCATGAACGCGCACGCGGTGGCCGTAGCCACGCCATGCTGGCCAGCGCCGGTCTCGGCGATGATCCGCTTCTTGCCCAGTTTTTTGGCGAGCAGCACCTGACCTAGCGCGTTATTGATCTTGTGCGCGCCGGTGTGGCAGAGATCTTCACGCTTCAGCCACAGCTCTGCGATGGCTTTGCCTTCCGGATCGAGCGCTGCGGCGAGCCGATCCGCTCGGTACAACGGGGTGGGACGGCCCACGTAGTAGCGCAGCATGTGTCGCCACTCCGTTTGAAACGCGGCGCTGAGCACGTGCTCGTGATACGCCGCTTCCAGTTCGGTGAGCGCGGGAACCAGCGTTTCTGCCACGAAACGCCCGCCAAAATCGTCGTAGTAGCCTTGAGCGGAAACGGCCATGTTGGGTCCCGGGATACTTTACGGAACCGGGTTTGTCGAGCTGGGCGGCAAATCACTGGCTTTCGGGACCAGGGTGCAGCGCAAACGGCTGGAGGCGAGGCCTGCCTCGAAGCGAGCACCCCGGCCCAGCTCAGTTAACTGTCGCCCTACCTGGACCAATCCAAGTGCCCCCGGGGCGCCCGGGATGCGCCATTCCCTGACCAGATTGTCGCTCTTCACGATGACCTGGAACACCAGAGCCGAGCTGCGCGCGAAATAGTTTTCGACCACGAGCAGGGCATGCCCGTTGCGGCGCTCGAGCAGGATTAGGCGTCCCGCTGACGACTGCATCAGGTCGACTGAGGTGAAGTCCGGCTCGATCGCTGCGCCGGAGGCGTCTTGGCACGCGCTCGGCGCGAAGCTAGAAATCATTTTGGCGCCCGGGATGCTCGCGTTGCGCGCGGCATGACCACCGCGGAAAGGGGGGCCCGAGCAGGCTGCACACAGCAGCGCGGCTACGGCTGCGGCGATCCGCCATGCCTCGCGGCGAGCGCTCACGGGGCTCGTTCGGCGGCACGTACAGCGGCGATGAACGCTTGAACGCGCGTTTGGTCCTTCTGTCGCGGATTGCCGGGTTGCTCGACGCCGCTTGCTACATCCACCCCGAAGGGCAAGAGCGCGCGCACGGCTTCGCCTACGTTGTTCGGATCGAGACCACCGGCCACGATCACATCACGGCGCGCTGCGAGAGGCATTGCGAGCGACCAATCGAAGCGCTCGCCCGTGCCGCCGAGTTGGCCCGGGATCTTGCTTTTGGCATCGACCAATAGCCGCGTTCCGCCGTAATCCTGTGCCCGCGCCGCGTCCGCAGCAGTCGCGATGGCGACGGCTTTGTAAGCCTGTGGCAGCAGCAGCTGCAAATCCTCCGGCGATTCGTGGCCATGCAGCTGGAGCCAGCGAATGCCGGTGGTTTCGCGGAGCTCCTCCAGTTCACCGGCGCTGCGGTCGGCAACGACGGCCACCAGCTCTAGCCGGCCCCCAACGGCATCCGCGATATGCGCGGCGGTGGCGACGTCGATCACGCGCTTTGACGAGGGCACGAAGTTTAGCCCGAGCGCGTCAGCGCCAGCCGCGGCGACCATGACCGCGTCTGTGACGCTCGTGATGCCGCAAATCTTAACGTACGTCACGCTACTCTATCTTGAGCAGCTCTTTGACGGTCGCAATCACTTGCGGCGCCTGAATCGGCTTCGTGATGTAGGCATTCGCTCCGAGCTGAAGCGCACGTTGGCGATCCTCTTGTGAGCCCTCGGTGGTGATGATGACGATCGGCGTGTCCTTGTGCACCGGGTCAGTGCGCACGCGCTTCACCAGCTTCAGGCCATCCATGATCGGCATGTTGATGTCGGTCACGATGATGTCGTAGCGGGCAGAGGCCAGCTTGCGCAGGCCGTCGACGCCGTCATCCGCCTCGGTGACGCGCAAATTCTTGACGCGCGCCAACGCGAACACCAAGAGCTGCCGCATCATGGGCGAGTCTTCAACGATTAAGCACGAGTATTCAGCCATGGGTCATACGCTGAGGTCTAAGAACGCTTCGAGCCCGGGCAGCTTCTGGTCTGCCTGAGCGAACAAGCTCGCGGCGACGAGAGCTTGCGCCGCATGCTGGCCCAGTAACTTGAATAGCTCGAAGTCGACCGTATCGAACTTGTTTTTTTGAGCCAGAGTCGAAAAGATGGCGATTGTTCCGACCACCCGGTCGTCCAC
>JBDTYJ010000171.1:0-12093 GCA_040005755.1 Pseudomonadota bacterium
TGTGCGGCGTCTTCGGCATCTACGGCCATAAAGAGGCAGCGAACCTGACCTACCTAGGGCTACACGCCCTGCAGCACCGAGGTCAGGAAAGCGCCGGCATCGTCACCAGTGACGGTGCGCAACTCAGCCTGCATCGCGGCATGGGCCACGTCATCGACGTGTTTCCGCCCGAACAGCTGGAACGGCTCGGCGGTCCGCACGCCATCGGCCACGTGCGTTACTCCACCTCGGGCGGCTCCGCATTGAAGAACGCCCAGCCCATCGCGGTTGACTACGCGCGCGGCTCGATCGCGGTTGCCCACAACGGCAACCTGACGAATGCCGAGGCGTTGCGAGAAAAGCTCGAAGAGCGTGGCTCGATCTTCCAAAGCACGAGCGACACGGAAGTGATCGTGCACTTGTTTGCGATGAGCCGGCAAAAGTCGTTCGAGGACCGCGTCGCGGACGCGCTCAGCCAGGTACAAGGCGCGTACTCACTGCTCATTCTCACGCCCGAGAGCATGATTGCCGTGCGCGACCCCATGGGCATCCGCCCGTTGTGTCTGGGTCGCTTGCCGGGCACCGACACGTACGTGGCGGCCAGCGAGCCTTCGAGCTTCGATTTGATCGATGCCGAGTACGTACGCGAGATCGAGCCTGGAGAAATGGTCGTCATCGATCAGCAAGGTGTACGCAGTGTCTGGCCGTTCGCGGAAGTGCCGCGTCACACCTGCATATTCGAGTACGTGTACTTCGCTCGCCCGGACTCGAATATCGACGGCGTGAGCGTGTACGAGGCGCGCAAGAACCTCGGTCGCGCGCTCGCCCGCGAACACGGCATCAAGGCGGATGTCGTAATTCCCGTGCCTGATTCAGGGGTTCCAGCGACCATTGGCTACGCCGAAGAGGCCAAGCTGCCCTTCGAGCTTGGGCTGGTTCGCAGTCACTATGTCGGCCGCACGTTCATCGAGCCGCGCCAGAGCATTCGTCATTTCGGCGTGCGCCTGAAGCTCAATCCGATCAGCGCCATCCTCAAGGGCAAAGTCGTGGTCGTCGTCGACGACAGCATCGTGCGCGGCACCACCAGCCGGAAGATCGTCAAAATGTTGCGCGACGCGGGCGCGAAGGAAGTGCACATGCGCATCTCGAGCCCGCCCACCAAGTGGCCCTGCTACTACGGCATCGATACGCCGACCCGTGGTGAGCTGATCGCCTCCAGCCACTCGGTCGAGGAAATCAATCAGTACATCACCAGCGATACGCTGGCCTATCTGTCCTTGGATTCGATGATCCATTCCGTGGTCTCGGCCCGCACCGAGACCACCGGGCGCAGCACGAGGCGTTCTTTGCCGATGGCCCCAGGCGACGACATCACACTGGATAAGCAATCGTTCTGCACCGCGTGCTGGACCGGTGAGTACCCAATCAAGTTCACGCCCCACCCGCGTCAGAACCAGATGCGCCTGCTGGATCTCTAGTTGAAAGCTGCGCTGGCGCGTGTTGCCAGCGCAGTCGACCGCGCCAGCTGGCGGCCGCTCGATGCACGCGCGGCCGCGGCTTGGGGGTTCGGTCCGGGCCTCGAGCGCCCGGGACCAGGGCGAACCCGCTACGAGTCCGATCCGGACCGCGCAATTCGAGCCTAGCGCGTCACTGCGCCGCGCCTTACCCTGAGCTCATGCTCGACGCGCTGCCCGACCAGGTTTCGATTTACGAGGTCTCGCCGCGCGATGGTCTGCAAAACGAAGCCCTGCCGATCCCCTTGGCTGGGAAAAAGCGGCTCATTGCTGCGCTGATTGCGGCGGGGCTGAAGCGTATCGAGTTGACCAGCTTCGTCTCGCCGCGTTGGGTGCCGCAATTGGCGGACGCGGAGGAGTTGGCGCGCGAGTTCCAGGCGCCCCCTGGGGTTACGTTCAGCGCGTTGTGCCCAAACGCCAAGGGGTTCGAGCGCGCCCAGGCCGCGGGTCTCCATGAGATTGCCGTGTTCATGTCCGCGAGTGAGACGCACAACCGAAAGAATACGAACAAGAGCATCGCAGAGTCGCTCGATACCTTCCGAGAGGTCGTGCCGCCTGCGCTGGCCGCCAACATGCGCGTGCGCGCGTATGTGTCCACCGTCTGGGGCTGCCCTTACGAGGGCGACGTGGATCCTGACGCTTCGCTCGCGATCACGCGCAGCTTGCTTTCGCTCGGCTGCTATCAGGTATCGTTGGGCGATACCATCGGCGTTGCCACGCCGCTGGTGACGAAGCGCTTGCTCTCGCGATTCTTGTCCGAGTTTGCGGCGCCGCAGTTGGCGGTGCATTTCCACGATACGCGCGGCACTGCGCTGGCCAATGCGTTGATCGGGCTAGAGCTCGGTATTCGTGATTTCGATTCGTCGGTCGCAGGGCTCGGTGGTTGCCCATACGCGCCGGGCGCGGCCGGCAATCTCGCGACTGAGGACTTGGCGTACATGCTGGAAGGCATGGGCGTCGCAACCGGAGTGGATCTGAACGCCTTAATCGAAGCCGGGCGCGTCGCCGAAACGGTCGTCGGCCGCCGCCTGCCCGGAAAAGTGCATCAAGCCGGCCCGCGCGTGCTGCGGCGCTGAGTCAGCACGCCTTCATGTCGTGATCCGACCTTCGAACCTCCACGTCTATTTGACCGGCACGCCGATCGCGCAGCCCATGCTCACGAAGTAGACCTGTGGAAAGTTGGTCTGCCAGTCCTGATACAGCACGCCTACGTCGCCATTCGGGCCGAAGCTTGCCGCAGGGAAGAAGCTATCGGTAGGCGAGAAACTCAGGCGAACGCGCGGGGTCAGAACCTCCATGTTTTGGCTCAGCGTTTCGGCGTAAATCTCGAAGTTGCCGTCATGATTGTCGGCCCACACCAGGAGCGCGCGGTTGCCCAACGACAACAAAGAGAAACTGCGCGCAATGGTGGCACCGCTGGTCAGCGGCTGTGGAGTGCGCAACACGTTGCCATTCTGATCCACTACTGCGCCGAAGATGGAGGCACCGTAGCCGGCGACTGACGTGTTCTGATCCCAAGCAACCAAGAAGCGATCACCGAGCGCGACGAGGTTCGTGCTCTCCACACCGCTGCCGCCTAGGTCGACCACCTTGCTCACATCACTGAGATCTGGAGCGGTGTTCAAGAACTGTGCGTGCACCGTGGTGCTGGTCTGTTGTGAGGTGAAAGCGACGCCGACCCGCTTTGTACCGAGCGCAATGCCCGGGTGCTCTGCTTGAATGCCGGCAGGAGTGAGCGCGATGTTGCCCCCAACCAAGGAGCCGTCGAACGAGACGCGCTGCCCGAAAATACGAGCATCCGGCGCTTGCTGTTCGAAGCGCCGGTCATCCCAAACCAGGAGCGTTTCGGTTCCGTTCCATGCCAGCGCCGAATTCAGCGAAAACTTGGCGGCATTGGTGACGCGCAGGTCAGGGCCGAGCTTCTTGCCGTTCGAGTCGAAACGGTTGAAGTAGACCTCGTAATTTTGATCCTGGCGCGCGTCTTCCCAGACCCGTTCGAAGAAGCTCCCGTTGTGTAGAACCGAGCCGGCGTAGGTTTCCGCGTTGATGTCCGTGAGCGGCGTTTCGGGCACAACGCTCACGCCGTTCGGCGCAAGGCCCTGGAAATAGGAAGACGAGGTGGCTTTGTGACCAGTGTAGATGGCCCCGTAGTTCTTGCCATCGAAAGCAAGCCCTGCCCCAGACGCGCGATCGAAGGCTGCTGAAGAAACGCGCACGGCCATGCTCGGGCTGCCATACGCCGCGCCTTCGTCTACTTGGCCATTGCAGTCGTTGTCGACGCCGTCACAGGCCTCTATTCCGCCAGGGTGAGCTGCGGCGCTGCGATCGTCGCAGTCATCACCACACGAACCAGGCGCGCCCGGAGCGAAGCCCGGTCGCGGGCTCTTGTGACCGTCGCCGTCCAAATCCAGAGTGATGGACGTGAAGGTGCATTTGCCCGAGCTGGGATCGCATGCGTCGGTCGTACACTCGTCATTGTCGTTGCACACGGTCGCAGGCAGCGGCACGCACGTGCCCTCTCGGCACGCTGCGCCGGCGCATGCATCACCGGTCGCGCAATCCAGATCCGCGGCGCACGCCACGAAAACCGGAGCGTCCGTGCCCGCATCAGGGCCGGCGTTGCTCGTCAGAATAGCGGTGCGAGCGCCGCAAGATGCGCCACAAAACCCCGACACTAGCAACGCGACCGACCAGAACCGCGGCGACCTCAGGAACATACCCCGTAGCCTTCGACATCGAGCTCGCCGCAGATCATGCCGGCAGGACAAACATTCTGCATACCTAAGTGGCATAACTGTACGCAGTGTTTGCCGGGCTGGGAACCAACCACGCACACGAAGCCCGAAGCGCAGCGGCCCGTGCCGTCACCACAGAAGTCTCCCTGGCGACCGTCACCGGCCTGCAAACATTGCGTGCCGAAGGTCTGCGCGCCGCAGCCTTCACCGAATGGATGGTCCACAAACGGAAAGCAGCCCTCGCCGGCGGGGCAACCAGGGTTCGTCGAAAACGGATCACACTCAGTGACCTCCGTTGACGGGCCCGCTTCAGGGCAGCCAGGATCGGCGTATTCATCGAACCCCGCATCCAACGGGAGGCCGGCGGCGCCGGCTCGAGGCATCGTCGATTGCCCCGCGTGGCCCGCTTGCCCCAGTTGGCCGCCGTGGCCCTGACCGGCGATGCCGGTCGCGCCGCCGGCGCCACTACCGTCAGCGGCGACCACACTCCCGCCGCACTGAAGCAACGCGAAAACCGAAGCCAAAGACAAGGCCGCGACAGCCCAGATTCGCCCGCTCATGTGCGAGAAGGATAGCACTGACGCAGAATGAGCAAGGGCGTCCCTCCTTTTCGGCGCCGAGACCGGAAAGCGGCGATCCAAAACGCCGCGGGGGGTGCTAGACAACGAACGCTGATGCGCCCAATTTGGCCCGGTTTGTGTGCTTGCCTGACTGTTGCCGCCTGCAACCGGACCGAGGAACCGCATTCATCGGGTGACGTGCACGCGGCTGCGCAGCCGCTCGCCTCGGCTTCTGCAGCGACGAGAACGGAAAAGTCCGCACCGAGCAGCACCAGCACAGTGCCCCAGGCCGACGCGGCGTGCGTCGTTCCGATGGCGCAAGAGCCCGCGCGGCGTGCCCCGAAAGCGCTCCATTGCCCTGTCGATCCGGTCGGCCCGTCCGATTCCGCGCGCAGTTATGTGAACTTCACGGATGCGCCGGGTAGCCCGCGCCTGGCCGTCGAGCTCGCCCGCACAGAAGCGGAGAAAGAGCGCGGCCTGATGTACCGCACCACGTTGCCCGAAGAGCAAGGCATGCTTTTCGTCTGGAACGACGAAGAACCGCGTACGTTTTGGATGCACAACACCTGCATCCCACTGGATATGATGTTCATCGCTCGTGACGGAACCATCACGGGGATCTTGGAACAGGTCCCGACCCTGAACGACGAGCCACGCGGCGTACCCTGCCCTGCCGCGTACGTGCTTGAAGTCAACGCCGGTTGGTCACGCGCGCACGGCGTAAAACCCGGCACCAAAGTTCACGTCGATTAGCCCCGTTCGAAGCCGCGCCTAGCAGCGGTAACCCAGAAAAGAGAGTCGCCATGTCGAACCATTACTTCCCCGATCGCGGTCGTCTCACGTTACGTCTCCTGTCAGGAACCGGGCTCGTGTTAGGCGCGGTTTCGCTCGCCGCGCTGAGCGTGGCGTGTCGCTCGACCGTCCCGGAGCCCGAATCGCACGAAATAAAGACAGCGCCGGTAGCGAGCGCGCCAGCGGCGCCAGCGCCCACGCCTCAACCAACGCCTGCTGCTGCGCCCACCCCGCCGCCGGCCGAATTGGCGACGAGCGACGGCGATCCTGTGCACGGCAAGTTCTCCCTGGCGGACGCCACGGCGGGCCTGAACGGGACGGGTAAGCTCAGCGCTGAGTTGGACACCGAGCTGGGCAAACTGCAATGCGAGCTGTACGACGACAAAGCCCCGATCACGGTCGCCAACTTCGTCGGGCTCGCGCGAGGGTTACGCCCTTTCAAAGCGCCCGATGGCAAATGGGCGAAGAAGCCGGCCTATGACGGCACCACGTTTCACCGCGTGATCAAGGGGTTCATGATCCAAGGCGGTGACCCGAGCGGCACCGGCGCAGGTGAACCGGGCTACGTCATTCCGGATGAAATCTGGCCGGGCGCGACGCACGACAAGCGCGGGCTCTTGTGCATGGCTAATCGCGGCCCCAACACGAACGGCCAACAGTTCTTCATCATGGACGCCGCAGCGCTGCATTTGGACCACGGCTACACCATCTTCGGCATGTGCGGGCCGGACGCCGTGATTGAGAAGCTAGCAAGCGCGCCTGTACAAGGGGATCACAGCGTGACCCCAACCAAGATCAAGAAGATCACCATCAAGCGCGCCGCTAAGTGAGCGAGCGCGAGCCCAACCAATAGGAGAGGCTCTCAATCCGGCTGGTAAACGATACGCTGCGTGTTGTCCTGAAAGTAATACGCAGCGTACTCGGCGCGCCCGAACGTCCAGGCACCAAACGCGTTCACCAGCATGGCCGCGCAGGCGGCCACCTGAAATGCGCGACCGAACCGATGACCGCTCAGCGCCAAGAGCGCAAATAGGAACACTGCGTAATCGTTCGAGAAGCGGTAGCCGAACTGAACCCACCCGGTATTCTGGTAAAACAGCGTCGGCAGCGCGACGCAGACGACCGTCAGCCACAACGCCCGTGACGGCACGCCGCGGTGTCGCGGCCAGAGCAGCCACAGATAGATCGGCGAAGTGACCCACAACGCTAGCCCATGCGCGTTGACTTGAAACGGCGTCGGACCGCCGGGCGTCTGAAAGGGCAGGCTGGTCAGCAGCACGCCCAGGTTTTTTGCCAAGTAGTGATAGGCAAACAAGCCCCACTTCTGGATCCTGAACTGCCAACCGATACCCAGGTAGCGGTAGCCGACCTCGAACGGGCTCCCGAAGCGACGCTGATTGTACACGAACGTGAGCAGCAGCACCGACGCGATAGGAGTCGCAAACGCGAGCACCGAGCGCGCGAACTTTGAGCGATCCGCGGAGCAAGTTCGCCAGGCTTCGAGCAAGAATAGCGGAGCCGCAAAGAGCAGCGGTGTGCGCGTGGCGAAGCCGAGCCCCAACGCGACCCCGGCCAGCCACGGTCGTTCCGCCTCGAGCGCGAACAACAGGTACGCGGCGGCGAGCGCTGCGCCAACGACGTGGGCTGCGTACCAAACCGTGCCCTGCTCCGCGCAGAAAAAATACACGCTACCGAAGGCGAAGAGCAGGCTGAGGCCAAGGCTCGCGCGCTCGCTGCATTCGCTGCGACCCAAACGGCGCAGCTTCTCCAAAGCCAAAAACAGGAGTGCGGGCGCCAGCCCCGCAAGCCACAGAAAAAACTGACCGTCGCGCACCTGCTCGGGGTCTTTCACGAGCGCAACGAGCGGCAGCAAGAGCAGCGCTGGGAACGGCGGAAATACCACGTACCAGTTGCCGGCGAAGTGAGCGAAGTCGTTGTTGCCGGTATATGCGGGAGGCGGGCCGCCCAAATCCAAGCGCCCTTGGCGCCAGGCGTCGGCGAGCAACGCGAAGTGGTTCCAGGGCGTGTGGGCGTGCACGACCTCGGGCGCAGCGAAGACGAGGAACACCGTGCTGGTCAGCAGGTACACGGCGCCGGCCAGCAACAGCCGGCGCTGGCGAGACGTGCGGGAGCTCTCGCCGGGTGACATGGCGCCGCAAACTAGCCAAGAAGCCGCCCGCGTTGAAATGCCCTTCATCCCAAAGCCGGCGATTCCTCGAGAAAGTCGCAGCCTCTTTGCGAAGTGGCGGGCTCGGCGCTAGCTTCCGCGCCCCGCCGTGACCAAAGCCTCATTCGTCGTCCCCGTCGCTGATATCGAGCGCGGCCCCCGCACCGTGACCTTCACGCTGGATGAGGCGTGGCTGAGCCAGGCCCTCGAAGGCACCGAGGCGACGCCGCGGCGCGCCGGTAGCGCCACCGTAGAGCTCAGCAAAAGCGGCAAGGGCGTCATGATCCGCGGCCGCGTGGAGGCGGCGCTGAGCATGCCCTGCGTGGTCACGCTGGACCCGCTCGACATCGACGTCAGCTCGGAAGTCTTCCTGATGCTGTCGCCGGGCACGTCCGAGGTCAGCACCAAGATGACCAAGAAGGGGCGCGCCGCCCCCGGGCAAGCCAAAGAGGGCAAGGAAGGCCCTGCCGAGGGGCGCGGCGCGGGCGCACGCAAGCGCCCAAGCAAAGATGAGGACGAAGAAGGCGAGCTTTTGGACGAGCACGCCGCGGCCCGAGATACCTTCGAAGGCAGCCAAATTGAGCTGGATCCGTTCTTTCGGGAGTTCATCGTCCTGGAACTTCCGATGTTCCCTAGGCGTTCCGACTTGCCTTCGTCCGAAGGTCCCGCTATCGGTGCGCCCGCTGCGGATTCCGGCGAGCAAACGCCCGCTATTGATCCCCGGTTACAACCTTTGGCGGCGCTTCGCAGCCGCATGCGTGAAAGCAAAGAGTAAGGAGTCGCCTCGTGGCCGTACCGAAGCGCCGTTTGAGCAGCAGCAAGCGTGACATGCGTCGCGCCAATCACGACAAAGTCAGTGCCCCCAATGTGGTGCCCTGCCAAAATTGCTCCGCCCCCACCGTGTCGCACCGGGTTTGCCCGTCTTGCGGCTTCTACAAGGGTCGTGCAGTTCTGAAGACCGATCCGTCCTCGGACAAGAGCTGAGCCAGAACGCCTCGGTCGCGGGCTCCGCGGCCGTTACGTCGCTTCAGTCCGAGCGCGGGTCCCGCGAACGCGCTTTCGCAGCGCGTACAGCGGAGCTTCGCCCGCGTTCGGATCGGTTTGGCCGACTGGTTCTACCATTTTGCGTGACGGCCTTCGGCTGCGATCGTACGAGATATCATGGCGTCTGAGCAGGGCCCCCAAAGTCGAATCCTCGGCATCGGCGCGTATGCGCCCGAGCGGGTGCTCACCAATCGCGATCTTGAAAAGCTCGTCGACACGTCCGACGAGTGGATCTCGGAGCGCACCGGCATCAAGCAACGCCACATCGCGCGCGATGACGAAGCAGCAAGCGACATGGCGCTCGCGGCTTCCCGCCGCGCGCTCGAGATGGCCGGGCTAACGCCCGCTGATCTCGACATGATCATCGTCGGCACGATCAGCGGTGACGTTCCGATGCCGGCCTGCGCGGCTTACCTGCAGCGCAAGCTCGGCGCGGGTCCGATCCCGTCGTTCGACGTGTCTGCGGCCTGCGCGGGTTTCTTGTATGCGATGTCAATCGCGGATCAGTTCATCCGCGGCGGCAGGCACAAGCACATCCTCATCGTCGGCGTCGAACTCTTGAGCCGCTTGGTGGATTGGCAGGATCGCACCACGTGTGTGCTGTTCGGCGATGGTGCTGGCGCCGGAATCATCGGCCCTGCCCTGGGCGACGGCCGCGGCATCATCACGACCCACCTGTACACCGACGCTTCGCTCACCGAATCCCTGTGTATTCCGGCTGGGGGTAGCCGTGAGCGGCTGACCACGGATGCCCTGCAGGCGAAGCGCGACAAAGTGCAGATGATCGGCAAGGACATCTTCAAAGCCGCCGTGAAGAATATGAGCCAAGCGTCACGCGCTGCGTTAGATGCGGCCGGCATGCCTGCGGACAGCGTCCGCTGGGTGGTGCCCCACCAAGCCAACCTTCGCATCATCAGCCAGATCGCCGAGCGGCTGGACATTTCGCTCGAGCGTTTCGTGATCAATATCGAGCGCTATGGGAACACCTCGAGCGCTTCGATCCCGATCGCGCTGGATGAAGCCATCCGAGACGGCCGGATCAAGCCGGGGGACACCGTGCTGATGTGCGCGCTGGGCGCGGGCGTATCCTGGGGCAGCGCGCTCGTTCGAATGTGAGCCGTGCTGGCTAGCGACAGGTGGTACTTCGCCGTCGCTCGCTCTTCACATCGCCGCCCAGACCGTGTAAGCCCCCGCGCGTGAAAACCGCGTGGCTCTTTCCAGGTCAAGGTGCGCAGGAAGTCGGAATGGGCCATGCGCTGGTCAGCGTTTCGGCCGACGCCGCTCGAGTATTCGAAGCGGCCGATGCCGCCCTAGGTTTTTCGATTCGTGCGTTGTGCTTCGAAGGCCCGCTCGAGCAGCTCACGCTGACGAAGCACGCGCAGCCCGCGATTGTCACGACCAGCATCGCCACGCTCGCCGCCGTGCGCGCAGCGCACCCGAATCTGCCCGTGCCCGAGTTTGCCGCGGGCCACTCGCTGGGTGAATACAGCGCACTCGTCGCCGCCGGCACGCTGACGCTTGAAGATGCGGTGCGCGTCGTCCACCTACGCGGGCAGGCCATGCAAGATGCCGTACCCGAGGGTGAAGGCGGTATGGCAGCGATCATCGGCGGCGACCGAGCTGCCGTCGAGGCGCTGTGCGCGGAAGCCGCACAGGGCGACGTCTGTTCTCCCGCGAACTTCAACTCACCGGGGCAAATCGTGATCTCCGGTCACCGGCGGGCGATCGACCGCGCTGCGGCGCTCGCGCCAGCACAAAAGTTGAAGGCCATTCCGCTCAAGGTGAGCGCGCCGTTCCATTGTGCGCTCATGGCGCCCGCGGCACGCGCGGTTGAAGTGGCCTTGGCCAAGCTCACCTTGCAGGCGCCGCGCTTTCCGGTCATCGCCAACGTTAGCGCAGAGCCGAATGACGACGCCGAGCGGGCCAAATCCTTGCTCGTGCGACAGATAGACGGCCCGGTGCTCTGGGAGCAGACCATCAGCCGCATGGCGGAAGCCGGGGTGACGCACGCTTTGGAGATTGGCCCCGGTAAAGTCTTGGCAAACCTCGTCAAGCGCATCGACAAGCGCATCAGCGTGCTGTCAGTGGGCGATCCGGACGGCATCGCGAAGATTCCGGGGTTTTTAGCCTAAAATTGACGCGTCGCGCTGCCCCAACCGCCAAACGCAGGCAAGCCCGCGCGGCTCAGCAGCGGTGCGAAACCAATTTCCCGCTTTAACACCGGCAGCTCCGTGCTAGACACGGCGCCGAGCTGGCAAATAGGCTCTCGACAATCTCCCCATGTTCGATCTCAGCGGTAAAGTAGCATTGGTCACCGGCGGCTCCCGAGGCATTGGCCGAGCGGCATCCGAAGCGCTCGCCAAGCAAGGCGCTCACGTGGTCATCAACTACGTCAGCAACGAGGGCGCTGCGCGCGAGGTGGCTGAGGGCATCGAACGAGCGGGCGGCAAAGCCGAGATTCTGCAGTTCGATGTGGCCAATGGCGAAGCCGCTGAAAAAGCCATCGCGGAGGTCGCGAAGCGCCTCGGCCGTTTGGATATCCTAGTGGCCAGCGCGGGCGTCGCGATTGACGGCCTGCTACTGCGCTTGAAGGATGAAGACTTCGACCGCATCTTGGCGATCAACGTGAAAGGCGCCGTGTACTGCGCGCGCGCCGCGATCCGCAGCATGATGCGCGCCAAAGTGGGGCGCATTGTCTTCTTGTCCAGCGTCGTTGGAGAGATGGGCAACGCCGGGCAGGTCAGTTACTCCGCTTCTAAAGCGGCGCTCCTCGGCATCACCAAGACCTTGGCCCGCGAATATGCGTCGCGCGGCATTACCGTCAACGCGGTGACCCCCGGCTTCATCGATACGGACATGACCAGCGGGCTCACTGATGAGCAAAAGAGTTCGATGCTCACGGCCGTCCCGCTCGGTCGCACGGGCACCGCTCTGGAAATTGCGGCCGCCATCACCTATCTGGTGTCGGACGAAGCGGGCTACATCACGGGCCAGACGCTGCACGTCAACGGCGGGATGTACATGTAATTTTGGGGGTTTCTCCCCCGGTATGACAGAAACACGTGTGAACGGGACTGCCCCTGGTGTACAGGCGCCCGTGGAGGAATCATGGCTGAAGGTCGCAACGTAACGGTCGAAGTGAAGCGGATCATCAAGGAACAGCTGGATGTCGATGAGAAGGACATCAAGCCTGAGTCCACGTTCATCGACGATTTGGGTGCTGACTCGCTCGGCCTCGTCGAATTGGTCCTGGCCTTCGAAGAAGCGTTCGAGATCGACATCCCGGACGAAGACACCGAGAA
>JBDTYJ010000172.1:0-11987 GCA_040005755.1 Pseudomonadota bacterium
GCGCTGCACGCGGGGCTCGGCATCGTACAGGCCATGTCTCGCTTCGAATTTCAACAGGGAACCCGAGCGGATCTAGCGGCGCGATGTCGGAGACCCGCGTGATCGGCACCAACGGCAGGAGAGGGCGGAGCCGCCGCTCGGTCTCGGAGGCCGGAACGCTGCGCGTTGAAGTCAAGCTAAGCTTCGGCGACGCGGCCGAGCGAAGCGACCCGAGACCGCCGCTGGGCCATTCTGTCATCCTCGCGGAGAGTAGCAGCGACCACTAGCTTCGGACGGGCGATTTCTCAGGCAAAAGCTGCGTTCGTACGACAACCGCCGGAGCCCGCCGGGCGCGGATTGGTTTGCTCCGGCCGGGGCAGCCGCGGACTTGGACTCAATTCCATTCGGGCTAGAGTGTCGGTCGTCGGCTCTTCCCTCCCCTTCGCCAGGTACATGCCCACAAAACTCGAGCTCCTTTTGCCTGAAGCTTTTCCTGGCCTGAAACTGCGCCCGCACGAACGGTTGCTCGGCTGCTTGCGTCCGGATTTGGACGAGGCATTGCAGTTTTCTTCGGGGCTGGTTTTGCTCAGCGATGCGCATGTGCACGTTCGTGATTCGGACGGTGGCTTTCGCAGTCTGCCTTTGACCCCGACACTGGAGTTGCTCCGGCATGAACACGGCGGGCTCACCGAGCTCTCCTTCGTGGAGCAAGGGCGGCGCGTGCTGCGTGTTTACTTCACGCTCGCGCTAGCGGTCGCAGGCAACGAATTTATGACGGCGTTCGAGGAAACACGCGGCCGTCGCAGCCAGAGTGATCCTCAACTCGACGAAGATCCCGAGGACGAATTCTCGTTGCCACAAGAGGCTGCAGCCACGGGACACCCGTTGTGGCGTCTGTTTGGCTTCGCGCGGCAGCGTTCGGGCAAAATCGCGCTTGGTTTGGCGCTCACCTTGGCCACGACCGCGGTCGGGCTAATTCCGCCGTACTTGACCATGCCGCTGGTCGATCGCGTCCTCGTGCCCTGGCAGGAGGCGCACGGCCCCGCGTTAGACACGGCGTACCACGACCTGTGGCTGTATTTGGGCGGGCTCGCCGGCGCTGCGCTGGTGGCGTGGTTGCTGGCATGGGCCCAAGGCGCGGTGTTGGCTTGGGTGAGCGAGCTGATCAGCGCGGACTTGCGCAACAGCGCGTTTTCACACTTACAACGCCTCAGCCTGCAGTATTTCGGCGGCAAGCGTACGGGTGACTTGATCAACCGCATTAGCTCCGAGACGGATCGGCTGTGCTCGTTCCTGTCCGATACGTTAATCGACTTCATCACCGATGTGCTCATGATCGTGGGCACGGCTATCGTGCTGTTCGCGCTCGACCCTTTGCTCGCGGTCGCGGCGCTGGCATCTTTCCCGCCGATCGCCTGGTTCATGATGCGAGTGCGTGGCGCGTTGACGCACGGCTTCTTGAAGGGCAGTCGCGCCTGGGCGCAGATGACCAACATTTTGTCCGATACCATTCCTGGTATTCGCGTGGTCAAAGCGTTCTCGCAAGAACGCCGGGAAATCGCGCGTTTCGAGCGCGCGAACGCCAGCATCGTCGCGATCAACAATCGCGTGAATACGCTCTGGACCTCCTTTTGGCCGCTGGTGGCGCTGCTGAATCAGCTCGGGCTCCTCGTGGTCTGGGGCGTCGGCGCCTCGCAGATTTTGCACCACCGCATCACCGTCGGCGTGCTGACCGCTTTCATCGCTTACATCAGCCGTTTTTACACGCGCGTTGAGAGCATGAGCCGAGCGCTCACCGTCACCCAGCGCGCGTCCGCGGCCTCACAGCGCCTGTTCGATATTCTGGATCGCGTCCCGAGCGTGATCGATCCCAAAGACCCGCTCCCGCTGCCGAAGGTGAACGGTGAAGTTCGCTTCGAGCACGTCTCCTTCCGGTACGGCAGCAGGCTGGTGCTCAATGACGTGAGCTTCACGGTGAAGCCAGGTCAAATGGTGGGCATCGTCGGTCACACGGGCTCCGGCAAGAGCACGGTCTCGAATCTGATCTGCCGCTTCTATGACGCTTCATCCGGCTCGGTGCGGCTGGATGGCGTAGACATTCGGCGCGTAGCACTCGAGGAATACCGCCGTCACATTGGTATCGTGCTTCAAGATCCGTTCTTGTTCTTTGGCACGATCGGGGAAAACGTAGCCTACGGGGCGCCGGAAGCTGGGCTTGCGCGAGTGATTGAAGCCGCGCGTGCTGCGCGTGCCCACGAATTCATTCTCAAATTGCCCGAAGCCTACGACTCTCTGGTGGGTGAACGCGGACAATCTCTGTCTGGAGGGGAACGGCAGCGCATCGCGATCGCGCGAGCCATTTTGGTCGACCCCAAGATCCTGATCTTGGACGAGGCCACGTCTGCGGTCGACGTACAAACGGAACGCGAAATCCAAGCGGCGCTCGACAACGTGGTGCAAGGCCGCACCACGGTTGCCATCGCACATCGCCTGAGCACGCTGCGCAAGGCGGATTTATTGATTGTGCTCAAAGACGGAAAAGTCGCAGAATCAGGCAGCGCTGCGGAGCTGCTCGCGCGCGACGGCGAGTACGCAAAGCTGTGGCGCGCGCAAAGCTCGCTCAAGGCTGGAGAGGGTGCCGCCGCGGCAGACACGGAGCCGCAAACGCCGGATGCCGCGCACGAGGCAGGCCCGCTCCTCGACCCCAGCCAACTCCAGCTTACCTTCGACGACCACGGCCAGCTCTGGGCCGGAGCCACGGGCTGCGAAAAGGTCGCCGTCTCGGCCCGCCGCGCATTCCCGCTCACGAATCCGGACGCTTACGTGTCGCTGGTGAACGTGACCAATCACCAGGAAGTAGCCTGTTTTCCCGTGTTTTCGGCGCTGGCGCCCACGCAACGGGAGCTTCTGGAACGCGCGCTCACCAAGGCGGATTTCTTGCCGCACGTCCGACACATCCGAGCCATCACCCAAGAAGCCACCAGCTCACGCTGGCAAGTCGATACGGATCGCGGCCCCACCGAGTTCGTGGTCGACCAAGAAGATCACGTGCGGCCGCTGGAAGACGGCCGCCACCTGATCAGCGATTCACACGGCATGCGCTACTTGGTGCCGGTGCCGAGCGCGCTAGATGCTCAGAGCCGCAAGCTGCTGTCGCGCTTCTCGTGAAGTCCTTTAGAACTTGTAGCTCGCGTCCACGTAGATGCCACTCAGGTGAATCGAGTAGTCATCCTTGCCGTAGGTGCCGCAGAAGGCGCACTCTTTGCGACCGGCGCTCGGGGCCACGTCGGCTGCGGTCACCGCGCCGTGGCCGAAGCGATACCCGTAAGCAAGGTTTGCTTGCCACTTGCCGCCGTTATAACCAGTACCAACGGTCACGACCTGCGTGGCGCCCGGGGGTGTACCGAAGGGAGTTGGATAGTGTGCGTTCGCGGTTTTGGTGTCGTGAACGAAGCCTGCGCGGAGCGCGATACGGTCAAGTTGCAGAGCAGGGTTCCGCCACACGCGGTATTCCGCGCCGAAGCGGAACGTGGCGGAATTGGACCACTCGAACACGTTCGAAACGGACGTAGGCGTCGTCATTCCCGCTTCGGTACCCTGCAGATCGTAGCCCACGTTCTCGCTGTTGAACGTGTACTCGAAGTCGGCGGCGAGGGCGCCGTGCAGGCCGAACTCCTCGAAGTCTGCGCGTGAGCCAACCCCGACCTTGGCTGGGAGTTTGAACTTCGTGGACACGTCGCTGAATTCGCGGCGCAAGGCGATGCCGTGGTCATTGCTGACCTTGGTGGTGGTCGGGTTGCGAAACACAGCGCCCAAGCTCAGCCACGACAGCGGATCGTATTGCACGCCCGCGCGAAACCCGGCGAAGTTCTGACCCGAGAGCGTGAAATCCAGGTACGGGACGGTCGCCGCATCGGGTTGGCCAGAATAGCGATTGAGCCGAACGTACGTCACGCGATACCCAGCGCCAATGCGCAAGTTGGGCAGCACGTTGATGGCGATCGCGGGCGACGCTTCGAGAAAGAACAGCTCCGTGCTGTCCTTGGTGGCGCCGTAGTGAAACGTCGCGCCGGAGGAAGCAATGGGATAGACACCAATGCCCAGCGTGATGAGCTTTTGAATGCGATAGCCAGCGCCAACCAAAAAAAACGGTGCCACGGTCGTGTCCGAACTCACATCTCGCCCTGCGCCGAGGCCTGGGCTCGCGTGAATGCCGCCGAGCAACAGTGAGAAGTCCCCGATCACCTCACCGCGCTCGATTTGAGCGAGGCCGGCAGGGTTGTGAAACACGGCCGAGGGATCGTTCACATAACCAATGGCCGCGCCGCCCATGCCCATGTGACGAGCACTGTACAGCATGGGCGTGTCGTAGCCGCCTGCGTGCGCGGGGACCGGCAGCATGAGCGCGCTAGCCGCGAGCCCCGCGGCCAACGCCCGACGCATCATGAATCGGGCCGCGCGCGCTGCCCTCAAGAGGCGGCTGCTCCAGCGGTCGCAGCTTGAACGGCGGCACCACTTGCGCCCGCGGCGCTCACGTCGACGACAGTGCCACCGCCACCGCCAGCGCCTGCGGCGCTTACGTCAACGTCACCTGGCGCGCCAGCGCCGCCGCTCGGCACAGCCCGCTCATTGGGCAACCCGCTACACGGGAAGAACGCGGCAACGCAACCGTTGTCGACACGACATTGGTAGCAGGCCTCACTGGTCGGCGCGGTGCCGCACTTGATCAAGCAATGATCGCGCGCGCAGCCGACATCCGCGATGTAGCACTCAGTGCAGGCCGCGCTGAGGGACGGGGTCGTGCTCGTGGAGAGGCAATCCTTCACGCAGGCGTCTTGTTTCGCGTCGGCAGGATCTTCGTTCTTGAAGCAGTCGGCGCCGCACTCTTCAGCGAGCGTGGTGACATCATTGGAGCACTCGATGGCGCTATCCTTGCTGTTCGCGCAATTGCCCGCGGGGTCGAGCTGCGCGTCAAGCTCGGCTTGCGTGAGCGCGGCGTAGCTGCCCTTGCACATGCCACCTGTTGCGCCGCTGGTTTCATCGCTACTACAGGCACCTACAGAGAGGGCGCCTGCCGTCACCGCAAACAAGACCGTGATAAAGCTTCGCATTGAAGTCCTCCTCATTGAAGATGGAGGGTAGTCCGAGGCTCCGGCCCCCGCCAGGAAAACTCTCGGGCCGGAATCGCGCGCCTTTTTGTGCAAAAACGCGCGCGTCAAATCGCGACTGTAAGGTCCGGCGGCAGGCTGCGTTTTCTCCGTGTCGGTAACGAACGGAGAAAAACGCCATGAACTTCAGCAAGCTTTCCAGTTTGATTTTGCTCTTGCCCGTCGCGGCCTGCTCGCACACGAGCAGCGCGCCAGAAGCCCGCAATGCGCCGAGCGCCGTGCCAGAAGCCCAGGACGCGCCCCCTAGCGCGCTGAACGGGAGTTACGCTCAAGCCCCCGGTGAGGCGGCCGCCGAGCCCCCGCCACCCAGCGCGCCGAATGGCAGCTACTCCCGGGCTCCGAGTGAAGCAGCGCCCAAGCCCGCGGCGCCCAGTCCAGTCAACGGCGCTGGCCTTGACCGCGCACAATCCGCCTCTGCTGCGCCGGCTTCGCGTTCAGCGCAGAGCGGCGGTGCTTATCAACCTCAGCCCGACAAGGCTGAGAAGAAGGACGATCGCCCTGGGCTCGGCACAACGTGGGGCGAAACGCGCACTAGCTACGTCTCGAACCAAGCCTTCGAGCGCGCTGACTTCTCCCATCCTTTTGCGTTACTCGCGCTGAACTACAACGATGCCGCCGGGGTGCAAGCCATGGCGCGTCGCGACGGCAACGCCTACGGCACGTCCGACGGCTCCAACGTGGAGGTAGCTCAAGGCGCGATCACGGTGCAAGTGCTGGACGAAAACGGCTCGCCACTGCCGAGTCAGAAGATCGGCGCGCGCAACTATGTGGTCGGCTCGGACGGCCAGCGCTACACGATCCATATCCAGAACCACACCGGTACGCGCTTCGAAGCGCTGGCCACGGTCGATGGCCTGGACGTAATCGACGGCAAGGCCGGCTCATTCGTCAAGCGTGGCTACTTGGTCAACCCCTGGGCCACGCTCGAGATTGACGGTTTTCGCCGCAGCCAAGCCGCGGTGGCCGCGTTCCGCTTCGGCGCCGTCAAAGACTCGTATGCTGCCCGCAAAGGCGACGACCGCAACGTCGGCGTGATCGGCGTGGCCTTCTTTCACGAACGCGGCAGCTCGTTCCCCTGGACGGAGCGCGAGCTGCAGCGTCGCGCTTCGGCAAACCCCTTCCCCGGCTTTGCGGAGCCGCCCCCCGCGCCATTGGTGCGCTGATTCGCACACAGCGGTTTTCTCCCGCTCTACTCGTTACCGACACGACAGCAGCTCCGAATTGGGCTGCTGTCGCCCTTTTGTGCTTAGAATCAGCGCCGTGATCGCAAAAACAGTCTGGGCTTGGGCGTTCTGCGCGTGCGCATTGCTGAGCGTGGCGTGCAAGAAGAAGACGGACCTAGCAACCAGCGCGGGCGCTGGCAGCGCGAAACCGGCAGAGCTACGCATTGCCGTGATCCCGAAAGGAACGACGCACGAGTTTTGGAAGGCGGTACATGCTGGCGCAATCAAAGCCGCTCGTGAGCTGAAGGTAGAAGTGGTCTGGAAAGGACCGCTCAAGGAGGATGATCTCAAGTCGCAGGTCGACTTGGTCCAGAGCTTCACCGCTCAGGGTGTTTCGGGCATCGTGCTCGCCCCGTTGAACGACACTGCACTCGCGGCGCCGGTGAAGGCGGCAGGCGACGCGCAGATCCCCGTTGTGATCTTCGACTCGGCGCTGAAAGAAAATTCGTACGTGAGCTTCGTGGCCACGGATAACCACGCGGCGGGCGCGCTCGCGGGCGAGCGCATGGCAAAGCTGTTGAACGGCAAGGGCAACGTGATCGTGCTCCGCTATTTGGAAGGCTCCGCGAGCACTCACGACCGCGAGCAGGGTTTTCTAGAGGCAATTGCCAAATTCCCGGACATCAAGGTTGTCTCCAGCAATCGTTACGGCGGCGCCACCACCGAGAGCGCACACGCTGCCGGGGAAAACCTGCTGCTCGCTCAGAACGCGGGCAAGAACCGCATCGACGGCATTTTTACGCCGAATGAGTCGACCACGTTCGGCATGCTGCTGGCTCTGCAGAAGGCCCAGCTCACAGGCAAAATCCATTTCATCGGCTTCGACTCATCCGAGAAGCTGCTATCGGGCTTGGGCGCTGGGCAAATTGACGCGCTCGTGCTGCAAGACCCGATGAAGATGGGTTACCTTGCGGTGAAGACCATGGCTCAGCACCTGCAGAAGCAGCCCGTGGCAGCTCGCATCGACACGGGAGCAACGCTGGTCGACAAAGACAACCTGCATAACCCGGAGATTGCCGAGTTGGTGAAGCCGGACCTCAGCCACTGGCTCGGGGCGCCCTGATGACCGGCCCCAATTGCCGAGCCTTTGCATGAGTGCCAACGCCGAATGCCTGCGCGTCAGCGAGCTGACGAAGCGCTTCGGCGCTACGGTGGCATTATCGAACGTGCAGTTGACGCTAGAGCGTGGTGAAGTGCACGCGTTGCTCGGCGAAAACGGCGCCGGCAAAAGTACCCTGCTCAAGATCTTGGCTGGCACGCAAAGGCCGGACGAAGGCAGGCTTGAGCTCATGGCTAGGCCATACGCGCCCAAGAGCCCCCAGCACGCGCAAGCGCTGGGTGTCGCCTTCGTGGCGCAGGAGCCCGCGTTGTGTCCGGATTTGAGCGTGGCGGAAAACGTGCTGCTGAACGCGCTTCCCGGTCGCTTCGGGGTCGTAGACCGCGCCGTGCAAAAGCAACGCGCGAGTGCCGCGTTGGCTCGCGTGCTGCCGCACGGTGCGCCTGTGCCGGATCTCGATCAGCGCGCGGGCGATCTGGGTCAGGGCGACCAGCAACTGCTGTGCCTGGCCCGCGCGCTCGCGCAAAGCGAGTGCAAGCTTCTGATCTTGGACGAGCCAACGAGCACCCTCAACTCGAGCGAGGCAGAGCGGCTATTCGCGATCGTGCGAGAGTTGACCAAGACAGGCATCGCCGTGCTGTATGTGTCTCACTTTTTGGAGGAAGTGGAACGGCTTGCCGACCGCTACACGGTGCTGCGTGACGGTCAGTTCGTGGCCAGCGGGCGTATGCCCGGCACCACGCGCGCGGAGTTGGTGAAGCTGATGGCTGGCCGTGATGTTCAGGAGCTATTCCCGCGCTCGCCTCGCACGCCTGGTGAAGTGGTGCTCACGCTCGACGCGCTTTCGGGAAGCAAGTTGCCCCTCAGCGCCTCGCTCGAACTGCGGCGCGGTGAGGTGCTGGGCATCGCGGGGCTGCTCGGTTCCGGCCGCAGTGAGCTTTTGCGAGCCATTTTTGGCTTGAATGCCGTCAAACAGGGCACGCTGCGCGTCAAAGGCGTGCTCGGTCCAGCATCGCCCGCGCGTCGGCTTGCGCAGGGCATCGGGCTACTGAGTGAAGATCGCAAACGCGAAGGGCTCGCCGAATCACTCAGCTTGGCTGACAACATCACCTTGCCCAAGCTGGAGTCGCTCGGGGCCTATGGCCTGGTGAGCCCGAAAAAGCGAGCGCTGATCGCGCGCTCCTACATCGAACGCTTGGGCATCCGCGCGCGCGGGCCCGATCAGCTTGCGCGCGACTTGTCCGGCGGAAACCAGCAGAAGCTCTGCTTCGCGCGTTTGCTCCACCAAGACGCGGACGTGCTGCTGCTAGACGAGCCCACGCGCGGCGTGGACGTCGGCAGCCGCGCTGATCTGTATCGCATCATTGATGAGCTCGCGGCGCGCGGGAACGCAGTGTTGCTCGTATCTAGCTATTTGCCAGAGCTGCTCGGCGTGTGTGATCGCATCGCCGTAATGGTGCGCGGGCGGCTCGGCCCGGCACACTCGGTCAGCAATTGCACCGAGCACGGGCTACTGCTGGAGGCCACCGGATGAACGCTTTCCGGCAGCTACTGCGCCGCACACCTTGGCTAGGGCCACTGATCGCCCTCGGCTTGCTGTATGTGCTGTTCACGGCGCTCGCGCCGGACACGTTCGCGCGTGAAACCAACCTCGTGACCATGCTCCGGCAAACCGCCGTCGTGGGCATTGCGGCCGTGGGCATGACGTTCACGATCGTGCTCGGCGGGATTGATTTGTCGGTAGGCTCTGCGGTCGCCTTGACCACGGTTGTAGTCGCAGAGTGCCTGCGTGCCGGGATGGGAGCCGTCACCGCCGCCGGGGTGGGCGTCATCACGGGCGGCCTGCTCGGGCTGTGCAACGGCGCGCTGGTCGCGGGCTTACGTATTTCACCGTTCATCGTCACGCTCGGCACGATGAGCATCCTGCGCGGGGTCGCCAAAGGCGTTGCCGACGAGCAAAAAATCGATGCCGATCCCCGCGGCTTGGACGCATTGATGCAGAGTCAGCCGCACTCGCTGGCACTGCCGCCCGGCGTATGGCTGATGCTCGCGGCAACCCTGTTTGGCATCGGGCTGCTCACCTACACCAAAATTGGCCGGCAAATCGTGGCGGTGGGGTCGAACCAGGAGACCGCGCGCTTGTGCGGGATCTCGATCCCAAAGACCACGCTGTTCGTGTACGCATTGGCTGGCCTGCTCGTGGGGCTATCCGGCGTGCTCGAGTTTTCGACCCTGACCGTGGGCGATCCGACCGATTCCGGAGGGCTCGAGCTGGAGGTGATTGCAGCCGTGGTGATTGGCGGTGGCTCGCTCTCGGGGGGACAAGGCTCGGCGGCAGGTACCCTGGTTGGCGCGCTACTCCTGACCGTGATCAAAGCCGGTTGCACTCACCTCGGTTTCCCCAATTGGGTGCAGGAAATTTTCACCGGCTTCATCATCGTGATCGCCATGGGCATCGACCGCTTGCGCCAGCGAACGCGTTGAGCGAGCACTGTTTCGCGCGATCCGTGCCAGGTTCGCCCATCAAGCCAAGGGCGCCAGCGCCCGCTGAATAACGCTCAGCGAAGCCGCGCTGAACGGCAGGGTGAGCGCCCGCTCGCGCGCCCGCTCAGACATTTTTTGCCAGGTCTTTTGCACGACCTCAACCACCTTCTCGACGGGGTATTTGGCGCTGAAATCCTCCAGCTCGTGCTCCAGGAAGGACAGGCACAGCGCATCTTCCATGATTTGGCTATCGGGGCTGCTGCGCAAATTTTGTTTGAGGTTGATGCGCCGAACGGCGTCGATCAGATCTTGCTCGTAGCCGACCGACTGCAGCAGCTGCGCGGCGGTATCTGCATGGAAGCGCGCGAGGCGTGTGCGCCATTGCAAGTAACCGACGCGCCCGGCGGGATGCGCATCACGCGGGACCTGCCAGCGGCGAATGTGCTGGCAGCGGGCTGCCAGCGACAACGCTTCCGAAGCGTTCGGTTCCAACTCGTTGACCCATGCCGAGAGGCGCCTCGCCTGCACGAGCTCGCGCGGCTCTGGGCCAGTCGCGTCGTTGGTAACGGTGTGCGGATCCTCGGCGTTCGCTCGATCGAACGCCTCGATCGCTTTTTGGAAGCGCGCTGGGTCCATATTTCGAGCGAAAATAGCACGCGCGGAGCGGTCTTTTCACGACTAACATCCCGCGCCATGCAATATCGCGAGCTGGGTCGCACCGGGTTCAACGTTTCGGCCATTAGCGTGGGCACCTGGGCGGTCGGCGGCACGTGGGGCCCGGTCAGCGACGAAGAGTCACTGAAGGCGCTGCACCGCGCGCTGGATTTGGGCGTCAACTTCTTCGACACGGCGGATGTGTACGGCGACGGCCACAGCGAGCAACTGCTGGCGCGTCTGAAGCGCGAACGCGGGGCGATTTTCCACGTTGCAACCAAGGTCGGTCGCCGCTCGAACCCCCACGTTGCGCCAAGCTACACCGCACAGACCCTGACCGCATTCGTGGAGCGGAGCGCCAAGAACCTGGAGGTTGAAGCCTTGGATCTGCTGCAACTGCACTGCCCCCCGACGGATGTTTACTACATGCCCGAGGTGTTCGCGGCGCTCGCTGATTTGAAGCAAGCAGGCAAGCTCAAGCACTACGGCGTCAGCGTGGAGAGAGTGGAAGAAGGCCTGAAGGCGCTCGAATATCCCGACGTGCAGTCGGTCCAAATCGTGTTCAATATTTTCCGACAACGGCCGGCGGAGCTATTTTTCGCGGAAGCGCAGCGGCGCAAGGTCGCCGTCTTGGCGCGCTTGCCGCTGTCTTCTGGTTTGCTGTGCGGCAAGATGAAAAAGGGACAACACTTCTCCGCGGACGATCATCGTGAGTTCAACCGCACGGGCGTCGCGTTCGATCGCGGCGAAACATTCTCGGGCTTCGACTTCGACAAGGGGCTCGAGGTGGTAGAGCAGCTGCGCGCCCTGGTACCGCCCAACATGTCGATCGCGCAATTTGCGCTGCGCTGGATCGAAATGCATGACGCAGTTACGTGCTCCATTCCCGGCGCACGGCGCGTGGAGCAAGTAACTGAAAACGTCGGAGCCTTGGCGCTCCCGCCCTTGAGCGCTGAAGTCATGGCGCGGGTCAAAGACATCTACGATGCTCACGTGCGCCCCGTGGTGCATCACCTCTGGTGATTCGCGTGGCCTACGTTTCGGCGCTGTACATCTACCCAATCAAGGCGTGCCGCGGCATTCGTGTCAGTGAGTGGCGCGTGGCAGCGCGCGGCTTCGACGCGGACCGGCGCTGGATGATCGCGGACTTGGCCGGCAATTTCGTCACCCAACG
Source organism: Pseudomonadota bacterium (assembly GCA_040005755.1). Taxonomy (GTDB): domain Bacteria; phylum Myxococcota_A; class Polyangia; order Polyangiales; family Polyangiaceae; genus PMG-095. Next base: position 11,740 of record JBDTYJ010000172.1, read on the forward strand.
TGAGCTCCCGGCGTTGTCGCAAGTGGAAACCAGTCTACTGGGCGGCTCCCTGCGCGTCGCCGCGCCTGGTCAGCCCACGCTGGAAATACCGCGCGCCTATGAATCGGGCGCGTCGCGCAGCGTGCAAGTTTGGCAAGATCAGGTCAGCTCGACCGTGCACGCCGAGGGCAGCGCCTGGTTCTCTCGCTTCTTGGGCGCACCGCACGAGCTCGTGTACATGCCGGACGCGGCGCTGCGCCAGGTGAACC
>JBDTYJ010000173.1:0-11873 GCA_040005755.1 Pseudomonadota bacterium
TCGATTCGCGAAATCATCGCCCGCCTAGCCCGGCACCGGCACCGGAACAGGGCCGGCGATCCCGCGACCTCGCCGCGCGCCCTAAAGAACCGCCGGCCCGACCTGCGCTGGCAGCGCCTCTTCCAAACGCGCCAGCCGCGCGCGCACTGCCTCGGGCTGTTCGCCGTCGCGAAAGGGCGCTTCCAAGAACGTTGCTGCGTGGAGCGCTGCTCGCCACGGCACTGACGGCAAGCAGGCATCGCGCATGCCGTGAATGAAGCGCAGCGTGCGGAGCCCGTCGAACCAGGTATGAACTCGGCGACGTAACACGCTCCCTAGCGGCGCTTGCGTGGCTGCGCTCGTGAGCGCGGCGAACACGCCCAGCCGTTCGAGCACGAGCTCAGCCGCCTCGGCCAAGTCGGGAACGCGCGCTTCGAGCGCGGCGTTGAGCGCCTCGATCTTCCCCGAAGTCGCGAAGGCGTCGAGGCCGCTGATCACGGCGGCCAATGCCCGAAATACGCCGGGCGCGTACATTTCGAACTCGGCGCCCGCCGCGGATTCCTCGGCAATTTCGCGTGAGCGGCGGCCGGTTCCGAACGGGACGCGGTCGGACGAGCGAGCCCGAATTCGGATCGGCGAGCCGAACACGCGCCGTAGCGGCCCCACCTTGGCCAGCTTATCCAGCAGATAGAAGTCTTCCGCCGCTTCGCGCTTCGGGAAGCCGCGTACGGCGAGGTACGCTGCTGCATCCACGCAGATGGTGCTGCCGATGCTCTGATAGGCGTAGCCCGAGCGCGCGAACGTCAAACCGAGCACGTAGTAGCGTAAAGAGATCTCGTACAGCAGCGTGGCCGAGGCGATGTCTGCGTCATCACCGGCCTCGTGTCGAAATGGCCACAGCCAAGCCGCGCTCGGCTCGTTTTCTGCGCTGGTCAAGGTCGCAAAATAATCATCCGGCAGCGTGACGTCCGCATCGCTGGAGGCAATGCGCCGACATTCGAGCCGCCCCTGCGCCCAGAGCGCCGCCGCCAGATCCCCGCCCACCTTGCGCGCCAAGCCGACGCCCGCGCGCTCGGGAAAGCGTAGCCCCTCGCTCGCGCGATCCAGCCATAAAACGTCGTAATTGTCGGCGCATCCGAACGTGCCGCGCGCTGCTATGCCGCGCGCGGCGATCTCGCGTTGCGCCCCGAAGCGCGCGTGCAAAGCGTCGAGCAAACGGCGATTGGCGTCATGCGTCTTGATGTTGGCGCTGTCCGCCGCATTCACCACCAACAAGAAAAGCACGCGCCCCGGAGCGGCTGACAACGCCGCCTGAAATCCGTCCAGTAACGACGGCTCTTCCCCGCAGACCGGCACCACGAGGCACGCCGCATATTGCTCGGTCAAGCTCGCGGCGAGGCGTGCCTCCGGCTCCGCATAGCGAGCAAAGTATTGCTCTCCGGGCCCCCCCTGCGCCGGCACTGTTCCCTCAGTGCACGGCGGCGCGATGCGGCAGCCGCCTGACCAACTCAGCTTCGTAGTCGAGCAGCGCGGCAGCGCGCCCGTCAATCACTTCATCGGCAAAGCAGGTGCGCGCCAAGCGAAAGAACAGCCCGTGATGTCGCGCTTCGGCGCGTGCCAATTCCAAATACGGGGTCGCCAGCGGCGATTCCTTCAGGCGCAGTGCCTCCGCCACCATGAACAGGCGCTCACAACCACGCGCCTCGACGATGCCCGCGACCAAGAGCTTGTCCAGCAGCATGCCTTCGCCCCCGTTGCGGACTTGTGCACGGAGGGCGTTCACGTAGGTATCCTTGTAGTCATCGGCCAAGATGAGACCGCGCTCGTTCACGATGCGGAACATGACCTGAAAGTGCTCGAGCTCCTCACGCGCGAATTCGATCAACGGTTCGATGATCGCGGTTTTGTCCGGGTAGCGCACCACGAACGACATGCCCGTCGCTGCCGCTTTGCGCTCACACGCCGCGTGATCCAACAGGAACGCGTCGAAGTCGGCAAAGACTGCATCCAGCCACTCGGGGGGGGTCTTAAAACGGAGATCTAGCATCGGCGCCCGTGGCTATTGCAGACCCCGGCGGGTGCCGCAAATGCTGGCGTGGACGTCGCGAATTTCAGCTATTCTGAGGCCGCAATTCCGCTGTCCCTAGGAGAGCGCCTCCGCCAGCAGGGGCGCTTTGAGCCTACTCCCCCGCGACGTGAACCACGAGCCGGCGCGTATGCCCGATGGCGCGATGCTCCCACAAGTACAGCGCCTGCCACGTGCCGAGCGCGAGGCGACCCGCTGTTACCGGGATTGTTTCGCTCGTCTTGGTGAGCACACAGCGAACGTGTGCGGGCATGTCGTCCGGCCCCTCTTCGTCGTGTTCCCAGTTGCGTGATTCGGGCACGAGCTCTGCCATGTACGCGCTCAAATCACGCAGCACCGCCGGGTCGGCATTTTCTTGGATGATCAGGCTGGCAGAGGTGTGCTGAACGAACACGGTGCACAGGCCCGTTTTGATGCCGCTGCGTGCCACGACCGCGCTCACTTCCGCGGTTACATTCAGCAATCCCGCGGCGCGGGTTCGAACTTCGAGCGTTTCCTGGTGGAGTGCCACGGGCTCTGGTATGCGATGGTTTCGAGTCTTACGCCAGAGTTTTGCGTCACAAGTAATGAACGACGGTTGGCTCAATCGCTCCGATGACGCGCCCCCGAACAGCGGGCGCTGGGACCGCGTGTCGCTACGCGCCGCACAGTTGTTCTCGGCCAAACCCTGGAGCCACCGCGTGTGGCTCGTGGTGCGTGGGCTCGTCACGCGAGACACGTTGCAAGCCGCGAGCGCCATGGCCTTTGATCTGTTCCTGGCCGCGATCCCGATGCTCGCGCTGGCAGGCTGGCTATTTGCGCGCATGTCGCAGGGCAGCGAGGCCGTGCTCACCAGCACCTCTTTGCTCGTGGACGTTACGCCGAGTGAAGTGCGCACCGTAATTTGGAATCAGCTCGGCCAATTCTCAGTCACGGCGGTGGCGCCCGTCGCGCTCCTGGGCGCGCTCTGGCTAGCGTCGTCCGCCTTCAACACGCTGATGGCCGTGCTCGAGATCACCGTGGGCGGCACGCGCAGGCCGTGGTGGAAGCGGCGGCTGATCGCGCTCACCTGCGTCATCTCGAGCATTCTCCTGTTCATGCTCAGCGCCACGCTCGCCGTCACGCTCGCGGGCGGGCCAGTCACCGTGCTGCGCTTCGTCGCGCGCGGGCAGAATCCATTCTTGGATCGCGCGAGCCACTTTCTATTGCTGGGCCTGGTGCTGCTCATTGCAACCACCTTGCTCTCGGCGTTCTTCCGCATCGCGGTGATTCGCCCGGGCGTGAAGCGCCGGGTTTGGCCGGGCGCCATCCTGACCATTGGTGCGTCGGGCAGCGCGTCGCTCGCTTTCGCGTATTACGCGCAGCATTTGGCGCGTTTTGCCTTGTTTTACGGCACGTTGTCAGCCGTAGCGATCACGCTCGGTTGGCTTTGGATCATGTGCCTCACGTTGTTGCTCGGCGCCGAGCTCAACTTGCAGCTGGAAGACCTGAGCGCTCAGCCGTCAATGCACAGCCCCCAGCCGTCCGGTAACTCAGACGCGGCCTGACACTTCCCTTTGCCGCACGCAGCCGCGTCCGGCGTGTAACAGAGTTGCAAGCAGCGGGCGCTTGCAGCTGAGCACAGGTAACCCCACGCGCACGGGCACGCATCTCCGGCCTTACCCGAGCCGGGTACGGCGCAGGTCGTTGTGCCGTCCGAGCGTACCACCAGGCAGGCCGTCTCTCCTGTACACGCGCACTGCTTGCCCTTGCACGGGTGTGGCTCGGCCAAGTCGCAATTCACCGCCGGCACGCACACCGGAATCATGGGCGCGGTGCTCGTATCACCCGAGCCTTGCGCCTGCCCATTGACGACGGCGTCGCGCATCGGGCGCTCCGCGCAGTACGTATCCGGCTCGCAGGCGTCCGCGTCTTGACAACAATAGCGCTCGCACAGCCCCGCGCTCTGATCGCCAACACAGCCAAAACCGGGCTGACAATCACTGGAGGTGAGGCAGGGCGCATTGGCCGCACCATTGCCCACGAGCGCACATTGCGAGAGCACGGCATCCCTCACGCCGGCCGCGCGCTGCACCTGACAGCCGTAAATCGTTGGGAAGAGCACGTTGCCTTCGCCGCCGGCACCCGCCTCCGCGCCGCGGCCATTGGCGCCGCCCGCGCCACCCGCGCCTGCCTCGCCCTTGCTCGCGTTCGCGCCACCGCCGCTGCTCGCGTTCGCGCCAGTTGTACCCGCCGCCGCCGTTGGCAGCGCGGGCGGCGCGTAACTGGCGCAAGCCATGAGATCATCCGGGACACACGGCCCACCGCACAGCGGATTCAAGTGCACGGGACCGTCGCCCGCCGCCGACGTGGAACTCGAATCCACAAAGTGATCGCTCAGACCGCTGTCCGGCATCCCATTCGCGCCGCCGCTCCCGGGCGCGCCACCTGTTTGGCTATCCTGCGCCGAGCAACCCCAAGCCATAGCCAGGACCGCCGCGGCAGCAGCCAAAACTCGAAAGAGGCGCCGAACAGTCAAAGCGCCCCGAGACTAGCAGAGCCTTTCGGAGCGAGCCCGAAGCGCACGCCCAGGAGGGCATCCCGCCCACAAAACTCGCGCAAACGCAGCGCGTCCCGGCGCCGCCAGCCCGCAGGTCCTCGGGAGTTTGGGTAGTAGCGCGCTGCGGCGCTCGTGGCGAACCAGCTGGAGATTGGGCGCTCGTAACCCCGCCACGCACCTCGGAGAGCACTCCGTTCCGGGCACAGAGCGGCAAACGAGGTGCGCACGCACCGGCCGGCGGAGCCGCGTCACTTCAACAGAATGCTGCGAATCACGGAATTGTTCGCTTTGTCGTAGACACGAAGGCTTACGAGCGCAGGCAAGGCGGGGGCAAGCTTCGAGAGGTCGGCGTCGAACTCTTCACGTTGTTCGTCGAAGATGCCGTCGGTCGGATAGAACGGCGTCCATTCGTCCGAGCCGGCGAGCGAAAACTCGATGCGGGCAATGGGGCCCACGCCATCGATAGCGACACCTTGCACGCGCTTGCCGTTGACTTTGAGGCCTTCGACGACCGGCGGCGTGTTGTCGACCAAGACCACGGGACTCTCCATTTGATCCCGCGTGACTCGGTCCGGTGGATTCGAGAGCTCGTCGGTGGCGATCAAGCGCAGGTGATAACGGCCCTCGGGCAAATCGGACGTTTCCCAGGTGTAGTTCTCTTTTGTCAGCTTCTCTTGCGGCTTGAGCACATCAAACCAAAGGTTATTGCCCACTTGACGATACTGCAAGCGATAGCGCAGTTCGTCTTTGTCCGGGTTATCCACCTTCCACGACAGCGCGATCGTTGATTCTGCCTTGTGCGTCACGGGGCCACCCGAGGCGTGAATCAAGTCATCATTGTCCGAGTTGTCCGGGTCTTTTGCGTCGACGCTGGTGATGACGGCCCGCAAATTGTCCGTCACGAACGAGATCCCGAGTGCGCTCAATACCGCGTTCGGGTCCGTGGCGAAGCGCGCGCGCACCTGCAAGTAGCGCGCGGCCGGGCTCGCGATCAGCGACGGCACGCTGAAGCCGGTGCTCCACGCGCTCCACGTGTCGTCCGGCTCTTTGGTGTTACCGGTACGAGTCGACAGTTGAATCGCGCCGGTAGATTCCCAGGTGACTTTACCGAAACGCGCACGCAGCCCCGCGTCCAGCACCTTGCTGGTCCAGACCGCGTCCGGGCCGCCGACGCCCTTCACGGGATGCGCGACCGCCGGATCACTGCCAATCACGAGTTGGTCTTTGCCGCTGAGCACCAGCGCGCTCACTTGGCGTTCATCCACGTCCGCGACCAAGGCCGAGTTGTGGCCCGCGTCAACGGTGTATACGCGGCCTTCAACACCAGTGCCCACGTACGGGCGGCCGTCATCCGCCAGAGCGAGGCTCGTGTAGTGTTCGTCGGTGTCGTCGAGCAACTGGTCGGGCACCCCCTCCGGTGAGAATTTGTAAAGCGTGCCCTTGCCCTTGGTCTTCGGCGCCGTACTGGCAGGCTGCGCTGGTGCGCCTTCCCCTTTGCTGCGGCTAGGGGCCACGTTGCCCGCTTTGATTTCGTTGGCGATCGCAAACACCTCGCCCCGTCTATTCACGGCGATGGCGCGCACCTCCGTGCGGTCGAAATCATAGAGTACGCTGGCTTTGCCGGGTGCCGTGATTTTGTACAGCTTCGCCTTATCGCTCGCGCCGGCGTACACGGTGCCGTCGGGGCCCACGGCAACGCTCATCAAGTGCTGCTCGGGAGCGTCGAAATAAACCTGCGCGTCGCCCGCTTCGTTGATTCGGTACAGTTTTCCCTCGGGGCCCGTCGCGGCAAACAAGGCTTTCTTCTTCTCGTCGTAGGCGACGCTCCACACGTGCTCGGTGCCCTTCAGCGTTACCAAGTCGGTGAGCTTGCCGTGATCCCACTTCATCACTTTGCCGTCCGGCAAAGTGCCGAGCACCACGGCGCCGCCCCAAGCTTCAGCCAGCGATGTGACGACCAACGCCTTCGTTTCGGCCAACACGCTGACCGTGCCGTTGGACAGCCGGAGCAACTTGCCGTCGTTGCCTGTGCCGAGCAGCACGGACCCATCCTTCATGGGCAGTGCAGCCCAGATGGACGTGCCCTGCGATACCGGCACGGAGCCGAGATTGAACCCGGCACGCACGTGACCCGCGGCATCCACCGCGACGCCCTTCAGGTCACCGCCTTTGAAGTCAGCGGCCTTCTCGAGTGAGAAACGGCGCGTTCCGACAGCGGCGGCATGCGCTGCGCCGAGTAGGCCGACGGCAAGGAACGAGTAGCGAAAGAATCGATTCATGGCTTCACGCAAGTAATACGGAGAAAACGGCCAACGAAGAAACGGGCAAAAACAGCGAAAAATCAGCGAAGAACGGGGCGAACCGTGACCGACACCCGGTCCCGACCGACCATGAACTCGGGCAAATCAGCCACCACGCGCGTGGTGGTCGGAAAGCTTTCGGGTGCAACGGAGGATGTTTCCGGGCGAATCACGTCCAGAGCACCGGGCGGCAGATCGTGCGCGATGTGTCCTTTAAAGCTCACGCCCGCGTCCCCGGTGCCGAAGGTGATGACCGCTGACTTCGCCGGGTAGACCGGGTTCTCGAAGTTCTTGATCATGTCCGCGAGCGAATCCGGCGCGGCTTGATCGCGCTCCTCGGTGTAACCCGGTTCGATTTCGAGGTTCACGGTTTGGCCAGCGAGATACGCAGGAATCGGCACCGAAACAACGCGGGTGACCGAGGGGCCGGAATACGGCACCAGGGTCAGCCGAATTCGAGCGGGTGCGCCCGCGTCAATTTCCGACTCCAACACGTCAGCGCCGCGCAAGCGCAGGATGTCGCGCGCATAGTGGAGCTCGATGTCCATCGAAGCGCTCTCGATGAAAGCCGGCTGCCACGGGTTGTTCAGGATCGTGCCGATGGCGCGCACCAAGTTGGAACGCGCAAATTCCCCGGCTTCCGGTGTGCCGCCCATGGCCACGCCGTAATCCTGCAGCTTGAGCTCCGGATAGCCCTTGATTTTCAGGGTGCTCGTTGCTGTCCAGCTCACGTCTTGGTGTTCATTGGCGACGGTTTGCAGGGCGCTGCCGAGCGCGACCGCCGCAAAAGACGGCGACATGAACTTGTCGTGCGCGATCTGGAAGCTCCAATTCGAGCTCGGGAAGCCGGGCGCGCCGTGGATGCTCATCTTGATGGGAATCACCGGCGCTTGCGCGCTTTGTGACACGACAATCGCCGATTGGCGGTCGTTGACCAACGCGCCCAGCTCCCGCACGGCCATGCCGATCTTGAAGGAGCGCTGATCGCTGGCCAAGAACCAAACCACGCGGCCAATGGCCGTGGGCAACGCAGTGACCCCGAGCTCACTCATTGGGTGACCGAACGCCACGAGCTTATCCCCCTCTACGCGAGTCACGGTGCCGAGGCCCATCGCGCTCATGTCGCCACGGACCAGCTCGACCCCGATGGCCCCACCGTCCACGTAACGGGTGGGCGCGGACGCCTCTTGCGCACCGCCCCCGCCAGCTTGTAGCGGCTCGAGCCCGAGCGGCGCCAGCATTTGCTGCGCGAAAGCAATCGAACGGCTGCTCATGCCACCCAGCAAAATAGGCGTAGAAACTGGCGTTAGCGCGCTCACACCGTTCCCGGCGCCCAGGCCGAGGCCGCGCGACAACTGCGCCGCATGCTCCCGCACGTCGTAGTGCGCGAGATCGCCTTGGTAGCGGTGCGGCGCATCCAGGCTGGCGTGACGCGCGGCCTCCGCCGTGGATTTCGCAGAGGCTTGGGGCATCAGCTTGAGCGGCCAACCGTCGATGAGTTGGGGCAGCGGGCGGGCCAGCTCATCCAGCATGTTGCGAATGGGCGTGACGCCCGCGACCGGCTCGGAGCCGAACGACCAACCGTACGCATAAGCGCCGATCATCTTATCGTTCAGGTAGATGGGGCTACCGCTCATGCCGGCGACCACCTTCGTGATCTCGAGCCGCGGGTGCTTGGTCTTGACCAAGATCAGATCTTGTTTCGGGCGGAAGTTCTTGAGCGTGCCGATCACCTCGACGTCGAAACGTTCAGGCTTGGTGCCTTCGAACACGGTCAGGCCATAGCCCTTCATGCCCGGGTGAATGTCGCTCACGGGCATGATGTCGGGGCGGCTGGACGCGCCATCCGCGTGGGCCGCGCGCAAGCCAAGGGGGAGCGGGAGGAGCAGGCCGACGAGCGCGGCACCGAACAGCAAGGAGGAGGAACGCACGGTTTTGGCCAGTGTAGCAGGCTGCCGGGGCACCAAGGCAAACCGGCAAATGACGAGGTTAATCGGGAATTCGGCGCTTCGACCAGACAGCGCGCAGGGCTCGGTTGTTCCTGAACGGCCGCAAAAACCTGTTCCTTACAGGCCTTGCGCGAGGGCAGCCCCGAACGTTGCCCCAAATGCGCGTTCGGAACCTTTTTGGGCGTCCACGGGGCGGTCGTCGGTAGATCGTTAGAGATGGTCGTGGTTTGGGCCCAGGGCTCTAGTATCTTCCGGGTCAGTTCCCGTGGACCTCGTTCTGATGATCGGCCTCGCCGCTTCGCTCGGCCTGCTCTTGGCGACCCATGCGGCGCTCAGCTTTGGGCTCGCGCAGCTTGGTCCCTGGCACCGTGGCTTGGTCGCGTTCTTGGTGCCACCCCTGGCGCCGTTCTGGGGTTACCACGGCAAGCTGCATGGGCGTTCGCTGATCTGGATCATCGCGCTCGCGGTGCACTCGTTCTGTTTGATCGCAGCGGCGATCGGCAGCTAACTCATTGAGGACTTGCCCGCGCTCACTTACGCACGGGGCGCACGTCGCTTGCCACCGCCAATTGCGCAAAGCCCTCGCTGACGAAACGATCGCGCAGCTTCTGGGCGAGCTCCGGATGATCTCGCCAGGGCACGGCGACTGCGAGCACCAGGCAGGCATCCTTGTACGATGGATACGCCGCCCAAGCGCCGGAAAATTCCGCGGCTTCGAAGCCAAGATTCACTTTGCCGTCAACGCTCCGGGACTCGAGAATTTGGCTCTGCCATTTGCCAAGGTGCGATTCGAAGGGGCTGAACTTCACGTCGAAGGCGTGAGTTTGTGGCAGACCCCAAGCCTCGAAGGAGCGCACGCAGGTGTCGCTTTTCATGGGCGTGCCCGCGGGCAGCTCCTGCACGAAGGCGATCAGCATTGCGTGGTGTTCGTCCCCGTAGCGGAACCCGACGTAGTGCTCGACACCGAAATAGCGCACGCGCTTCCAGTTGTCGGAGTCAGGCATGGGCACGCTGACTTGTTCCGCTTTATCCCTACGCAATCCCCAGGGCGCGCGAAGGAGGCGTTCGAGCGCAGCCGCGTGCGGATCGCTGGCGTCACCACCGGGCTCCTTTATTGTGACGGTGGCGGGCGTGGGCGCGGGGGAGGCTTTCAACGAAGCAGGGGCCGGCGCCCCTTGAGCCACTTGCGGCTGTGGGCTCGCCCCGCAGGCTGCGAGCAGAACAAGCGGCAGCAACACCAAACCCGGGTGGGCGAACGAATCGTCGCGCGAATGAACAACCGTCAGAGAGCGCACGCCAGTTATACGCCACACGCACAGAAATATGCCTCAGCGCGGGCGCCCGCGCAGCGACCTTGCGCTTTTCTCGATAAAAAGCGCTGTGGCACCTGGGAACGGGCGGGCTCAGACCTCGAAGCTGGAGACCTTGATTGCTGACAGGTCATGCACGCCGAGGCCGAACTCACCCGCAGCGCGGATGTAGGACGGCTCACGCCCGGAGTCCTTCAGCGAGGGCAGGTTGTGCGCCTTGCGCTCTTCGTCAATCACCTTCCAGCCGTAGGTGTCCATCGCGACGGGATCCGTGGACACGTACACGGCACCGTGTGGCACGCGCGTTTTGGGGTCTTTATCCAACGGGCCCTTGTCGTACGTGATCTTGAACGCGTCAGTGATGTGCAAGCGCACCCGGCTCGTGACGATCGGGTGATTGTACAGCATCGCGATTTGCGGGCTGGCGTTGTGCTCGTGATGATCTTGCGGGTTGTTGATGTTGCCGTGGGTGATGTTCTTCATCGTGCCGGTGTAGCCACAAATCCCGTGATCCTTCATCATGGTCAGGTTGATGACGGCCGTGGCCTCGGTGAAAAACCGGCAGTAGCGGGTCTTGATGCCCTGGTACACCTTGATGTCCGGCATCGGATGGTCGTTGTTGTTGTGGGTGCCGGATTTCACGCCGTCCGGCAGCTTCCAATCACGCACGTTGGTGCGGGTGCCGGCGAGGAACGTGGGGTACTGCTCGTAAACGGTGATCTTTTCGGCTGGCACCCCCAACTTGATCAGCCCTTGCACGAGCGGCAATATCAACTCGAAATTCGTGGCCATCGTGTAGCCCTTTTGGCCGGCAATGCCGTTGGGCTTGATCGCGACGATGTCATCCTTGTGGATGAACTTGCCCAGCGCTTCACTCAAACTGGAGGTGCCAGTGTACTCCGTCAGCGCCTTCTCCAGCATGCTGCTTGCAACTTCGGGCTTGGGCCAAAGCTGATTGGGCTGCATGTACGAAGCGAACTCACCCTTCGCCGAAACTTTGACGATTTTCCCCGGCACGGCCAGCGGCTTGAAACCGGCGGGCGGTTTCGCGATCAACGCTTCGAGCTCAACGGCTTCGGCGGAAGCGGCATTGAGCAGAGCGCCGGCGGCGACCCCCGCGGAGGCGACGCGCATCACTTCACGCCGTGAAAGACTTCCTGACCCGTTCGCGCGCTTGAGCATGTTGCCTCCGTCGGAATTACGACGACAGCAGATATCATGCGCGCCGCGGCCCGGCAAACGGCCCCCAGTTGTGGCCTTCGCCAGCGCAAAAGCCGACCGTGGCCAGCCGACGCGCGGGCATCTTCCCGACTCTTTCCCATGATCGCGGCCGGGCACGCCGTTCGCAGTGTGCCTGTCTCGTCACGCGGCTTTTCCCGCGAAGACGAACAAAGAGAGAGAGACATGGAACAGAACAGAATGAAAATCGCATACGTGATCACCCAGCGCAAAGACCGGAACTTCTGGAACCGCGTGGGCGTTGCGTTCGTGAACAACGACGGCTCAATCAACGTCAAGCTGGAAGCAGTGCCCGTGAGCGGCGAGATCCAAATTCGGGACTACCAACCGAAGGACGAGCTCGCGTCCACCGCTACCCGCAGCCACTCGCGCGACTTGGTCGAGGAAGAGCCCTACGCGGAGCTTGCTTAAGTGGCAGCTGCGGCTTCGACCGTGCGTGAAGCGAGCGCCCTCGGCGGTGCTCACTTCACGCCGGCAGAAGTCGACCTGAGG
>JBDTYJ010000174.1:0-11834 GCA_040005755.1 Pseudomonadota bacterium
CGTGCACGTCGACTACCAGGTGCTGCGCCGGCGGGCCGAAGCCAGCCAGATGGATTTGCTCTTGGTGGCAGCCAAGCGCGACCAAATCGAGGAATACGCGCAGCTCGCCCGCACCGCCAAGCTCAAGCCGATGGTCTGCGACATCGACGCATTCACGGTGCAAAACCTGTTCGAGTATTCGCGAACGTTGCCGATTGATCAGACGATCGCCCTGATCAACGTAGGTGCAAGCCTTTCTTCGCTGAACATCGTCGCCAACGGCGTCAGCGCGTTCACCCGCGAGATTGCCAACGGCGGCAACGTGATTACGGAAGAAATCCAGAAGCAGCTCAACGTGCCGCACGATCAGGCGGAAGCCTATAAGTGCGGCGGCTCCGGCGACCCGAACCAGGCTGGCATGATCCCCCAGCAGGTCGTGCAGGTGATTGAAGCCGTCAGCGATACCATTGCGGCCGAGATCCAGCGCAGCCTCGACTTCTTCATGGCCACCAGCGGTGAGGGCGAAATTGCCCGTATTTATGTGACCGGTGGCTCGGCGAACTTGGCCGCCTTGGCGCGCGCCATCGAACGGCGAGCTCGGGTTTCGGTCGAAACCTGGTCGCCCGTGGAGAAGCTTTCCATCGAGGCGAAAGAGGTCGACCCGCTGCTGCTGCAGACTCGCGCCGCGCAGCTTTCGGTCGCGCTCGGCCTTTCGCTTCGCAAAGAGAAAGAGGCACGCGCTTGATCCGCATCAATTTGATGCCGCAAAAGCGGCGCGCCACCGTCAGGGATGGCTCGCAGGTTTGGCTCGCCGTCGTGATGGTGTTGATGCTCGCTGAGGTGGCCGGGCTGTTCGTGTTCCACGGTTTCAAGAACGAGGAGCTAAACGAGCAACGCCGCAAGAACGCCGTAGTTACGTCACAAATCGAGCAATCGAAGGGCGCCGTAGCCAACCATCAAGACGTGAAGCAGAAGCTTGCCAGCCTGCGCGAGCGCGAAGAAGCCATCAATAAGTTGCAAAGCGCCCGCACTGGCCCGACCGCAATTTTGCTGGAGTTGGCGCGCTTACTCACGCCTGGCCGCGGCCCTAGCGTGGAGCCCGACCGCCTGAACCAGCTGCGCCGCGACAACCCGCTCGCGGTGTTCAACCCGGCTTGGGACGCCCGACGACTCTGGCTCACGAAGTTCACCGAGGATCACCGAAAGTTGAGCCTTGAAGGCTTTGCGAAAGACGGTGAAGACGTGAGTGAGCTGGCGCGCCGCATGAATCTGTCGAGCTACTTCGCGGACGTGGTGCTGCTGCCGGCGGCCCGCACGACCGACCCGCTGACTCATGCTGAAGTCGTGAAGTTTGCGCTCGAAGCAAAGGTGAAATACTGATGGCACGCCAATCATCCGCGTTGGCCAAGCTGCCGCTGGTTGCACGCATTGGCCTCGGCGCCGGTGCTCTGCTGCTGCTCGGCATCGCGTACTTCGTCGTGTTCTATGGGGACATCGAGAGCTCGCTCAAAGCCGAACAAGGCCGCGAGAGGCAGCTCCGTACGGATTTGGCCGACGCTCGCAAGAACGAGTTCGCATACCAAAAAGACTTGGCGGAACTGACCGATCGCCAACAGCGCCAGCGCGAGCTCAACAAAGTATTGCCCACCGACACCGAATACCCGGCGTTTTTGAGCGCGGTGCAGTCGGTGGCCAACGTGTCTGGCATCGGCCTCACTGCCTGGTCGCCGCAGCCGGAGGTGGCAGAGCAGTTCTACTCGCGCGTGCCGATGAAGGTCACTTTGGTCGGCCGCTATCACCAAGTTGCCAAGTTTTTCTACGGCGTTGGTCAGTTGGACCGCATCATCAACATGGAGAATATCTCGCTCACCGAGCCCAAGCTGCAAGGTGATGACATCGTGGTGAAGACCGAAGCCTTGGCTACGGCATTTCGCAGCTTGGGTGACTCCAAGGCCGCCCCGGCCGACAAGCGCGGCGCGGCGATTGAGGGGCAGAAGTGAAGGCGCAGCTTCCGCTGCTGCTGGCCACGGCTGCGGCCGTCGCATGTAGCGCGCCGCCGGTGGTGAGCAGTGCTCCGTCGGCTTCCGGCATCGCCGCTCCTGCGGCGCCAGCTGCGGTCACCGGCGTCAGTGCGGCCGCCCCCCAGGCGAGCGGCTCGAGTACGAACCTGACCCCGCCACCGAAGGTGGATATTCAGGAGACCGAATTCACCGAAAATGAGCGGTCGCGTGATCCGTTCCGTTCATTTGCAGCGAGCTTTGCGCAGGACACGAAGGCCAAGGTGCACTCTCAGCGTGAGGTCATCCTGAGTCAGTACGCACTGGATGAGCTCAAGCTGATCGGCATCGTGACTCGCGCGGAGCCGGCCAAAGCCATGCTCGTCGACCCGACCGGGAAGGGCTTCGTGATTCAGCGTGGTAATTTCGTCGGGCGCGCGGATGTCGTCCAGGCCGCCGGCGCCTCGGGGGCTACGTACGAGATCAATTGGCGCGTCGACCGCATCCGTCCGAGCGACGTGGTGCTGATTCGCGAAGACCCGTCGAACCCAGACGTGCCGAGCGCAACGCGGGTGATCCCGCTTCGCCCCGACGAACCAGACGCGGACCTGGGTGGGGAAGTGGCGAGTCCGCCAAAGAAGTGAGCGGCGGCCCGTATAAGCCGGTCATTCGCGGATCCGAGCGGCCTCCTCACTTATCGAAGCGCTGCAATTAGAGCGCGTTATTTGTGCGCTCGAGTCACATCCAGATACGCTGCGAGTCGAACCGTCGTGAATGCTTTAAATCGCAATAAGCCGGTCAGCTTGGCCTCCGGAGTCACATCATGAGGCGGACCTCATCCCGAACGTTTGCGGCGACATCGCTGCTAGCTCTGCTCACGGCGCTCGTGGTCCCCGTTCGGGCCGAAGCCGAAGAGCGGGCGAACCACGCCACCACGGTGCGCATGGTCAAAGACCCACAGCGGGATGTGGTGCGGGTCGTGGTGGGGTTCAGCGAGATTCCAACCTTCACGGCCCGCCTCGAGCGGAACGGCCTGCGGCTGGTCGTGGATGTTCCGGACGCGGATCTGAAGGGCGCACCGACCGCGCTCACCGAACGGCTCGGTGTCATCGGTGGCGTGATGGCACAGGCCTTCAACGCGGACGGCAAGTCGACCACGCGCCTGCTCGTCACCTTGCTCGAGCCGGCGAAGTACGCGGTCGTCATTGACGGCACGGATCTGGTCATCTCGCTGGCGA
The DNA here is from genome assembly GCA_040005755.1 of Pseudomonadota bacterium. GTDB lineage: Bacteria > Myxococcota_A > Polyangia > Polyangiales > Polyangiaceae > PMG-095. The sequence continues at coordinate 3,215 of JBDTYJ010000174.1, forward strand.
AGAACCCGGGTGATCTCACGAGCCCCCGTCGCCTGAGCGCGGACAAGCCGGCGACGCCCGCTGCCGGCATCGTACGCGTCAAAGCCGTCCGTTACGAACACTCGGATACCGAAGATCGCGTCCTGATCGACCTGAGTGAAGCGGCCGAGTACCATCAATCATCCACTGCTCCCGGCAAGAGCGCGCTCACCTTGAGCGGCGTAGAGATCAGCCGTGAGCTCACTCGTACCCTGGATGTCTCCGCGTTCGGCGGTGAGCTAACGTCCGTCTCGAGCTTCGTTTCTGCCAAAGATCCCAAAGCAGTGGTGATCCAAAGCGAAGGGGATCGAGCCGCGGTGCCTCGGGTCACGCGCCGCGGCAGCACACTGGTCTGGTCCTTCGCCAAGCCGGGGTCGCAGCCCTCTTCCGTTACCGGTGTGGGCTTGGATGGTGGCATCGCGCGCCGCTCACGCACCGTGAGCATCGAAAATCAGGTGGAAGAAGTCCCTCTGGTCCGGGACGGCTCGGAGTCCAGCGCGCCCCAAACCAAGGCCGATGGCGACCGTGAAGTCACCTCGCAGCCGTCCGAAGCCGGCGCCTTCGCCCCGAATTTACTGGGCCAGACCAAGCGAGCCTTTACCGGTCGACGCATCGATTTGGATTTGAAAGATGCTGACGTACACAACGTGCTGCGGCTGCTGGCGGACGTCGGGCAGGTGAACATTGTCACTGCGGACAACGTGGCCGGCACGATCACGATTCGCATGCGCAATGTTCCTTGGGACCAAGCGCTGGACGTCGTGCTCCAGGCCAAGGGCTTGGGTGTCGTCCAACGCGCCAACATGCTGCGCGTGGCGCCGCTGGCAGATCTCGAAAAAGAGCGTGAACTGCAGATCGCCCGCCGCGCCCAGGAAGTGAAGCTCGCTCCGCTCGAGACCCGCCTGATTCCGGTCAGCTACGCGCAGGCTTCCGAGATCCAAGATCGTGCAAAGCCGCTCCTCTCCGAACGCGGCACGATCGCGGTGGATGAGCGCACCAACGTGATGATCGTGCGTGATTTGGCGGGCAACCTGAACCAAATCGAGGAGCTGACGCGCTCGCTCGACACTCAAACGCCGCAGGTCCTGGTCGAAGCCCGAATTGTGGAAGCCACGAGTCGCTACATTCGCGACGTCGGTATTCAGTGGGGCGGGGATACCACGTTCTCCGCGGCAACCGGCAATCCGACGGGCCTCGCCTTTCCGAGCTCGGTGGGTTTGGCGGGTGGCGCGAGCGACGGCAATACGCCGACCGCCGGTTTGAGCCCCTTCACGCGAACGGTCGCGAACCCGAATTTCGCGGTCAACCTCCCGGCCGCTGTCGGTACCGGATCCGGCGGCGCGCTCGGTCTGACGTTCGGCTCAATCGACAACACGATCAACTTGGCCGTGCGCTTGTCTGCGGCTGAGTCGAGCGGGTTGCTCCGCATCTTGAGCAGTCCGCGCATCCTCACCTTGGACAACCGCGAAGCGCGGATCGCTCAAGGTACCTTGATTCCGTTCTCGCAGGTCAGCGCGCAAGGCGTGCAGACCACGTTCCAAGAAGCAAAGCTGCAACTCTTGGTCAAACCGCACGTGACCGCCGACGGCAGTGTCAGCATGCACGTGAAGATCAACCGCGACGAGCCGGACTTCAATCAAACTTCAGCTCGCGGCGACCCAACCATTCTGAAGCGTGAAGCCGAAACGGACCTGCTGGTCATGGACGGTCACACCGCGGTCATCGGTGGTATTTTCACGCGCAACACGGGTCGCAATCTGGATCAGGTACCCTTTTTCGGTGATATCCCGCTGCTCGGCCTGCTGTTTCAGCGCCGCCGCGCGAGCGACACCCGTGGCGAACTCGTGATCTTCCTGACGCCCCGGATCGTGAACCGCGCCGAAGCGCTGGGCCGCTAGGCTAGGCTAGGCTAGGCTAGAGACGCCCGGCCCCGCAGCCTCGCCTTGATTGGTAACGCGGGCGCGTGGCCAGCGCCTAATTGACAACGCGGGCCAGGCTCGATGATGCTGCGGTCAGCGACGGCGAAGGCTTCGCAAGGGTCATGGCTCGGACGCTCACGCGCACTCTGCTGGTTGGCTCGTGCCTTGGTGCGGGCCTTTGCTGCGCGCGGGAAGCGTTGGCTTATCAGACGGAGGTCGATGCAACGCTCGACGCTCAGTTCTATTCGCTGCAAAGTCCATACGGCAGCCCCCTCGTTCAGCGGCGCCGCTACACGCAGACGCTGGCGCTGAACCTATATAACTTGCAGACCGACCGCGTGCCGCTCGGTCCGCAGCTCACCTTCAAGTCGCGCCTGCGGCTGGATAGTGATTTCGGGCAGCGCCCGGAAGAGCGGAACCCAGATACCTCTTCCTTCGCTCCCGGTTTGGCCGAGGCGCCGATCGACGTGATGTACGCGTACCTTGATGGCCAACGCTACTTGGGCGGTTACCTCAGCTTTCGGTTGGGCCGGCAATACGTGGTCGATAACCTCGGTTTTTGGTCGTTCGACGGCGCTGAGGTCATGTTGAGTACGCCCGCCTACGTAGCCGTCGAGCTGTACGCTGGTTTCGAGCAGCGCGGGGGGTTGCCCATGCTCGGCACCTCGCGCTTTGAAGGGGATGGCGTGTCGCGCGGCGACCGTTCAGGGCTCTCCTTCGGTCAGTCCCCGAGCTTCTTGCAGGAATCCAAGCTAGCGCCAGCTTATGGCTTCGGCGTCGAATCGACGGGCGTTCACTTCCTGCACAGCCGTTTCACCTATCGCAAAGTGATCAATCGCGACGCGGTGCTAGTGTCGCCGTTCTTGGACAATGGCGGAGGGCTCCAATATGCGCTCGGCGATCGTACCTCCAGCGAGCGGCTCGGCTATTCGCTGCGCGCGGACAAATCGGATTTGGGCGCGGCCATGGGCTCGTTCGTCTACGACCTGTACAACCGCCGACTCAGCCAATACGACGCGGCTCTAGACTGGTATGCGACGGACCGCGTCGTTTTCGGCGGGAACCTCGAGTATTTTCTGCCCACGTTCGATGGGGATTCGATCTTCAATTGGTTTGCTCATCGCGGCACGACGACGCTCAGCGCGCGAGCTGATGCCGTTTTTTCACGCCAGTTCGAGCTCGCCGCATCGGGCGGCGTGAAGCGCTTCGAGACCGAAGGCGCGACTCAAAGCTACGCGAGTGCCGCGGAGCCGAACTTGGATGCCACCGGCAAGACGTATGATTGGCTGGCCACGCTCGGAGGGCGCTACCGCTTTTGGGACAGTAGCATCGCCCTCAACACGATGGCCGAATCCGGCGGGGCCGGGCACCGCTACGGAGGGGATGTGACCGGGCGCAAGCGCTTCGAGGGCGGCTACTACGACTCGCTGGTCGTGCTCTCGCTTTATGACTGGGAGGATAAGCTGCGTTCCGATCGCAGCGCGACCAGCTTTTCGTACGTGCTCGGTGGCGGTATCTCCCCGAATTTCATGACCTTCAGCCGAGGGCGCCTGGGCCTGGAGTGGGAGCACACGATGAATCACTTAGTCGGTCAGCGTTACCGTGTGCTGGCGACGCTTGATTTTTCGGTGTTGCGATGATCACGCGCCGCCGCACCGTGCTGGAACGCCGGGAATCGCTCTGGCTGCTTGGGTTCGGGTGCGCAGTGTCACTGTGCCTTGCGCTGTGTGGCCAAAGCCCGGTTGCTTCCGCGCAGAGCGGGTCGAGCGCCGCCGCGTCTGCGGCGCTCGCTGACGCCGGCCCGAGCGCTGATTCCAGCTCCGCACCTGCCAACGACGCAGGTCCCTTCGGCGTTCCCGCCAGCCCCGTCGCGCCGCCCCCGCCTGCGGGGTCGCGCCTCACCCACGGGCTGAGTGCCCGCGCGGACGGTGCGGCCGTGCCGCAGGCGGACCGCCCGCCGGGTGCACTGCCCAACGACAATGGCCCGAGCCCGGTCATCTTCCCGGCTCAAGAGCTCACCATTCGTTTCAACCACGAGCGCCACGTCAAAGAGCTCGGCATGACCTGCGCTACCTGTCACGAACGGACGCGCAAGAGTCACGACAGCGCCGAATCCATGCTGCCGAAAGCCACGCGCTGTGATGCTTGTCACGGCAGTGATCATCGTGACTTGCGGCGCGTAAAAGCGGATCCGAATCCGAAGCAGCAGCTGGGCCAGTGTGCGTTCTGTCATTTGGGTTACAGCAGCAGCGCGGGCAATCGCGTTCTGCCGCTGTCCATCCCCAAACCAAACCTCCGTTTCGATCACGCGCTCCACGTCGCGCGCAACATCGGTTGCCCGCAGTGCCACGGCGCCGTCGAGAACCTGGAGCTCGCGACCCGTGACCAGCTCCCGCGCATGCGAGGTTGCTTCAACTGCCACCAAGCGCCCGCCTCGGCTGCGGGGCGCGCGCGCTCGGAGTGCCGCACCTGTCATTTGACCGATCCCTCGGGGATGATTCGGCTGAGCTTTGCCGCCGGCCCGCTTCAGCCGCCCGCGTGGCTGCACGATGCCGGCCATGGTCCCGATTGGATCGAACGCCACAAGCAGGTTGCAGGTAACGACAGCCGCTTCTGCGCCAACTGCCACAGTGAAAAATACTGCACTGATTGCCACGACGGCCGAGTGCGTCCCAGGCGCGTCCACCCCAACGATTGGCTGGACATGCACCCGGTTGCCGCCCGGGAAAACCAGCAAAAATGTGCAAGCTGCCACCGCGAGCAGTCGTTCTGCCTGACCTGCCACCAGCGCGCCGGCGTGACCATGTCCGGTCCTGCGTTCAATGACGCCGAGCGTGGCCGCTTTCACCCGCCCAAGGCCCAGTGGACGGACGGCCCGCGCACCCCTCGTCACCACGCCTGGGAAGCCGAGCGCAACATCAGCGCATGTGTGAGCTGCCACGTGGAGCGCGACTGCGCGATCTGCCATGCGACTGCCGCCATGGGCGGCCGGGGCTCAGGCTATCCGGCCGGCCCCGGGCAAGGAACGGATCCACACCCGGTAGGGTTTCGCTCACGTTGCGCGTCGGCGCTGCGCCAGAACGCGCGGCCGTGTCTCGTTTGTCACCTACCGGATGACCCAAATTTACAGGATTGCCGGTGATTTACGGGCGTAAGTCTCCCAAAACCCTGGGGCCTCCCCTAAACTGCTTGCGTGACAGTTCCGCGGACTGGTATTGCGAATGCCGCTCTCAAGGCTGTTTTTCCCTACTGAAGGAGGCTCTTCGTGAAGGAGCTTGTTCGTTTTCTGTTCGAGAACCTGTACTTCGACTTCCAAGGGGACATCACCGTGGAGAAGATGCGGGAGTTCTTGCGCGAGGACGACAGCCGCGAAGCGCGCCAGCTTCTGTCGAAGATCATCGAGGAAAAGGGGGTCGACGACCTCCTGATCACGCTCGCGGATTGCCTGAAGGATCAGATCCGGACGGGCGTCAGCGAGCAATCGATTCGCGATCAGCTCCACATCTACACGGACAGCTGAACATCGCCTCCGGGCGACCCCTTGTCTGCGCCGCGTCGCTCGCGCTCGCTGCACTGAGCGGCGGGTGCGATCAGGGTCCGCGTGATGATGCGCCGGCACACGGTCCGGCGCTGCACATCGTCGCCAGCTACCCGGTCAACGGCCAAGGTACGCGAGCTGCGCCCGGCGCGAGCCTCGACTGTGAGCCGTCTCCGGAGTGCCCGGTACCGACGAACGTTTCCATCGAGCTGCGCTTCGATCGTTTCCTGCTTCCGGGTGGCGGCCTCAGCGCGGGTTTGCTGCTTTTCACAGGGAACAAGGCCAACTCAATCGGGCTCACGCCCGAGTATGACTTGCTCGAGCGCGTGCTGGTGTACCGAACTGACCGGAGCCTCCAACCGAACACGCTGTATTCGTTACAAATTGTGCCCGCGGCATCTCCCCCGCAGGGAATTTGGGCCTTCGATGGCGCGCCCCTCGTGCCCGGCGAGGTCCCGCTGCACATGAGCTTCACGACGGGCGACGGTCCGGCGCCGCTGCCCGCGCCCGCACCGCTCAACACCGATACTTGCGACACGATCGTGACCGGGGCATTGGCTTCGTGCGCCAGTTGCCACGTCACTCAACCGGGCGATGAAACCGTGCCGCCCACGAAGTACCCGCCGATGGGCCTCGATCTCTCGACCTCGCGCGGGCTGTTCTACACCGCGATCGACCACGTAGCCCATCAAACCGAGACGGGCGGCACCGCCGCGAACGTCGGGCTCGAGACCCCGCTGCGCTTCGGCGTGCAGATGAACGTGATCGACCCGGGATACCCGTCAACCAGCTACCTCATGTACAAGCTGTTAGAGAAACCCGAGAACTTCCGCTTGGATAGCTCGGAGCCGAGTTGCGCAACGGGTTATCACGCGCCGGTTTCGGATGGTAATTGCGCGCCGCCTTCCGCCGCTGAGCTGAGCCAGCTCCGGGAGTGGTTCGTGCGCGGCGACCCGATGCCCAAGAATTCTCGGCCGTTTCAGGACCAAATGCCCTTCACAGCGGCGATCTCGCACAGCACGCTCAAGCGCATCGCGGGCTGGATCAGCGCTGGCGCCCCGTGCCCGGAAGCACGCTGACTGCCTCACCAGCCCGGCCCCTCAGAGTAGCCCGGCCTCCCCGCCACCTTGGTTGACTCTAGCGCGGATCGAGCTAGTTTAAGGCCTCCCTGGGGGTCCGTCAGTGGCAACGCAGTTGACAGTTGGTGGCCAAACGATGCGGCCGTTCAGCAAGCGGGAGGTTCTCGGCCAAGGCGCGACGAGCACCGTTTGGCGCGGGGAATCCGCGGGGATTTCCTGCGTTTTGAAGCTGGGCCGCGGCCCGGCCGAAGCGCCGCGCTTTGCAGATGAAGCGGAGCGCCTGTTGTTCGCCGCCGCGCCCGAATTCCCCCAGCTGCTCGGGGTGGGCTTCGCCGGCGCTCTCCTATGCGCGGAGCTGGGCGTCAAATTCGAATCTGGAACGCCGTACCTGCTGCTCTCGGCGGCGCCCGGTGTGAGCTTGGACCACCTGCTCGGGGCCGTGCAGCAGCCGGGGTCTCGTGAAGCGTTGGCCCACACGGTGGCGCGGGATATCGGCGCTGCACTTTCGGCGCTGCACGCTTCCGGTGCGGCGCATGGCGACGTGAAGCCAAGCAACATCGTTGTCGGGGAAGGCCGAGCGCGTTTGGTCGACTTTGGCTTGAGCGGCGCGGCCTCAGCGCCGCTGACCGGGGGAACGCGCCGCTACTTGGCGCCGGAAGTGTTCGCGGACGCGGCTGGGGATGCGCGCGCGCGCGACCTGTGGGCGCTTGGCGCGACACTGCTGGAGATTTTAGCGCCGGAAGCGGCGGTCGCACTGGGCGCGCTCTCGGAACGCGAGTTTCACGGTGAAAGTCCGCTGTTTCCCGTGGTTCGCGCGCTGTTGGCGCGTGCACCGGGCGCGCGCCCCTCGGCAGCCTGGGTATTTCGCCGCGCGCAAGCGAGCGCGCCGGAAAGTGCGGCCCTAGAGGCGGCCGAGCGGCGGCGCGCGAGCGTGCGGCGCGCGTACCTGTCCACGCGGCAAGGGGAGATTTTCCGTGCGGCGCGACACAAGAGTCTATCGCTCGGGTTGCGCGGCCATGCCGCCGCCTGGCTCGCTGAAACCTTCAGCCTAGCTGACGGCATTCTCAAGTTGCGCGGCCTCGCGCCACACACCGGCGTCGTGCCAACGCTCCTCGAGCTCGATGCCTCGGCGCGCGCGCGTTTTCTGGTGGCGCTGGTTGGGCCCGTTGCTGCGTCGTGGCCGGCGTTGCGCGAGCTCAGTGAAGAGCTGTTGCTGAGCCGTTTGCTCGGCTTGGCGGAGCACGGTGAGCCCGAGAGCTTCACCTTGGCTGAGCTCGAACGCGGAGCGTTGAGCGAACTCGACGTCACGCAGGCGAGCGCGGTGGACGTCGCGCTAGCGCTGCGTAGCCAGCTACCGGACCCGCGCTGGCTGGATCGCGGTGAGTCATTGGTGCGGCGTGACGGCGGACCCCTGGCGCTCGCCCTGGCCTTGGGCCGCGCGTTCCGGCTGCGCGGCGAGCTGGGGCGGGCACTGGCTTTTCTCGGCGAATTTCCGGACATCGAGGCGCGCGTGGCGAGCGCTGAACTGTGCCGCAGAGCTCGCGATCACGAGGCGGCGAACGAGATCTTGGACGGGCTGTTCGAGCAGGCGCTGTCTGTCGAGCAACGCGAGCAGGGCGCGGCGATTCGCGCGCGCATCGCGATTGACGCAGGCGAGCTCAAGCGGGCGAGCACGCTGCTCGAGCCGTACCACAACGGCGTGCACAGTCTGGAGACGCGCGCGCTCCTGGAAATCGCCTTGGGTCGAAGGTCCGCCGCGCTCGAGGCTGCCGAGCTCGCGCGCTTGCACGCCGCGGGTGATGAAGAGCGGGCGCGCGCGGAGGGCGTGCTCGGTCTCCTGGCGCATGCCTCGGGCGAAGCGGAGCCCGCATTGCGCGCGTTCCGTGCGGCCAGCGACTTGGCGGCGCGCAGCGGCGCGCTACTCGAGGAGGCGACTTACCTTACGGGTCTATCGGCCGCAGCCACGAACCTGGGCGAGCTCGGGGAGGCGCTGTTTGCCGCGCGCCGAGCTCTCTTGTTGTTCGAAGCCTTGGGTCGCACCGCGGATGCCGCGCGTGCGTTGCTCT
>JBDTYJ010000175.1:0-11819 GCA_040005755.1 Pseudomonadota bacterium
TCGTCGATGCTGCTGCTGCCGCGCAGAGCACTCAAAAAGAGCGTGCCGAAAAACAAGATGGCCGCGACGTGGCCCGTCACGAGCAGGTGCGCGCCGGACCACAACGCGACCGACCACAGGAAAGGGTGGCGCGTGATGCGTAACACGCCGCGCGCAGCATCAGTGCGTTGCAACACCTTCTCAGCGCCGACGGCGGTGGCGTTGGGCACGCTGAACGCGCCCACCAAGAGCACGAGCGCAAATGGCATGACCAGAAGGGGCAGCCAATGAATCGGCCGGGGTGCGAACCACAGCGGGTAGAAGCTAGCCTTGCGGTACGAAGCGATCAGAAACCACAGCGAAGCCAACGAGAGTACCGAGAATAGAGCCTGAAAGGGCTTTTCCCCCAGCGCTCGCACCAGCCGCCAACGTAGCTCCGAGCCAGCGATGAACGCGTGCAGCCCGAACCACAAGAAGCTGGCCAATGCGAGACGCTCGAACAACATGTTCAGAGCCAGCCGGCGTTGCGATACCAATCGACGGTCTGCTTGACGCCTTGGGAGAAGCTCACGGTTGGCGCCCAACCCAAATCAGCACACGCCTTCGAACCGTCGCAAACCCATTGATCGAAGAGCTCGTTGCATTTGTCGCGAGTCAGCATCATGGCCGTGTTGGTCAGGCGCCCATAACTCTCGCTGAGTAAGGCCGCGCCTTCCACCACGCGACGCGGCAAGGGAATGCGTAGGAAAGCGCGCTTGCCCATCGCGGCCTCTGCCTCGCGGATCAACTCCGCCATGGTGTGCACGGCGCCGTCGTCCACGGCGAAGATGCTGCCGCTCGGGACTTTGGCATCGATGGCGGCGATGCACGCACGCGCGCAGTCCGGGCCGTAAACCATGCTGAGCTTGCTTTGCGGTGAGCCGAGCAGCGGCAGGATCCCGACCTTGATCGATTTGAAGAAGGCCAAAATTTCCCGATCACGCGGACCGTAAATCGCGGGCGGGCGCACGATGGTGACGGCCAGCTGATCTTTCTTGCCGACCACCAGGCGCTCGGCGGCGAGCTTGCTGCGGCCATAGTCCGTCACGGGCCGCGGCGCGGCGTCTACCGATACGGGGTTCCCGTAGGCGTCACTGGGCCCGCCCACGGTCACACTGGACACGTGCACGAAGCGCTTGAGCGAAGCCCCGAGCGGTAGGCACGCCTCCAGCAGGTTCTCGGTGCCGCGCGCGTTCACGCGCGTGAACTCTGCCAAGTTGCGGGCTTTGACCAAGCCGGCGGAGTGCACTACCGCGCTCACGCCCGCCACGGCGCGGTCCAAGCTGGCGCGGTCGTCGATGGCGCCGTCGACCAGCTCTACGTTGCTTAGCGTACGCAAGAAGCGCGTGTCGCTCGAGCGCCGCACGAGCGCGCGCACCGGGCGCCCCGCCTGCGAAAGTTGTTCGATAACGTGCGAGCCCAAAAAGCCCGTGCCACCGGTAACCAGGATGGTCATAGGGTTCTCTCGTAAAGGCGGTACTTCTTGTAGATCTTACCGCCCATCATCTTGATGGCAACGTTCACCGGGGCGTTGTCTTCCAGAGTCCAGGAAAGCTCACCCCACTCAATGCCCAGGCGCTGACCGGACTCGTTCAGCTTTGCGTACAAGTACACGCTCAAGCCCGCATACTTGCGCTGGTTCCGGAATTTCTTGCGGATGCCCAAAATGGCGAGGCGCGCGGTCTTCGGCCCCATGACCTTGAGGCGCCACAGCAGTTTTGCTAGCTCCAGCGGCCCGAGCTTGCCCTTCATGTCTTTGATCAGCTCGTTTACGTTGGGCAGCGCGAGCGCGACCGCTGCCGGCTCACCATCGATTTCGGCGATGTAGGTCAGCTCAGGAATCGCGATCAGCTTTAAGTCCGCCGCGAATTTCGAAAGCTCTTTCTCGGTGAACGGCACGAAGCTCCAGTTGTCGATCCAGGCGTCGTTGAAGACGTCCATCACGATGCGGACGTCGGAGTCGAGGTTCTTCATGTCAACGTGGCGCAACTTCACCTCGGGTAGCGCGTCCAGCTCATCCCGGTTCTTCGCGGTGCGGTCGTTCAGCGGACCGACGGTGTAGCGCCAAGCATACAGATCCTTCAATTTGTGCATGCCGCACTTTTCGAGCAGCGGGCCCTGGTACGGCAGGTGATGCGGCATGAGCACCATCGGCGGCATGTCGAAGCCATCGATCAAGCAGCCGATCTCCTCGTTGATGGACCACGAGAACGGACCGCGCATCGTCTTCATGCCGCGCTCACGCAGCCAGCGCGCCGCGGCGTCCACCAGCAAGCGGGCGACCTCGTCATCCTCGATGGTATCGAAAAAACCGAAGAATCCCGCGTCGTCTTTGTAACGCGCCAGGTGCCCGCGATCGATTTGCGCCGTACAGCGCCCGACGCAAAACCCGTTACGGTGAGCCGTGAACATCACCCCGTCCCCGTGCTCGAAAAACGGATTCTTGAAGGACAAGCGATCCTTCATGTCCATGTCCAATGGGCGCACGTAGTTGGGATCGCGCCGATAAATGTAGTCCACGACATTCAAAAAGTCGGGGACCTTGCTGCCGATCGCGTGCTGCTTGAGCGTAAGGGTCATGGAGGCCTGGAGCTAACTTTGAGCCGGCAGGGGCGTCAATCGCACTCTGCGAGCCGTTCCGCCCGTGCCCGCGAAGCGCCGCCCATCAGAGCGCGCGAAGCCATCCCCGCCGCCTTCCCTAGTTCTCTTTCTCGGTGCGCGCGAAGGGCCGCGCGCCAGCTCTTTCTCGGTGCGCGCGGAGCGCCGCACGCCACGCCCGAGCGCGAGGGAGTCCCGCCGCCCTCCCTAGTCTCTTTCTCTTTCTCTTTCTCGGTGCGCGCGAAGCGCCGCACGCCACGCCCCAGCGTGCGCCAGGCAGTACAGCCGCATGCCCGGAACCAAAACGAGCGAGAAGTCTTGGAAGACCAGATCACGATCTGCCAATGAGGAGCAGACCCACGAGAGCCGGCGAGACCGGGGGACTACTGTTTCAACCGAGCTCGATCGACGCAAGACGCCTCAGCCGCGTCTACACTCTCAAAAAAACTCAGATGACGCCGTACTTCTTCCCGACCTTCTGAAACCCCTCCAGCGCACGGTCCAAATGATGCCGATCATGCGTAGCCATGTAGCTAGTGCGCAACATTGCGCTCTTCGGCGGCACGCCCGGGGAAATGAACGGGTTCGTGTAGATGCCGTACTCTTCCAGCAGGTCGCGCCACATCATGATGGTGCGCAGATCTTGGCGGATGTAGATCGGGATGACGGCGGTTTGCGTGTGGCCGAGCTCGAAGCCCATCTTGCGTAGCTCATCACGCATGTACGTGAAGTTTTCGCGCAGCTTGTCGATGCGCCACGTTTCTTCACGCATGACGTCGAAGGCAGCCATGGCGGCGGCCACCGACGGCGGCGCGGCGCTGGCGGCAAACATGAAGGAGGGCGCGAAGTGGCGGATGTAATCCAGCACTTTGCGCTCGCCCACGAGCCAGCCGCCGATGCTGGCGAGTGACTTGGAGAACGTGCCGCCCATCAAATCCACCTGATCACTCAGGCCGAAGTGCGCGGCCGTGCCCATCCCGCCCGGCCCGATCACGCCCAGGGCGTGCGCGTCGTCCACGAACAAGCGTGCGCCGTGCTTTTTCACGATCGGCACAATTTCATCCAGCTTCGCGATTTCACCTTCGGCGCTGAACACGCCGTCCGTCAGCACGAAGGCGCCGTCGCCCACTTCCAGCTTTTCCAGCGCTTTATCCAGGGATTCAGCGTCGTTGTGGCGGTAACGAATGAGGCGAGCGCCAGCGGACTGTCCGAGGCGCGTGCCGTCGTACAGGGAGGCATGTACGTTGCGGTCGATGACGGCCACCGACTGCTTGTTGGAGAGCAGCGCCGCACAGGTAGCGATGTTGACCTGGTAGCCGGTGGTGAAAACCAGCGCCGACTCCTTGTTGAACCACTTGGCCAGCTTCTCTTCGAACTCTTCGTGGAGCTTCATCGAGCCGTTGACCAAGCGCGAGCCGGTCATGCTCGTGCCGTATTTGTCGATCGCGGCTTTAGCCGCCTCGCGCACCTTCGGGTGCGTGGTCAGGCCGAGGTAATTGTTCGAGCCGAACATCACCACGCGCTTGCCGTTGATCTGCGCTTCCGGGCCGTCCGCAAAGTCCAACGGGCGAAAGAAGGGGTAGATCCCCATCTTGCGCGCGTTGTCCGCGGCCATGAACTTGTACGCCTTCTCGAATACGTCCTTGCCGCCGATGTTGGCCAGGCTACCGCGCTCTTTGAGCGACTCACCCATGTCCGACGAGCCTTCGCGGTCAGCGAAGTCATGGCGGGCGCCGTTTGTGCCATTACCGCTGGTCGAACCGTTGGCGGTGCCGCCGCTGATGCCGTGCCCGTTGGCCGAGCCGTTCTTGTGGCCGTTGCTGCCGTGCCCGTTCGTCTTGCTGACCTCCGGAGCCGACTGTCCGATGTTCTCATCCAGCGCGGGGTCGATGTTCGGCAGCTCATTGCCATTGAGCAGCACCTTCCACGCGTCGCGAACGCGCGTTCGGGCATCCATCAAGCCCTCGGTAGCCTTCATGACGCGATCATCAGTGACCCAGCGCAGCACGCTCGGGGTGAGAAGGGCCTGCTTGCTGCGGTCGACGATTTTTTGCTTGAGGCCCATCTTCGTTTCGCTTTTCCTGAAGTGCTCTCGCTACTCGCTCTGAGAAGTCGCTGTCGCTAGACCCGACTGAGCGTAGCTCGACGCGCGGGGATGAGCCCGTGTTGTCGCCGGCGGAAGCTACGTTACGGTTCGGGCTACGTCAATGAGTCGGGGGCCAAGAGATGAGCTTATTCAAGCCCGCTTCGCCGCTGGCGCCACGCTGGTCAATCGTGACGCGTTCAAGACACAAGCCATCGGGTGGCGCCGTGATGCCGAGATCCGTTCGCGCGTGGCTCGTGAGTGCCCGAATCAACGCATCTTTCGGGCGCCGTTCGCGACCGATATCGATCAGCGTTCCGACGATGATTCGCACCATATTGTACAAAAACTTGTTTCCCTCGACGTCGACGAGCGTGATGCGATCGTCGCTATGCGCCGGCGCGACCTCGATGCGAAAGATCTGTCGCACCGTGTCCGTGCGCGTATCGGCCGCACCGCGGAAGGCCGCGAAGTCGTGTTTCCCAACTAGGGACTGAGCGATGGCGTTGATCTCAGAGTGGTTGAACCTCTCCATGATTCGCCAAGCCCGACCCTCCAGGAACGGATCGCGCACGAGGCTGTGGAGGACCGTGTAGCGATACACCTTGCGGGTGAGGAAGCGACGCGCATCGAACCCGGGCTCGACCCGTGCGGCGCGCACGATCGCGATCTCGTCGGGCAAGTGTTGTGAGATCGCGAGCACCCAGCCGCGCAGCGGAATGTCTTTATCAGTGTCGAACGCGACGAGTTGCTCGCGCGCGTGCACGCCGGCATCGGTGCGGCTCAGTCCGCGCGTCTGGCTGGCTTTGGGATCGACTGCGGCAATCGCGCCTTCCAGCTCGCCGGCGACACTGCGGGCATTGGTTTGACGAGCCCAGCCGGAGAAGCGCCGCCCGTCGTAGGCGACAGTCAACAGCACGCCGAACGCGTGCTCGACGCGCCGGGAGCGCGGCGTAAGGTAGGTTGGATCGGGAATGCCGATCGCGTCAGCGGGCGTGTCGGACTCCGGTGGAGCGCCGCCCGCTTCGTGCTCAGTGCTGGGCACCGAGGGCACCGGCACTGTTCCCGTCCGCGCCGCCGTTGCCATTGTCGGCCCCAGCAGCGCCGCCCGCGCCGGCTTCACTCGGAAAGAACGTCGGCGCGGCGACGCACCCAGCATCCACAGCGCGCGCGCGCGCCGCGTCGATACTGCCGGCGCCGGCCACGTCGCCGTCCGGCGCTGAGCTGTCGATGAGCGACGTGGTTTGATAGCGCGGCAGCGGCGGGCACACGGGCGTAGCGCCGTTTTCCGAACACGACGCGGTCAGGCATGCGCTCAGCGCGAATGCCAATACCAGCGCATGTTTCAAGGAAAACGGTCGCCGCATCAGGTCTTGGGTTTGAAATAGAGCGGCACGGAGGCGTCGACGCAGCCGCCCCTGGGCGCTGGGAACGTGGCGGCGCGGAAGTTCTGCAAAACGCAGTTCTCCACCAGCGGATTGCCCAAGTCACTCTTCACAGCCGCACTGCACACATTGCCTTGCGAGTTGATCTTCATGGACACCGTCATGCGCCCGGAAAGGGTGGCGTTGGAGCTCAGCGCCTTTTCATAGCAAGCGCGGCTCTGACCTGCTTTGCCGCTGAGCGCCGCCTGCAAGCCGGGGTTCGGCTCGCCGCTGCACTCGCCGCAGGCAGCGGCCACGCCGGTGCTGCCCACTTTCTTTGGCTTCGTGCTGTCAGGGGCGGCGCTCGAATCAGCCGAAGCGATCGGCGGTGGCGGCGGTGGCGGCGGTTCGTCCAACGTTGGCTGCGCGGGCGTGGCGAGGGGCTTTGGGGCGTCTGTTTTCGCGGTCTCGGGACCGCTGTCGCGTGTCTTCCAGTAGATGAGGCCGCCCATCAACAAGAGCATCACGATTGCAGCGAGAATGAACGGACCGCTGCCGCCGGACTTCGGTACGGGCGGGTTGCTTTCAGGCATCAGGGAGCTCCACTTGGGTCATCGAACAGTCGAAAACCGCCAGCTTTCTGGCGGCGACTATAGCTATCACTCCGACCGAGCGCGAGGCTTCTTAAGAGGCGAAGCTTGGTGGCTCCAGAAGCTCGAAGATCGTGACGGCAGTATCCCCCCAACGCCGTGTATCAACGGCCCCCAGTGGAGATTTTTCAGTCACGGCCGGTGGGTTTCGAGCGGCGTGCTCCAAGACAAGCCGCGCGGCCGGAGTCACCAGGCCGGCCGTGACGAACTTTTCGAGAACCTGCAACGCCGCCTGAGCATCCGCCCAGGGCGGATCGGCCAGCACCAAGGAGAACGGACCGTGACGCTCCAGTGCGCGCTGCGCGGCTTCCGCGCGCATCGGTAACAGCACAGCGCGCGTGCTTTGCCCCAGGCTGTCGATGTTGCGACGAATCGCGCCTTGCGCCGCCTTATTGGACTCAACCAGCACGAGCTGTTCTGCGCCGCGCGACAGCGCTTCTAAACCGAGGGCGCCGCTGCCCGCATACAGATCCAGCACGCGCGTGCCGCTGATGTCGCCGAGGATCGAAAACAATGCTTCGCGGGCGCGCGCCGCGGTCGGACGAGTGGTGCCGCCTGCAGCCGTCGACAGCTCGCGACCGCGAAATTCCCCGGCGATGATGCGCACGTTCTTGCCCGTCGAGCACGACTCACGTCGTCTCGATTTTGCTCCACATTTGCCGGCGCATTTTCTGCCGCGCGCCGTCTTTACGCGCGATCAGCCGGGCAGCGCCGAAGGCAGCCATCAACTCACCCTCTTGACCAAGCCCAGGCAGCACGCTCTTGCCGACGAGGTAAGTGTTCTTGATTGGACCACGCACCGGCTCAGCCGCGAGATCCAGGTAGCCTGCAGGTTCGACGGACCACAGCGGCTCCATGCTTTCGGCGCCCGGACTACAGCCGCGTAAATGCACGCGATCGATCTCGCGCCGCGCGCCGCTTCGGTAATCGTACAGCGGCAGGCCGTCGTGCGGACTATCCACGATCAGCAGGTGTTCGTCCAAGAAGGGTAGCGCGTCGCGGAGCACGTTCAGCACTGCTTCACGCGCTTCGAGCAAGCTGAGCGAGCCACGCGCGGGCAAGATGGCCTCGGCGACGAGCAGGGTTTCGGCTAGGGCTTGCGCCCTGCCCTCCGAAAATGCCGCTGCTTCGAAGCGCTGAAGGTGCACGATGGGGCTGCGCGGATCACGACGTTTGCCCGGAGGAGGCAACACGAACGCCTCCTTCGAGAGGGGCGTCGGCAGGCCGCGGGTGTTCAGCACCAAGCTCACGATGAAGCGACCGGCTTCTGGGTTCAGGCGCGGCCAGTCATCCCGGGCGGCTTTGCTGATGCCTTCACCGCCGGACAGGCCCGCCAACACCTCTCCCGGTTGGTCCGAAAGCACCGCGCCCGCACCGGTGGGCGTTTCTTCCCCATCTTGCAGCACGCCTACGGCGCTGCCGCCGCGTGTTACCAACGACTCAGCGCTGCGCTTCAATTCAATGACACCCCCGTGCGCGTCGATGCGCTCGCACAGAAACTCCGCGAGTTCATCTTCACTGCGCGTCAGGGATTGCACGCCCCGAGTCCACGCGCCATGCAGCCGCGCCAAGGCAAAGGGCGGAAAATCACGCCCCAGGAGCGCAGTGTTCGAGGCAAAGGCAGCGGGAACGGTGGTGATGTCGCGATAAGGATGCCCGCTCGGGAACTTGCCCAGCAGATCGAGCCCGCGCTCAGTTTGGGTGAGGGGGAGCGTGGCCGCGATGCGGTTGGTCTCGAAGCGCTCCCAAAAGTTGCCAGGGGGCCACAGCGCGTCGCGCTCGAATGCGGCGTCTGCGGCTGCGTTCACCTGCGCAATCGAGCCGTAGAGCTCGTCGACCAGCTGGCGAACCTCTGGGAATTCACGGTCGATTTCGCGCCCGAAAAGCTCCAGGTCCGGGGCGACTTCAACGCGCCGCCCTTCGCCGAGCACGGTGAACATGGGATCGAGCGGCGTGGTGCGACGGCGAAATTGCGGACTCTGCGCGAGCTCGTGCAGGATGCGCCGCCAAGTCGGGGAAGAGCCCGCGAGGAGCGTGAACGAGCGCCGAAATAGCACGTGCTCCTCGAAGCGGTAGGTTTGCCCGTGTTGCCCTTGGCCCAGCAGCAGCACTCTGAAGTCACGACGCGCCAGCAACGCGGCTGCGGCTAAAGCGCCCAGCGACCGACCGAGAACGACGACGTCATAGTGTCTCGAGGTCAAGCGTTCAGGCCTCGCTCACGAACGGGCGCACGATGCCTGCGGCAATGTCCCGGAGCACGCTCACGAATAACTCATGTTCGGCTGCGTGGATGCGCGCTGCGAGCTCGGGCAAACCATCCTGCGGCTGCACCGGAACCGCACGCTGCGCGATGATCTTGCCTGAATCCACCCCAGAATCCACGAAGTGCACGGTACAGCCGCTGATCTTGACGCCGTAAGCGAAGGCTTGTTTCACCGCGTCTACGCCGGGGAACGCAGGCAGCAAGGCGGGATGAATATTGATGATGCGCCCGGGAAACGCATTCAAGAATACCGGCGTGACCACACGCATGAAGCCGGCCAGCACCACCCAGTTCACGCCCGCCTCGCGCAGGGCGGCGACCAGCGCCTCGTCGAACGCTTCTCGAGTAGGAAAATCCCGATGCGGGATGGTGAGGGCAGGGATGCCCGCAGCGCGCGCTCGATCCAACGCTTGCACGTTCGCTCGATTCGAGATCACCACACGCACGCGCGCGTTCAGCGCGCCGGCGGCGATGGCGTCCAGAATGGCCTGTAGGTTCGACCCGGTGCCCGATACCAACACGCCGAGATGGAGCGGGGTTTGGGCGGTCATCGTGCGCTTGGCATAGCACAGCTCACGTGTTGCGCTCCGGGCTAAAGGCTTCCAGCGCGACAGGGGCGCGTTGCCCGAGCACCGCGGCGCGCACGATTTGCGCGCTGATGGGAGCCAGCAAGATGCCGTTTCTGTAGTGCCCGGTGCTCAGGAACAGGCGCTCGATCTTGGTGCGACCGAGCAGCGGCAATTCGTCTTTCGTGTACGGGCGAAAGTTCGACCACGTAGCCCGCAACCCGGCACGGCTGAGCGCCGGCAGCAGCGCCGTGGCATGGGTCAGCAGGTCTCGGACGGCGCCTGCGGTCACTTCACGCTCGTAGCCGACGAACTCCACGGTCGAACCAACGAGCACGCGACCGTCGTCGCGCGGCACCAAGTAAGCGCCCGGCCCGAACACCACGTGCGTCAACGGGGGCGCGGGCAACTCCAACTCGACGATTTGGCCGCGCGCGGGGATCACTTCCCCCGCGGGCAAGCCGAGGCCGTCGATCAATGACGTCCAACTGCCGGCGGCCACTACGACGTTGTGCGCGCGCATTACGCTGCCGTCGTCGAGCGCCACACCGACGGCGCGCTCGCCTTCGACGATGACGCGCCGCACGAACGCGCCGCTTTGAAAACGCACGCCGCGGCCGAGCGCCGCGATGTGCAGCGCGCGCAGCAGCGCCTTCGGGTCGACACGCGAATCACTGGCAAAGCGCACGCCGCCGTTGAGCTCCGGAGACAACGCGGCTTCGTGCGTGGCCAAGCGCCTGCGCGTGAGCGCTTCTACACCCAGACCGCGTTTTTTCTGCCATGCCGCGGCCGCGACCAGTCGCTTCACGTGCACCGGGGTGAACGCGACGCGCAGCACGCCGCACTCGCGATAGCCGACGTCGACGTGCGTTTCTTTGCTCAGCGTGGCCGCGAATTTCGCGTAACGCGCGCGACTGGCCAAGCACAGCTCCGCCATCGGGCCCGCGGCATGCGCTTCGGCTTGCGCCCCCAAAATTCCCGCGGCCGCGCTTGAGGCCTCCGCGCCTGGCACGCTGCGCTCCAACACCACGACTTTCGAGCCGTGGCCGGCGAGGTCCCAAGCCGCGCTCGTGCCCATGATGCCGCCGCCGATGATCAGGACATCGGGAATTTTCGGTCGCGCTTGGGTCGGCATTGGCTGAGTGACGCGCGGTCTTGCTCAGCTCACCTTCTGCGTCAACTTTGCGAGGCCAACGACGCTGAAGCTCGCGAAGCCCAGGAAGAGCCCGCACAAGCCCAGCGCCCAGCGCGTCGTGCGCGGGGCTTCACCGTCGACCAGTAGCCAGGCGTCGTCCGGCACGGAGCCTTGCCAGGCGTCCGCGACGGCTGCGCGTACCATGCCGTGGCGAATGCCCGCGCGGCTGACCGGAATCAGACGCCCGACGAACGAGGTGGGAGGCACGAAGTGCGCGCCTTCGGGGTCGGACGGATCATCGGGCACGCTGACTTGAACCCAGAGCTTTTCGTTGCCTTCGACTTGCGCCAGGCGATACGTGTCTCGTTCGAGCGGCCGCGCGTAGTGGACCGCGCCGTCCGCATGCAAAGTCCCCTCGCCGTGCACCCAGGTGTTCGTGTGCGCCGCTGTCGGGTGAAAAGCACTGAGCTCGCCAAGGTCGACGGGCGGGCCCCCTTCGAGCGCGAAGAACGCCTCGCCGCGCAACTGAAACGCGAGAACCAGCGAGCCGATCGCCGACAGCGCGAGCGCGCCGAGCGTGGCGCGGCGCCAAGGCCGGCGCGGGGCCGGTAACGCCTCGAGATCGTGATCGGAGGCGGCCGGAGTGCCGAGCAAGTCTGGGCTGGATGGGTACCGGGGCATCGATGGGCCTTTCACTCCGACACACAACGTGCGCGTTTGTTCCAGGCGCGTCGACGCTAGCAGAAACCCGCAGCAAGTAGCCTCGCCAGCGACGCATGAGAGCCGCCGGCCGCTCGCGCGGCACGAGGGCCGGAGTCTCAGCCCGGCCGAGCGGCCACCCTGCCTACACTGGCCAGCGCTGTAGGCACGCGCAACCACGCGACAATTCGCCGTAACACGTGTAGGTTTTGCGTCTAGGGTCGACTCGGACGGTTCGAGATTTAGAGTAAGGGGCCAAATGGCTGTCGCTAGCAAGATCATCTGCCCGTCGTGTGGTTTCTCCAATACGCCCCCGCTTGCCAACAATCGTTGTGTGTCCTGCGGAGCGAAAATCGAGGACCTCAAGCGTTCGCTGACGCGGCAGGAGGAGCTCGAGCGGCGTTACCAGCAGGAGGGCTTCAGCCTGCTCTGGTTCGGCGTCT
>JBDTYJ010000176.1:0-11814 GCA_040005755.1 Pseudomonadota bacterium
CGCGCGGTTTGCCCAGGGCCGGCGGCGTGTGCTGAAGCAGCGAGCGCGCATAGAAGTGTGCACAGCGGGGGAATTTCGGTTTTTTTGGTTGATGGTCACGTGCGGCGGCGGGAGGCGGCGCAGCCTTCGGCGGCGCGGGCGTTCACAACGATGCCGAACGGGCGAGGCGGGGATGCGGGCAATCCGGTTGGGGGGGAGTGAGCGGGGCGCCAACGCTGCCGATGCTGCAGGGGGATGAACGAGGCGATGTGCGGTCGCGACCGGGCAAACAAGCGCCGACGCGAGAGAGAGGGCGTTCCCACACGCATCTCAGGACTGCGCGAGGAGCGCCGGTCCGCGGTGGCGTTCGCTGCGGTGCAAGCGCCGGGCGCGCATCGCTAGAAGCGCAATCCTGGACGGGGATCCGCGCCGCCCACGAATCTCGCCGCGCCGCCCACGAATCTCGCCGCGCAACACGGGCTGGGCTTCAGCGCCATCCGCCATCCGCCATTCGCCATTCGCCTGCGGCCGCTGCGGCTGAAATTCGTCACGGCCTCCGTAGGCTCCTCAAGGTCGATATCAGAAGCGCGCTCCCCAGCGCCGTAAATAGAATCCCGGCGCCTAACCCGAGCCAGCGTTGGAAGCGCGGCGTGGCGAGCCACGAGCGCGCGCTGGCGGCGAGCAGCGCGTAGAGCGAGAGGACCATGAAGTCGACTGGGATGCCGATGCCAACGAGCAGCGCGAGCTGCGGCCCGAGCGGCGCAGCGGGGCGCAGGAAGGGGGGCAGCAGCGCGGTCCAGTACAGAATCGCTTTCGGGTTGCTCAGCTGGGTCACGAGGCCCGCGCGAAACGGGCGCGTGTCCGCCGCTCGCACGCTCAGGGCAACGCTGGATTCGCGCCACGAAGCGCAGAGGGCGCTGAGCCCGAGCCAAACCAAATATGTCGCGCCGAGCAATTGCAGCACCTGAAAGCCGCGCGGATGCTGATTGAGGAACCCCAAGACCCCCGCCAGCGCGAGCAGGAAATACACCAAACTACCAGCGCACACGCCCAGCACGGCGCGCACGCCGGCCGCCACTCCCGCGCGCAGAGAAACCGCGATCGAGAGCAGCACCGCAGGCCCGGGAGAGAGGGAGGACAATAGCGTGGCCAGCAAGAAAACGAGCATCATCGAGCTGGAGTTCCTTCCCACTCCACGCGGCCGGCGCCCTCCGAAGTGGCTACGCGCTGCCCGCGCCCAGGGCGTAGCGCATTTTGAGCCGTTTTTTGGCTTTTTTTCCCGAGCTGGCGCCGAGCCCCCACCCGGGCCAGTATGCGCGCGCTTACCGCCTTAGCCGGTCACCTCGCCATGAAGCTCATCATTCAGATCCCTTGTCTCAACGAAGCCCAAACGCTTCACATCGCCCTGGCAGATTTGCCGAAGAGCCTGCCCGGCATCGACACGATCGAGGTGTTGGTCATCGACGATGGCAGCCGAGACAACACGGTGCAGGTGGCCCGCGAGCACGGCGTGCATCACGTGGTCGGCTTCCGCCAGAATCAGGGTTTGGCGCGCGCCTTCATGCTTGGCCTGGAGTCGTGTTTAGAGCGCGGCGCAGACATCATCGTCAATACGGACGCCGACAACCAGTATTGCGGTGAGGACATCATCAAATTGGTGCAGCCCATTTTGGCGGGCGAGGCTGACTTCGTGATTGGCGCGCGGCCAATCGAGAACATCGAGCACTTTTCACCAATCAAGAAGATGCTGCAACGTTTGGGCAGCTCCATCGTGCGGCGCGTGAGCGGCACGGACGTGGCTGACGCGCCGAGCGGCTTTCGCGCCATCTCGCGCGATGTCGCGCTGATGTTGAACGTGTTCAATGGCTACACGTACACGCTGGAAACGATCATCCAGGCCGGTCAAAAGAACATGACCGTGGTCTCGGTGCCCATCCGCGTGAATGGGGATTTGCGGCCTTCGCGCCTGGTGCGCAGCATTCCCAACTATATCAAGCGCTCAATGGTGACGATGTTCCGCATCTTCATCGTTTACCAGCCGCTGCGCTTTTTTCTGACCGTCAGCATGTTTCCTTTGCTCGCCGGCAGCGTGATCGGCGGTCGCTTCCTTTGGTTCTACACGCAGGGCACGGGCAACGGCCACGTGCAGTCGCTGATCCTAGCGGCGGTGTTCTTAATCGTCGGCTTCCTCACGTTCCTGCTCGCGATCTTGGGCGATCTACTGAGCGTGAATCGCCGCTTGTTGGAAGAGCTGCAACAGCGCGAACGCCGGCGCGCGATCGCGGCGCGCTCACTCGAGCACGTCGGTCGCACCACAGACCGCGACGTAGCATAGCGTCGACCCCTTAACCTGGGAGCGGCTCTCAGCGCCCCGCGCGATCGCCAATCAAAAAGCGCGGGCGGTTCTTGAGCAGCTCGAAGATCTTGCCCAGGTACGTGCCAATTACGCCCACGAGCACGAACAAGATCCCGAACATCAAGGAGAGGAAGGCCATTACGGAGGCCCAGCCAGTGATGGTGTTGCCGTGCTCGTATTCGTACAAAATGTAAATGAACTCGAGCACGGCAAAGCCGCTGCTCAAAAAGCCAATCCAAATGCCGACGCGCAGCGGCGCGAGCGAAAACGACAGAATTGCGCCAGAGGCAAAGCGCAGCATTTTCTTCAGGCTGTACTTGGTGGTGCCGCTGAAACGCTTGGCGGCCCGATAGGGCAGCGTCACGGAGCGGAAACCGAGCCAGGTGACCGAACCGCGAATGAACAAGTCGACATCGTTCATGTCGCACAGCGCGTGCACCGCGGTTTCGTCCAGCAGGCGAAAGTCCGAGTTCCCAGGCGCCATGTTCACGCCCGTGAGGCGCGAGAACACGCCGTAGAACCAGCGCGACGTGGTGCGCTTGAACCAGGACGTGTCCTCTGCGTCCGCGCGCACGGTGCCGACCACCTTGTACCCCTCACGCCAGCGCGCGAACAGCTCGGGAATCAGATTGGGCGGATGCTGCAGGTCGCCGTCCATGCTCACGATGGCTTTACCGCGCGCCTCCGTCAGCCCGGCCATCAGCGCGGCCTGATGCCCGAAATTGCGGGCCAAACGGGCGCCGCGTAAGAACGGGTGCAGCGCGGCTTGCTCCAAGATGCGTTGCCAGGTGCCATCGGAGCTGCCGTCGTCCACGAGCACGATCTCGAAGCGCACGCCCATGGGCAGAACGGCCTCGGCGACCGCGGTCACGAAGGCTGCGATGTTACCCTCCTCGTTGTACATGGGCGCAACGATGGAGAGCTCGGGGCTCAAACTCGGATCTGCGGTCATTTGCCTGGGGATCAGGCCTCGATACCATGGGCCTGGAGAGCGCGCGACCGGGCCCGGAGCGGCGTGATATAAGCCCCGCGAATGGGCTCGGATCGCGAGCCCCAAAACAGCTCGAACCTGCCCCGGGCACGCTTGATGGTCGCACAATGATTCGTTCCGAGAGCGGGCTGCCACGTGCCCTGGAATATGGCGTGGTTGCCCTCGCAGCCCTGGCCTTCGCCGCCAGCTACGGCTTCAACTATGGCTTCGACAATCAGGTCGTGTACTTCCTGAAGTCGCTCGCCCTGACCGACAAAACCTTGCTGCACGCGGATTGGTTCACCAACCACACCACGCAGTACCACAAGGTGTTCATCTATTTCGGCGCGCTGCTGCTAAAGCTGAACCGGCGCGGCTGGGCGGTTGCCATCGCGCAGACCATCGCCGTTTCGATCGGCGCGCTGTGCATGTACCGCATCGTGAAGCGCGTAGCTGGGGCCACGCAAGGTCTCGCGGCGTTCCTGCTACTGCTCTCGATGCTGTTCGTCACGCGCACCTCCAGCGTAGGCGCCAGCTACCTGTTCGATACGATCATGCAGCCTTCCACGCTGGGCGCCCTGGGCTCGGTGGCGGGCACGCTGTTCTTCATCGAAGAGCGTTGGTTCGCTTCGGGTTTGTGTTTGGCCGCGGGCGGCGCCTTTCACGCCAACTACCTGGTCTTGGCATACCCCATCTTCGGCATCGCGCATTTGGCGCTCGGCTTCCGGGATTTCAAAGCGTTTCGTCAGCGCGTGCTCGAACAGTTCGCCCCGCTGGTCGGGGTAACGCTCGCGCTCTTGCCGGTTTTGCTCGCGGCTTCCCACACGCAGGCCTCGAGTGAAGCGCAGGAAATTCTGTTCAAGATCCGCTCGCCGCATCACTACAACCCGGCACATTACGAGCGCAATTTCATGCCCTTCGCGGCCTGGCAAATGCTCGGCGTCGGCGCCGGCTGGCTGATTCATCGCACGCCGAACGGCCGACGTTTGGGCGCCGTTTTCGCGGGTTTGCTGGTCACGATTTGGACCGGCACCGTTTTGACCACCTTCATCGAAATCCCGAAGGTGAATCAGATCTTCGTCTGGCGGTTCGCGCCCAACGCGGATCTGATGGGTCAGATCTTGGTCGCCTGCGCGCTCGCGCAAATTCTGTCCAAGCCGCGCATCTTGCGCTCGTACTCCAGCGTCGCGATTGGTCTAGTAGGTGCTGGCCTGGGCGTGTTCGGCTTGTTCTTCCGGAATAAGGAGGGAGCTGAGCTGCCGCGCTTGCTGTTCGCCTTCTTTGGCATCGCCGTGCTGGCACGGCTCTTGGATCTAGCGCTGGATTTGCTGAAGCACCTGCTGCCCGCTCAAACGTCCGCGGTCGGCTTTGCGAAGCGTTGGCTAGGTCGTAGTCCGCTTGTCGTGGGGCTCGCCGCTTTGTACTTGCTCGCGCCGGACCGCGTGGCTCAAGGCTACAACCGCTCTACCTTGCTCAAGGAAGAGGGCGGCTCGCAGGCGGAGCTGTACCGCTGGCTGCGCGAAAGCTCGCCCAAGGACGCCGTGTTCCTGAGCCCGCCGGATTTGGAGGGGCTCCGCTACCTCGGGCAACGCGCTATCGTCGTGGATTGGAAAGCCGTGCCGCTGATCCCGACTGAGCTCCTCGGCTGGTATGAGCGCCTGTGTGACGTGACCGGCAGAAACGTTCGCAGCGCCGGCGACATGGGCGGTTACGGCTCGCTGGATCAGGAGCGGCTCGCGCTGATCGCGAGCAAATACCACCCGGATTACGTGATCCTGCGGCGGGGCGGCGAGCGCCGTTTTCCGGAACTTGAGCTAGCCTACAAAAACGGCGGTTATTCAGTGTTGAAGATCGCGCCCTGAGCGCGCTCGCCCTTCGGGCCTTGCGGGGCCCCAGAGGCTGAGGCAGGTTCCGAGCTACACCGCTAAGTCCGCCTGTTTTACTGATGGCTACGACACATTCCCCGAAGCTCTCCTTCGTGATTCCGTTCATGAACGAGGAAGCCACGCTCGAAGAGTTGTATCGCCGCATCGCGGAAGCCGTGGCGCCCACACTGGCGCCCGGTGAAACCTTCGAGCTCATTTTCGTGGATGACGGCAGCACGGACAGCTCGGTGGCCGTCGCCGAGCGCCTCGTCGCCGCGCACCCTGAAGTGAGCTTGCTGGAGCTGCAAGGCAATTTCGGTAAGAGCGCGGCGCTCGCTGCGGGCTTCACTCGCGCTAGTGGCAAAATCGTGTTCACGCTGGACGCGGATCTGCAGGACGACCCCAAAGAGATCCCGCGCTTTCTCAGCAAGCTGGAAGAGGGCTTCGATCTCGTCAGCGGCTACAAGCAAAAGCGGAACGATCCGATCACCAAGGTGCTGCCGTCGCGCGTGTTCAATTGGCTCGTGCGCAGCGCTACCGGCGTGAAGCTGCACGACGTGAACTGCGGATTCAAAGCTTATCGCGACGTCGTGCTCAAGAACGTGCGGCTGTACGGCGAGCTGCATCGTTTCGTGCCGGTGCTCGCGCACTGGAAGCGCTTTCGCATCGGTGAGATTGCGGTCGAGCACCACGCGCGTAAATTCGGCTATTCGAAGTTCGGTGGTGGCCGTTTTTTCCGCGGCTTGATGGATCTGCTCACGGTCGTTTTCCTGCTGCGCTACGGCCGGCGCCCCGCGCACTTCTTTGGTGCCGTGGGCTCGCTCACGCTAGCCGTCGGCCTCGCCGTCTTCAGCTATCTGTGCGTCATCTGGTTCATGGGGCAGTCCATTGGCCACCGCCCGCTGCTCATCCTCGCCGTGCTGCTGATCGTGGTTGGTGTGCAGATCTTGGCGACAGGCTTGATTGCGGAGCTGATCGTGCATTTGGCTCGAACAGAACTGCCCTACGTGCTCAAGCGCGAAGCCGTGCATCTGCCGAAGCACGTGGCAGAACGCGCCCCCGCGTTTCACACCTGAGCCCAGCTGGGGCGCGAACTGGCGCCCTAATGGCGTCGCGGGTGAAGCGCGCTCGGCACCGATGCGACGGCAGCGCGGACCCAAAGCAGCTGGAAACCCGGCGGAACGAGCGATCGGCACCCTGCGGCCGGCGCCCACTGCCCGGCGTGGTACAAAGCCCGAGCTTCGCTGGTCCCTCAACCTGACCGTTTACTGGATGCCCCCCAAAACACTTCACGAGCTCATCCACGAAAACGCCGACCGCATCGTGGAAGTGTTCGTGGGTCGGGCGCGCCGTCATGAACTTCCGCCGCCCGCGGCGGTCCACAGTGAGGTTGTCGACGACCTGAATCGCTTCGTTCGCGAGCTGGCGCTCGCGTTTCAACTCGGTGATGACGACCGACCGGAAGAAGCGGCCAAGGCGCATGGTGGGCAGCGTTGGTACGCCGGGTACGACCTCAGGAGCGTGCTCCTCGAATACGAGGTGCTTCGCTCCGCAATCGGGGACGTGGTCGCGCATTCCGGTTACGAGATGACGACGGCTGAGGTGGATCGAGTGGCGCAATTAGTAAATTGTGCGCTTGCGGAGGCGGCCGTGGAGTTCACGTTGCGAGCAACGGAGCGGGTCAACGAAGCGCTGCGTATCGCTGAGCAGGCCGTACGAGCCCGGGAGGAGGTGATCGCGGTGGTGTCCCACGATCTAAAGAGCCCGCTGAGCGTGATCTACGGAAGCGTCGCAATGCTGGATGAAGAGCTCAGTGCAGGCGACTTGGAAGCTCAACAGGGCCATCTGCGAGCTCATGTGGCACGCATCCGCCGTTCATCAGTACGCATGAATCGCCTGATCACGGATTTGCTGGATTTAGCCAAGGTTCGTGAGGGGCAAGTGGAGATCGAAGTGCGCGAAGAGCGCACGAGGGATCTTCTGGCGGAGGCACGGGATCAATCCGCCCCGCTCGCTGAACAGCGCCCCGTGCAGCTAGTGAACGGCGGCGGCCCCGACGGGGTCGTGATCTGTGATCGCGAACGCGTGCTGCAGGTGTTCGACAACATCGTCGGAAACGCGATCAAATTTAGCTCGCCGGGCGAGACCGTGCGTCTGTCCGTGGAGTGCTCCGCGAACGAGTGCATCTTCGCGGTCCGCGACACCGGGCCTGGTATTCCGGAACAGCAACTTCCGCTCTTGTTCGATCGGTTTTGGACGTCGCCTCGAGTCACCGGCGGAAGCGGCACGGGCCTTGGCCTCGCCATCGCTCGCGGTATTGTCGAAGCTCACGGTGGGCGCATTTGGGTGGAAAGCGCGCCCGGTGCAGGCACCTCCTTCTTCTTCAGCCTGCCCACCGCCTCCGGTGTCCGAACCAAAAGCACCGCTCAGGCCTGACTCGAAATGCTCGGGGTCGTGGTCTTTCCGCGGGGGCTCGGTAAGTACAAGGAGCCGCGCTCAAGTGAGCGGGCGGACCCCGGAAACCAACGTCTTGAGCTGCAGGATGTCCACGGGTTTGGTCAGGTGTTCGTCAAAGCCGGCAGCGAGCGCTTGCTCGATATCGCTCTTCTGACCATAGCCGGTCACCGCGACGAGGTGCATTGGCCCTGCGTTGGGCCGATTGCGAATCCGCCGTGCCAACTCGTAGCCATCCATACCCGGCAAACCAATGTCGAGCAGCCCGAGCTCAGGGCAAAAGCTTTCGACTAGAGCAAGTGCGGATGGACCGTCGTGGGCGATCTGAGTTTCACAGCCGAATGCGTTCATGGCGTACGCCAGCAACTCGGCCGCGTCGCCGTTGTCGTCGACGATGAGCACCCGACGCACTCCGCCTGGCACCACGTGCACGGGGCTTGAGGCGCGCACCTCCGGCGGCGCATCCTGACCCGGGACAGCCGCTGGCAAACTGATCACGAACGAGCTGCCCGCGCCGCGCCCGCCACTCGAAACACTGACGGTTCCGCCGTGCATCTGAACCAAACTCCGAACAATCGCCAGACCGAGACCGAGGCCGCCGTGTGCGCGGTCGCTCCCTTGACGCTCTTGCATGAAGATGTCGAAGACGTGTGGCACCATGTCCGGGGCGATGCCAATGCCGTTGTCGCTGACGCTGAGCGTGATTGCGCCGGCGTTCGCCTGTGCAGAAACCACAATTTTACCGCCAGTTTCGGTATATTTTGCGCCATTCGTCAGCAGGTTGGAGATGACCTGCGCGAAGCGCGTCGGATCCACCCAAGCCAGAACGCCGTGCGCGGGCACGTTGACGACGAGCGAGCGCGGCCGCTGCACGAAGAGCGGGCTCGCGATTTCGACCGCGTGCGCCACCACCGCGCTCATCTCGACCCACTCCCGCTTGAGCTTGATTTTTCCCTGAGTGATCCGAGAGATGTCCAGCAAATCATCGATCAACATGGTAAGGCCGGCGACCTGGCGCTCGATGATCGCGTGCTCACGCTCGACGGGATCGTTTCCGCGTAGGCGCAGTAGCTGTAACGCCGTCACGATCGGCGCGAGCGGGTTCCGCAACTCATGACCTAGCATCGCTAAGAAGTCGTCTTTAGCCCGTAAGGCCTGCTCTGCCTCGCGGCGCGCGTCGCGCTCGCGCAAGAGCAGCTGTTCGCGCTCGGCAAGCAAGCTATTAGCGGCACGGCGCAAGCGCCCGAGCTCGAGGTGAGTGGAGACTCGTGCCAGCAATTCCCGCGCAGAAAAAGGCTTCTCTAGGTAGTCGTTGGCGCCAGCGGCGAAACCTGCCACGCGCGACCCCTCACCGGCACGCGCGGACAGCATCACGACGGGCACTGAAGCCGTGCGCGGGTTATCGCGCAAGGCGCGAATCAACCCAAAGCCGTCCAGAGTCGGCATCATGATATCAGTCAAGACGAGATCAGGCGCGTTACTGAGTGCCAAAGACAAGGCCTGAGCGCCGTCAGCGACAGCCGTCACCTGCCAAGTGCGACCGAGCAAGCGCAACAAGTAATCACGCATGTCGGCATTGTCGTCCGCCACGATAATCCGCGCGTTCGACGCGACCGTGTTGGCCGGCACGATCGAGTCGATGTCCGGAACTGGCGGAGGCAATTCACTCTTATGGCCAGCGGATTTGGGCAGCCAGCTCAACGCCTCCGTGACGTAGGACTTGGGCTGCGCGGCGATCGAAACGCGTTGCCGGTGAGCGCCGATGCGTTCGGCAGGCAAGTGTGCCTTGCCCGTAGGGATCGTAACCGTGAAGGTCGTACCAGCGCCCTCGCAACTCTCGACGGCAATGTTCCCTCCGTGCAGCCGGGCGAGGTCACGCACCAACGCGAGCCCAATGCCAGTACCCTCGTAGCTGCGCGAGCGCGTTTTTTCGCTCCGATAGAAGCGCTCGAACATGCGCGGCAGGTCCGGCGCCGGGATACCAACGCCGCTATCCTGCACGCCAAGCAGCACCTGCCCTTCAGCGCCGCGAAGCGTGAGCACAACGCCGCCTTCGAAGGTAAATTTGAAGGCGTTCGAGAGTAGATTCAGGACGACCTTCTCCCACATGTCGCGATCGACGAAGACCGGCTGTTCGAGCACTTCACAGCGAACCTCGAAGGTCAGGCCAGCGCGCTCGAACGCTGAGCGAAACGTTGCCGCAATGTCGCGAGTCAGCGCCGCCAAATCGGTCTCTTCGAACGCGACGTCTGCACGCCCGGCCTCGATGCGCGAAAACTCCAACAACGTATTCACGAGCTTCAGCAAACGGAGCGCGTTGCGGTGCACCATCTCCAGGTCTGCGCCGCGCAGCGTCTTGTCCGGAGACTCCAAGGCATGTTCCGTCGGTCCGAGCAGCAATGTCAGCGGCGTGCGAAATTCATGACTAACGTTGGAAAAAAACGCCGTTTTTGCGCGATCTAACTCGGCTAGCTCGAGGGCTCGTCGTTGGGCCATCTCGGCAGCGCGGCCGTTCGCCGCGGCGCTCCCGATGTGTTCGGCGACCAGCTCGAGAAAGCCCCGGTACTGGTCATCGACAGCAAGCGCCGTGCTGAGGCCGACAACCAACACCCCAGAGACCCCCACCTCATCCGACAGCGCGAACGGGATGAGCATTGCCGATGTCGGCGGGGATGCGGCTTTACAGCGCAGCGCCCCGAGCCCGCGCCGGAATTCGTCCTGCTCGACGAGCCGCACGCTGCCGCTAGTGAGCACGACATCGAGCGGCCAATCTCCGCGCGCGCCGATGCGATGTTCGCCGTCCGGCATACCGTCGATATCCGACACCCCGGTCGCGGCAGCCAGCCGTGTCGTGTGACTCGGCTCATCCGCAATGTAAACGAGCGCGAAGGGCAGATCAGCGGTGTTATCGGCGAGCGGGCCCATGGCCAGACGACACGCTTCATCCACGCTCGCTGCGCTCGCGGTTCGTTGCACGACGGCACTCAGGGTGCGCGAACGGCGTTCGCCCAGGACGTGCGCGGTGGTTTCCGTCACCGCACACGACACGCCATCCACCCCACTGGCCTCGCGCCGGATCGGGCTGTACGAGAAGGTGAAGTAGCGTTCCTCCGAAACCCCGCCGCGCTTGAGCGGCAGGAGCTCGTTCTCAGACCAAGCCGCTTTCCCCTCTGAAACCACGCGTTCCAGGGTTGGGCCGAGAGTCCAGCAATCAGCTAGCCAACATTCCCCGCCGCTTTGGCCCAACGCGCGCGGATGCTTGTCCCCAAGCAAGGGTCGAAAAGCATCGTTGTAGATGGGCACCAGCGTGACTCCCCACCAAACCAGGATGGGCAGTTGCGAATTGAGGCAGGTACTGACCGTGGTGCGTAGCGGCTGCGGCCACGCGCTCAATGGTCCGAGCGCCGTCTTGGACCAATTCAGCTGCCGAACGAGCGCGCCCATCTCGCCACCGCCAACGAGCCAATCATGCGGCCGCTCAGCGAGCTCGCTAGGTTTCGGCTTAGGCATCGTTGGTGGCACGAAAGCGCAGCTCGTGCGGGCTCATCGCAGCACCTTAGCCACGTGACCTGGCCGTCGCAAGTTGCGCAGTCAGAGATATATTATTGGGTGATACGTCGACCTTTACGCGAGACAATTAGCCGCATGCGTCAGCGCTCGTCGTGATTGCGTGTAACTTGCGGTGACTCGCAAGCCCAATGGCGCACGCCAAATAGCGCGCCAGGCTCCGCCAATTGGTTGCTGCGGCGCGTGAGAAACGGTGTTACTTGAGCGGTCCCGGTAGCGAGCGTCGCGCGGTTGCAAGGCTCGCTCGCTAATGAAAAAAATACTCGCGTCCGCTCCCCGAAAGCGTCGCCCGAAAACGAGTCGCAAGACCAACGTCGCGGCGCCCGCGCGCGAAGTGCCGACAACCGCTCAAATCGGGCCGGGGGCGAAATTCCCGATCGCTGGGTTGGGCGCTTCGGCAGGCGGGCTCGAAGCGTTCGAGCAATTCTTTGGGCAAGTACCCAAAGCGTGCGGCATCGCCTTCGTCGTCGTTCAACACCTGGACCCGACGCATAAAGGCATCTTGGTCGAGCTCCTGCAGCGCACCACGGAGATGCCCGTGCTCTGGGTCAAGGACGGCTTGAGAGTCGAACCGGATCACGTTTATGTCATCCCGCCCAATACGGATTTATCTATTCTGCGGG
>JBDTYJ010000177.1:0-11814 GCA_040005755.1 Pseudomonadota bacterium
TCGATTTGGGTCGCGTCGACCAGAAGCTCGCCGATCGCCTGCTGATCGC
Source organism: Pseudomonadota bacterium (assembly GCA_040005755.1). Taxonomy (GTDB): domain Bacteria; phylum Myxococcota_A; class Polyangia; order Polyangiales; family Polyangiaceae; genus PMG-095. Next base: position 50 of record JBDTYJ010000177.1, read on the forward strand.
CGTCACGGAAGAGCACCGTCGCGAGGACCTCGACTGCTTGCTCGCGGCACTCTCACAAATCGCTTAGCGATTCGATCGGACCCAAAGTGAACAGCCAACGGCAATTCGGAGCGGGGCGCAGCACACGGCGCACGCTACACCTGTCTCTAGTACTCGCGTCGAGCTTGCTGCTCCTGAGCCGCGCCCGCACGGCACGCGCGGACGTCTCCTCCTGGGCGTTTATCGGAGCAGGAGCGACCCAGCTGCACCAGGAAACACTATCGACGCGCGGCGTCGCCGCGATGCGCGTCCAGTTCGGCCTCGGAAGCTCACCGGCCAACCCCTTCGTGGTGGGCGGCTTGTTCTCATGGGAACCAAACTTCGGCTACGGCAGTGACTTGGCGTTGCTCGTGCGCGGGGCCACGCGCGGCTACGTCAACGGCGACTTCGGCCTCGCCCTGGACGTCGGTCCGTACGAGCGCTTTTGGGGACAGCACTCGGTGGGCGGCGCTGGCACATTGTGGCTGGGCATGCCCTGGGGCATCGGCTTGGGCGTCGGCGGAAGCGTCGGAAGTCATGAAGAGCGCGGGCTTTCCGCCATTCTGGGCGTCGATTTCGCGCGCTTGACCGTGTACCGAAACAGCGGCACGAGCTGGTTCCTGAATCCCTTCCCCGCGTATCGCCCCGAGAGTTGAGAGCAGCCGCGACGCGCGCTGTCGGCACAACGCGCGGAGCAGCTACGGGGCCTAGGCGAAGTCGTCGCTCAGGCTCGCGAGCGTAGCGCGGTTGAGCATGACCTCGACGCGATAGGCGTCGTGCTCCACGCCCAGCGAGATATCCGTTTCGCCGCGGCGTAGAGCTGCCTCAGCGGACGGAGTGAGCGGGAACTTGACGTACTGCACCGCAATGGTGCGATCCGTTTCGGTGCCGCGCGTGTCCGGCAGCACCGCGATGCGTTCACCGGCAACCCGCACGAAGAATGCGCTTTCAACGCCCGCGAGCGCGACCAACATGCGCTCACGCTGCTCACGGTCCGGGTATTCGATAAAAATCGTCGCCGAGAGTTCGTGCGGGCCGGGCACGAGCTCGTTGTACGTTTCGAGCTCGTGTAACACCGCCTTTTCCGCGGTTATACGTTCGGTGCGGAGCATTTCCTGGATCTGATAGAGCGCGGTGTCGTGGTTCTCGAACACGACGGTCATATTGCTGCCGAGCGCGACGCGACGCGCCTGCTTCATGGCGATGATGCGTTGCCGAAATGGCTCGCGAATTTGCTCGTATTCGGCCAAACCGAGCAATTCACCACGCTTGACTAGGCTCATTCGGTCCGGCTTTCTGCGCTGAAGCCATAAGCCTCGGCAAGCGCCACGATCGGGTGCCGGGCGACGCGACCATTTTCCTTCAGTACGCGCAGCGCAGCCAAGCTGCAGTCGGTAACGACCGACAGCTCGCCCTCGGCTGGTTGCTCATCTTCAATGGCTCGAGACAAGCGTGCTGCGTAGCGCACGCCCTCTGCATAGTACTTGGCCTTCATGCCCCACGTGCCATCTACCGCAGAGCAGCGCTCGATGATGCGTACGTCCGTATCGGGCAGAAGCGACAGCACACGCGCGCCGGGAATGGCGATCTTTTGCGCGCGCAGGTGGCAAGAGGCATGATAGGCGACCTTGCCCAAGCCGCTCACGAAGGACTTGACCAGCTTTTTCTGACGACGAAGGCCATCCAAGTACTCCATCAAATCAAACGTCCGCCCTGCGACGTCTTTCGCATCCTGCGTAGCCAAATAGACTGGCCACTCCTTCTTCATCGTGTAGCCACACGTTGGCCCGGGCACGACGATGGGGAGCCCGCGTTTCACGTACGGGGCCAAAGCCTCGACGTTCGCCTGCATTTTGCGACGCGCAGCGTCGATATCGCCGCCGTCCAAGTTGGGCATACCACAACAAGTCAGCGCCTCTGGAACGAGCACCTCGAAACCGTTGCGCTCCAAGACCTGCACCGCGGCGCGCGGCACCTCGGGGAAGTTGTACTCACCGTAACAGGTTGGGAAGAGCACCACTTGACCGTTTTCACCTGCGCCGGAGCCTCGCGAGTGCGAGCGGTGCCAACTAGTAAACGCGCGCGTCGCGATCGGCGGCAGCGGAAACTCAGCAGAGATCCCGATCACCTTCTCCGCAACTTTGCGCAGCAAGCGCGTACTGTTCACAAAATTCGCGATTTTCGCCTGCGGGCCAGCGGACAACGCGCCGATGCGCTGCGGCTCGCCCAAGACTTGATCGACCAGCGGCACGCCGTCACGGCGCGAACGCTGCGCCTTCTCACGCGCCATCAGACGCGGGAAATCCAACAACTCGTGCGCGCCCTCGTCGGGCGTGTACGGGCATTTGATGTAGCAGAGCTTGCACTGCCAGCAGTGGTCGGTAACGGCGTGAATCGTCTTCGCGTCCACGTTTTCTGAGCCCTCCGCCCGCCCCCCGTCAATCTCGCGATCGATCGCGTCAAACAAGATCGGAAACGAGCCGCAGTAGGTCACGCACATGCGGCACTCGTGACACACCTGAAAGGTGCGCAAGAGCTCTTGCTCGAGATCTTTAGGGTCCCAATAACGCTCGTTATTCGGGTCGTACACCGGTGCGACCACCGGCGTGCGGGCGGGGTGCTTGCTCATACGGTGTCAGCCGAGCTCTTTGTGAGCCTTGTCGAAGCGACCGGCGTGAGACTTTTCCGCCTTGGCCAAGGTTTCGAACCACTCCGCGATGTCACTGAAGCCTTCGTCGCGAGCAGTCTTGGCGAAACCCGGGTACATGGTCTGGTACTCGTAGGTTTCCCCGTGCACCGCCGAGAGCAAGTTCTTCGCGGTGTCACCGATCGGCTTGCCAGTGGCCGGGTCGCCCACTTGCTTCAGGAAGTCCAAATGGCCGTGAGCGTGCCCCGTCTCGCCGTCCGCGGTGTCCTTGAATAGGCCGGCGACCTCGGGCAGACCTTCAACGTCGGCGACCTTAGCGAAATAGAGGTAACGGCGATTCGCTTGTGATTCGCCGGCAAACGCTTCTTTCAAATTCTCGTGAGTCTTGGTGCCTTCGAGTTTCGCCATTGTGGTTCCTCCGGCGCCGAATCTGGCGCCACATTTCGAACGCAACCTTAGAACGTTGACGCGCCGGGTCAACCCTAGTGCCTCGCACCTGGCGCGCTCGAAGCGCCGTCACGCTTGCCGGCGAAGCTGCGGAATGATTACGGGTGTTCAGCGCGGGCGAGCCACGTCTCGAGCTCCGCGACCGTGAAACTGCCCGACTTTCGCAAGACTTCTCGGCCCTGAGCATCCAGAACGAGTGTCGTTGGCACGCTCAGAACTTCGCCGAAGGTCGAGCTTTGCTGCACGGTGATCAGGTCAGCAATCGCCACCGGATACGATAGTTCGAGCGAGCTACGAAACACGTCCGCAAGCGGTGCGTACTTGGCAGCCTCCATCACAACGGCAGCTGCGAAAATGCGCGACCGATGGGCGCGCAGCACCTGCTCGAGGCGCTTGGCGGCGACTTGCGAAGCCAAGTCGAAGGTAGTGACGAACAGCAAAACGGTGACGCGGCCGCGCGTGTTGTCACTGTTGACCTCTTCACCTTGGGTCGTGCCGAAGGCGAAGCGCTGCACGCTGCCGCCGCTGGGCGCACGGAGCTCAGGCGGCGGCGAATCATCGACGCGCTGACAGGCGCCGAGCGAGACGCAGGCGAGCAGCGCAAGCCGAGCGAGGAAGCCGCGAATCACGTGGCCGAGGGCGGGCTCGAGCCACCCACGTTGGGCCCGAACAAATCCGCGAACACGCGCAGCGCCTCGGGCAGCTCGCGACCACTGCGCTTGTGAGCCAACACGGCGTGCGCGAGCTCGTCGATCAGGCTCTTCATGGGGGTCCGTTCCACGACCGTGCCTTCAATGCGTTCACCGTGCCGAGGCGCCTGCCGACGATCGACGATCGGATCGTGGCGTACCCAGCCAAAACCGCGGTCCGCCCGGTATGAGCACGCCAAAACTTGCACGAAATCCAGATACAGCGGCGTAATCAGGACTGCAATGCACGAGCCGTCAGTGAGCCTGCCGCATAGCGCCTGGGCCGCATAGCGAGGCGTCGCGGCCACGTCCATCGGGCCGATGGCGTCAGTAATTCGAGCACGGCGTTCCGGATCCGACTCTACCGCGAGCAGCGGCGCGTACACGGCAATGCGCGGTACGTTGAGACGCGCGGCATCTTGCTCCAACGCCGACAACCAGTGATCGCGCGCGCCTGGACCTAATTCTTGGTACGCGATGGCCGCGGCGAGCGCAGCTTCAGCGTCCGTGGCTAGCGCGCCTAGCCACTCACACCAGGCGTCGAGCAAGCGCGTGTCCGCATGGCCTTCGAGCGGCAAAGGAGTGCGCTCCGCGGGTGACGGCACGGCACTGATATGAGACGGCGCGAACGGCTCCGGCATCCAGCGCGGAAGCTAGGTCATCGCGCGCTGTCTCGCAACGCCAAGCAGCGACGTCGCGATCAATCGCTCACCCCGCTCGTCCGCGTGGGCACCCACAGTGCGGGGGCGAGCGCACGGGGGCGCGAGCACCCAGAGAACTTTTCTTGTTGCCTACGGTGTTTCGTCGAGAACACCGTGTAACTCACGCGCAAGATCATTCAAGACCAGGTCCAGCTCGAGCGCGCGCGAAACAGGCGCGACAATCGTGAGGTCCCCGCCACGCTGTGCATACATTGCGCACAACCCCTCGCTTGCCTCGAAGATCCCCTTGACGAACACCACGTCTTCAGGATTGACGCGAAGCCGCCTCACCAAGAGGCCGTCATCCAGTAGTTCTTCCAGTTCCAACACCGACACGCATAGCAGGAACGGACCAGGGCAGAAAGCCTGCTACCCTTGGCAGCGATGGACGACGAGGAGACCTATTTCGAGGGCCCGATCGAGCTGGATGTGATCGACGACCCCGGCAACGACGACGCAGAGTCGACGACCCTGGATGTCGGCGAAGAAACCGACATCCTAGCGGAAAACATCGGGGACAACGAACCCATTGAGCTGGATTTAGGAACCTTGGTTGGCATCGACGATGCTGCCCGTGACGGCGACGACGACGATACGGGATTCGAGGTGGATCCATCCGTCGGTTTGGCGTTACCGGATGCGCTCACTCCAGACGACGGTAACGAAGGCCTCGACGACGGCGCGATCAAAGTTGACGAGAGCAAATTCCCGTCGTTGGAGCAAGACGACGGCGAGGAAGGCATCGCCGCCGAGCCCGAGATTTCGCTCGGCACTGCCAGCGATGAAGCAGCGGTTCCGCTGGCCGCGTCCCCTTGGCTCGTGCTGCTCCCAGCGGCGTCGCTCGAGGCGTGCATGGCGCTCGGCACCGCGCCTGGCAGCGTTGTCGCCGCCAGTTCGGATTTGCTCTGGTTTCGCAGCGACTCCACGACCCCGTTGCGAGTTGCGGTAGAAGGCAGCGCGCTCGCCGATTTGGTGCTGGTGGGCCCGGAGCGCGAGGTCGCCCTCACCTGCACCCAAAGCGGGCAGCTGTTTCGGCGCGCTCGCTTCGCGTCCCAAGCCGAGCAGCTCACGCGCCTGCGCGAAACGCTCAAAGCGCCTCCCGGAGCGCGCCTACGGCTCGCCTTTGGTGGCGCGCTGGCCGAGACCGGCGGGCGTATCCTGTTGTGCACGGATGACGGCGCTCTGTTCGATGTGTTGGACTCGGGGGATCGCTTCGAACGCATCGACCTGCCCGGCAAAGTGACCGCGCTCGCCCGCGAGAGCGCCACCGCCCTGCTCGCGCAAGGCAAAGAGCGCTCGCTCGTGAGGTTGGTCGGTCAGGGTTCGACACGCACCACGCAGCCACTCGCTGAGCCGGCGCTCTCGCTGGCACAAAACGCCGCCCCGCTCTTGGCGACTTGTGGCGATGCGCTGGCGCTGGCAGAATTTGGCCGCGCGCTTCTGGTTTCCGCTGATCGCGGCAAATCCTTTCGCCGCGTAGCAGGCGGCGTGGGCAGCACCGCGCTGTGCGGCGCGGAGCTCTCTGGCAGCGCGCAGTTCTTCGCTGCGGTGTACCGGGAAACGAGCGACGAAAGCCAAATTCTGTTGATCGATCCGGTGCTCGGCAGCGCGCTCTGCGTCGCGCGGCTCGACAGCGGCACCGTGCATCCCGCGCACGACGTGGTCGACCGCGGCGAGTGGGCCAAAGTCGCGCGCATGGTGTGGCACGGCCCGAGCCAACGCCTGTGGATCGCCGGCGGCTTCGGCGTGGCCACGGTGGCTGCTACGGACCTCGTTTAGCTCGTCAAACCACGCGCGACGCCGCGATTATTTGTGGGGGGGGCACTCAGGAATTAACGGGAAATTGGCCAAAAATGCCAGAGCTGATAGCTCTGCTTCTGAAGTGGCCATCGTCGTCCAAAAATACGGCGGCTCCTCCGTGGCCGACACGGAGAAAATCTTGCAGGTGGCACGCCACGTAGCTGCCACGCAGCGTGCGGGCCTCAGCGTGGTGGTGGTCGTGAGCGCGATGGGGAAGACCACCGAGAACCTGCTCGGCTTAGCGCGCTCGCTGGCCCCGGAGCCGCCCCGGCGCGAGCTAGACATGCTGGTCAGCACCGGCGAACGCGTCACCATGGCGCTCCTTTCCATGGCGCTTTCGACGTGCGGCTGCGACGCGGTCAGCTTCACGGGCTCGCAGTCCGGTATCATCACCAACGATCGCCATTTCGACGCGCAAATCATCGAAGTACGACCGCACCGTATCGAGGATGAGTTGGCACGCGGCCGCGTCGTAATTGTCGCGGGCTACCAGGGCATGAGCTATCGCCGCGAGATCACCACGCTCGGACGAGGCGGCTCGGACACGACCGCCGTGGCGCTCACGGCAGCGCTCGGCGCAGAGCGCTGCGAAATCTACAGCGACGTGGACGGCATCTACAGCGCGGACCCACGCAATGTCGCAGGCGCGCGTCACCTGCCGACGATCGACTACGACACCATGCAAGAGATGGCCGAATCCGGCGCAAAAGTCTTGAACGCGCGTGCGGTCGCCTGGGCGCGGCGGCACAAAATCGTGATTCATGCGCGCAAGACGGCTGACTACGCCGATCAGGGCTCGGGCCCTGAAACGCGCGTCGAAGGAGCTGCCGTCGAGCCGACCGCGATCGTTGTCGACGCCAAGGTCGCCTGGGTACAGGCCGAACATGCCGTCCGCGCGCAGCTCTTGGCAATCGCCGGCGACGCGGACATCCCCATTCGCGACGCCTGGTTCGCGCAGCAGAGCACGCTCCTCCTGTCCTTGACCAGCGTGCCTGATTTTGCGAAGACTGCGGAGCGCTTGCTCGCAGCAGGCGCGAAGCAGGTGCGCTGCGACGTCACGGCCGTGAGTGCCGTCGCAGTCGGTGTGGCCCGGCGGGCGGCAGATTTAGCGCGGGGGCTCGAGTGCGTACCGGGATCCGCGCTCGCCACGTCGCTTTCGCCCCTTCGCCTGTGCGCGATCGTGCCGAACGCCGACGCGCCATCGTTGGAGCGCGCTTGGCACGCCTTGTTTGCACCAGCTTCGCCTGAATAAACGGCGTTCAGGCGTCGCGCTTCCGCTGCTTTTGCAGTTCGACACTCTGCGCAGCAACGGCGCGGTAGCGCTCAGTCACGCCCTCGTCTTGCGGCGCGACGCGCAGCGCGACCGCCAGGTGACGCTCCGCAGCCAGCACATCACGCTCGACCGTGAGCTCGAAGTTTGCCGCTTCGATGAGGTACAGGGCGGCGTTCTCCGGCACTTCAGCGGCCAGTTCGATCGCCTCGCGCATCCGGCCGTAGACCAAGGAGGCGCCCGCGATGTCGCCCAGCGTTGAGCGCCATTGCGCTTCGAGACGGCGCGCTTCGACGTGACGCGTTGACGAGGCCGACACCTGACGCACACGCGCGATCGCTTGCGGAAGATCCTTCAAGTCACTGGCCAAAACGCGGGCCAAGTCGAGCAGCGCGTCCGCGTCCGGCTGACCGCTACGCTCCGACAGCGTCACGGCGCGCGAAAGGAGCGTCGCCGCACGCTCGCGCAAGCCGGCCTCTAGCAGCGCTCGAGCCAGGCCTGCAGTAGCGCCCGCGTCGTCGGGCGCGTAGCGGAGCGCACGCTCGAAACAACGGCGTGCCTCGCGCCCGAAACCGGCGGCAGAAAAGGCTCGAGCGGCCTGCAGATTCTTGGCGTGCTTGCCGCGCGCGCCGGGCGTCATTGCTTCCAAATGCTCAGCGTCCGCGAGCGCGCCTTCACTGTCCCCGCGCTCAAGCCGCGCGGCGAAGCGCCGCAACCGCGGCAGCTCCAGGCCCGGCGCCAACGCCACGGCGCGATCCAGCGCCGCGCGTCGTTCAAGCGCCGAATGCTCATGCTCCGCCAAGCGACAATAAGTAAGCGCTGAAAGTGGCGCGAAGCTTTCCTGCTCGATGGCCTCACTCACAGCCTGCCGCGCGCCATCGAAATCGCGCAAGCGCCAGAGCAGCTCGGCGCCGGTCAATCCAGCGCGTGTTGCGGGCATACTCTCGATCACCATGCCCAGCGCCGCCTCGGCGCGGTCAGCGACCTGCAGGTCCAGATCCGCGATCAGACGCACCAACTCTGGATGACGCGGAGCATGCTCCAGGGCGGCCAAATACCCCGCCCGCGCTTCCTCGGCCGCACCTCGCCCGAGCGCCTCGTCCGCGTCCGACACCAACCGTGCGAGCTCAAGAGCACGGGCTCCGTCTGCGGTGAGCTCGGCGGGACCGAAGTTCGCGTCCAGCTCCAGGTACAGATCGTCCGCGCTCACAGACAGCATTCCAAAGCGCACACGCCGCGCCGACGGGGCGCGCGCGCCGACGGCAGGCAGCAGTAGGCGGCCGAGCAGCGCGCCGGCGTCCGGAATCGAAATGACGCGTCCGCGCCGTTCGCCCAAGCCCTGGAACATGCTGTCCAACGCGCGCTGTGCGTAGCCGAGCGCGGGCCCGGCCAAGCCGACGCCGCGCGAGGCGCTGATCACGAAACGCGCGTGCCGCTCATCGGGTACCCATAAGAGATCGAACGCCAGCGCCGCGCTCTCTGCGACGAGGCCGACACCAACACCCTGCGGTCGCGAAAAAATGGCCAATGGTCGAACCAAAGGCCCGATTACGTCACCCACGCGGCGCTCGAAGAACCGCGCTAAGCGAGTCCAATCGGTGCGCAGTGTGGCGTGCTCGAGATCTCCACGGCGGTGCCGAAACTGCGGCACGCCCCCGCTCAAGTCGAGCGGGAACTTCAGGTTCGGCAAGATTACCGAGAGGCGAGTCACCTCCAGCGGCCCCAGCTGGACAGCCTCATACAGCTCCATCCCCAGCACGCCGCGGGTCACCGTCAACCGGAGTGGCACGCGCTGCTCGTCTGCGAGCGCGCAAGGCGCTTCAACGCCCGCATCCCGCGCGAACGGAGGCGCGAGGGGCGGAACGCTGGACGAATTCCGGGACGGACCCAAGGTCTTTGGATCGTACCAGTCGGGCGCGCCATGCGCGCAAATTTCCCGAGAAAAGGGCGAGATCGCGGGGCAAAGCGCAGCGCCTTCGGCGCGGCGGCGGTCAATAAGCCGCCGCGGCGCCCGAAAGCTCAAATATCAGCCCACATCCCCGCCCTTGTCGCGCTTCGCCTTCATGCGCTTCAAGAGTTCGTCGAAGCCGTGCTTAGTGATGATCTTCTTGAACTGATTACGATAAGTATGAGCGAGGCTCGCGCCCTCCGTCACGATGTCGTTGATCAGCCATTTGCCGTCGACTTGGTGCACCACGTAATCGATGCTCACCGGCTCTTCGCGAGTGTTTTTCGTGTTGTGGGCCACCGTGCGCACGATTTTGCCGCTCGCACCGTCCTCTTCACCCTTGTAGTCCACGGCGTAACCGAGAGTTTTCTTGATGTTGCGGCGGTAGGCGCTGCGCACCAAGTCTTTCAGCACGGTCGTAAAGTCCGCGCGCTGCGCCGGGGTTAGCCCGTCCCACGAGCCTTGCATCGTGGCCTGGGCCAAGGCGCTGTAGTCGAATACGGCGTCGAACGCTGCGTCGAGCTTCTTCTCGTCGTCCGCGGACTTCGCCTTGCTCACTAGCTCCGTGAGCTCCGTGTGTTTGCCTTTCACGAAGCTCTCCGCCTCGGCGCCCAACGCGGGCAGCGAGAGCGAGACAGCAAAGGCCAATGCGGCGAGGAACTGACTGGAGCGACGGATGGTGATCATGGGGTTCTCGCTTCGTTATGTGGGCTCTCCGAGTGTTATACGCAAGGGCGGTGCCAAATCTTTCCCAGGCCCGGGCTACGCGATAACCTGCGGCAATCATTCGAATATTGCTGATTACAGCGACGCCGTCGTAACTGAGTTGAGGCGTCACCTGCCCCGTTGTGGCAGCTACGATACGGTCGGAGCGTTCACGGTGTTACGCCGCAGGCGGTGGTCGCGATGCGCGGACCGGCCCTAGGTGAACGCGAAAAGTCGCGCCACGCCCCCGGCTGCTGTCCACGGCGATGGCAAAGCCATGCTCATCCGCGATGCGTTTGACGAGGGCGAGCCCCATGCCGGTGCCCTGCGAGCGCGTAGTAAAAAAGGCATCGAACAAGCGCGCGCGAGCCGCCTCGTCGATACCGACTCCGCGATCCGACACACGCAGCCAGGTCTGGCCTTGCGTGATCTCGACAGCGACCTCCACGGCGTCGCCGGGGCTGCTGGCTTGCACCGCATTGCGGACCAGGTTCCAGATCATCTGCCGAAGTTGGGCGCTGTCCGCCCACACGGGCGCGCCCTCAGCGCCCGTGTACAGCACTTCAACGTCGGACACGGCACGACCGCTCCGCGCAGTGAGCGCGACCACCTCCCGTGCCACGCTGGCTGCATCCACGTTCGCAAACATCGGCTTCTTGGGCTTCGAAAGGTCGACCATGTCGGTCACCAAATCGTTCAAGCGCCGAGTCTCCCGCTGAATGATGTCGCACAGGCGCTGATCTTCCTCGGACAGACCCGTGGCGGTGCGAAGGAGCTGAATCGAACCAGCAATTGAGCCGAGCGGGTTACGAATCTCGTGTGCCAAGCCAGCTGCTAGGCGCCCGAGCCCCGCCATGCGCTCGGCGAGATCTGCGCGCTCGGTGGCGGCGGCCAATGCACCACCCGCCCAGCGCAAGCGCTCGGCGAGTGTCCCCGCGAGCAAGGCCACGACGATCAGCACCAGTAGGTTCACGAGCAGGTAGAACGTGAGCTCATCCGACGACAGACGATAAATGGACGGCGGTTGATCGGGCGGGGACGATAGAACTCCGCGCTGCAACGCGAACACAAGCGCGCCGTAGCTCAGGGCGCCGGAAAGCGCGCCCAACACCGCTCCGCGAAGGCCGAACAGGCTGGCGCCGACGAGGCAGGATAAGCCGTAAAATGAGGTCGCACCACTGGCGGCGCCGCCGGTCAAATAGGCAACGACGGTCCAGGTCAATTGATCCAGAACCAGCTGCACCTCAGCCAGCCGCTGCAACCGCCACCCACGCCGCAGTAGCACGGCGTACAGTCCTGTTAGTGCGAAGGAAAACCCGAAACTCGCCAGCGCGACGCGCATCGTGAACGAGCCGAAGCCGAACTTGCCGCGCAAGTAGAACGCGCCCACCAGGATCAGCGACAAGAACAGAAGCAGTAGCCGCGCCGCAGTCAACCTCGCCAAGCGCCGGGCTAGCGGAGCCGAACCGAGCATGTCCGGGAGACCGAGCTTCAGTCGCATGGGAATCGGCGAGGCTCTGGAATGCTGCGCGGTGATCGT
>JBDTYJ010000178.1:0-11769 GCA_040005755.1 Pseudomonadota bacterium
GCTCTTGCAAGCATCGAGCCGTCAGACCAACTGGCGCTTTGCTGCGCGAGGCGATCTGATCGGGCGCAATCGCTGCGCGCTAGATCCAGCCGAGCGCAGCGATTGCGTCGAGTGGAGGGGCGCGCAGTTCGTTTGAGTTCTGAGATCGCCCAGGGCCGTGACGTGTTCGGCCTGAGCGTGCGTGTCGACTGCGAAAACGAGGCGTAGCTCGAGTTTCGTGGAACCTTCCTGCTTCCACAGGTGAGAGCCAGGCGACACCGAAAGGGTTCAACGTCGGACACAAAGCGCGACATTGTGGGAGCGTTCTAGAAGCCCTGTGGCTACCGAGCAGCTTCTGCCTTAGATGAGCTCAATGCCCGACGACGATCAACGACTCCTCGAGCGGGCGCGTCTGGGCGATGCAGATGCGTTGGAGCAGCTGCTCGAGCGTCACCAGGCGCAGGTCTATCGCTTTGGCTTGAAGATGTGCCGCGATCCGGAGGACGCAAAGGACGTGCTCCAGGACACCCTGTTGAGTGTCGCGCGGAACGTCCGCGATTTTCGCGGTAGCTCCTCGATTTCAACCTGGCTTTACAGCGTCGCCCGGAGCTTCTGTGTCAAGAAACGCCGCAAGAGCAAGTTTGCTCCGAAGGAGGCCCCCTCCACCCTCGACAGCGCTGCTGAACAGGTCGTCGATTCGGGTAAGACGGCTGACGAGGCGATAGCTTCCAAGCAAGTCGAACAAGCGCTCGAGCAGGCGATTGGAGCCCTGGAGCCCATGTATCGGGAGGTCCTACTGCTGCGGGACGTGGAAGGTCTGACAGCTCCCGAAGTCGCCCGGGTGACCGGCGCAAGCGTTCAAGCCGTGAAGAGCAGGCTCCATCGCGCTCGGCTGTCGGTGCGCATGCACGTCGCACCGCTGCTCGGCATTCCGAGCGATTTGCCCGCGGCCGCGGGCACGTGCCCCGACGTGCTGGCGCTATTCTCGGCGCATCTGGAGGGCGAAATCAGTGCGAAAGTGTGCGCGGAGATGGAGCGGCACATCGAGGTTTGTCCGCGTTGCAAGGGCGCCTGCGAATCTCTCAAGCGCACGTTGAGCCTATGCCAGACGGCTGCGCCTGCCACACAGATTCCGACCGCGATTCAAGCTTCGGTCAAAGTCGCTCTGCGAGACTTCTTGGCAGCTAACGGTTGAACCCTTGGGTCGCGGATTGGCTCTCACGTGCAAGGAGGCACAATGGCAACCGTGCAAGTAACCGAGGCAACGTTCGACGCAACCGTCAAACAAGGCATCGTGGTGCTCGACTTCTGGGCCGCGTGGTGCGGCCCGTGTCGCGCGTTCGCCCCCACATTCGAAGCGGCCGCAGCCCGCCACCCCGACGTAGTATTCGGCAAGATCAACACCGAAGAAGAATCTGGTCTCGCCGCGTCCTTCGGCATCCGCGCGATTCCGACGCTCGCCGTTCTGCGCGACGGCGTACTCCTCGCCGTCCAGCCGGGCATGCTGCCGGCCTCCGCACTCGACGCGCTGGTCAGCAAAGTGCGCGCGCTCGACATGGAGGAGGTGCACAAGAGCGTGCCCACGTCGCCGCCGCGGGCGGCCCGTACCAGCGCAGCGGGGACGTAGAGTCGTCGGCCCGCTGCGGGTCGACAGACGCTTCCTGGCCGGCCTACGTTCTGGCCTGATCCGGCAATTTCTCGAGCCGTTGAAGGCCAGCCCTGCCAGTGGACTGGCCGACGAGGTGCCTTTGCGAACGTCGCCAACGTCAAGCAATTGCTCAATGACGGCACTTCGTAGCTACTCGAAAAGCCGTTTCGTGCGGCCGAGCTCATTGGCGCGCTCTCGATGGTGCTCACCGACCACGCCAACATCAGCCACCTGGTCGATCGTGCACTGTCGAATTTGGGGTTGACGGCAAAGGAGCAGGCGATCGCCCGGCTGCTGTTGAAAGGCCTCCCCACCGGCGAGATAGCTCGCCTAGAGAACAACAGCGACAAGACGATTCGGCAGCACCTTTCACAGGTTTACGCGAAAGCCAAAGTGGCGTCTCGCTCCGAGTTCTTTCACTTCGTCTTTCCGTCGTGAACGATGCCGCCGCTTCGTACCCCTACTGGGTCACCGTCAAGCTAGTAACCCAGTACCGACATTTCGAAGAAGCTCGCCCAGATCGTGTTCGTGGGCAGGCCCGTCACGGTCACGCGCACCCAACGCGCTTTGGGCGCGGGGCTAAGCGGGTACGTTTGATCGGCCATCGTGTTCGGGGAGTTGGTTTGGTCGAGCAACAACGACCAGGCACTGCCATCCGGCGAGCCTTCGACCTTGAACTTATAATTCGCGGCCTGTTCCCAGACCACGTGTAGCTTCGTGATTGTATTCGACGCGCCCAGATCCACTTGCCAGTAATGACCGAGCGCGCTGTCTGCGGCGCACCAGCGAGTCGAGAGAGAGCCGTCGTTGCCGAGGGTCGCGAGATTGCCTTTGGTGGTTTGCTCGCTGTCCGCAGTGGCCGGTTTGCCTTGAGAGAGCAGGTGTTCGGTCCCGCCGCCGCTACCGGCATTCCCTGCACTGCCCGCCGTACCGCCACTGCCCGCCGTGCCGCTACTGCCCGCCGTGCCGCTACTGCCCGCCGTACCGCCACTGCCCGCGTTGCCACCGCTGCCTGCGTTACCGCCGCTGCCCGCGCTGGCGCCCGCATTGCCCGCCGCGCCGCCGCTGCCCGCCACGCCGCTGCCTGCGCTGCCCGCGGCGCCGCCCGCAGCACCGCCGTTGCCGCCGCTCGCTGCTTTGCCACCTGAGCCGCCGGCTTGGGCGCCGGCGCTGGCTGCTGCTCCGGCGGACCCAGCGCCGCCTTGCGACGGAGGGGCCCCGGCCGAGCCTGCAGCACTAACGTTGTCACCGAACCCTCCGCTGCTGGCGCCAGCGGCGCCGATGCCGCTACCACTGGCTCCCGCGGAACTCGACGGATCATCACTGGCCGAGTCCCGATAGGTTGCGCAGCTCGCGAGAGCTAGGGCCAGCACGAGGAGTGAACCAAGGCTCCGCTCGCTTCCTACGTTATGCGTCATGCTTCGCAACATTTACTCTAGAAAACTTGCACATGTCCGTCGCCGTTTCAACCAGCGCGGACCGATCCCGATAGCAACGCACATTGGCCCCGCCACACCGACTTTGCCGCCAAAGTCTTGCGCTGAGCGCTTTCGGGTGCGATTGCCGAGCTCGCGGTCTGAACTCAGCGTTGAGTCAGTCGAGCACCGCGCGAGGAGAAATGGCCCAGACACTCGCGAGAAAAGCTCGCGCGGGCAGCCTGCCTGCATGTTCGAAAAGACTGAGTTGCCAGGCAAATCTCTCACGTTGCGCTACATCCTCGCGCTAACCTCTGTCGCTCTGTTGTCGATCGGCGGCCAGGTCCTCGTGCAGCTCTCGCTCGCGCGGCAGCACAGCGACGCGCATCTGGTGAACATCGCCGGCAGGCAGCGCATGCTCAGTCAGAAGCTAACGAAATCGGCGCTCGCCATGTTCACAGAGCGGGATCCGGCGGGGCCCGGCGCGCGCACCGATGAGCTCCGGACCACGCTTGAGCTATGGGAGCGCTCGCATCTTGGCTTGCAGGTGGGCGATCTAACACTCGAGCTGCCGGGCGAGAACAGTCACACCGTCGCAGTCATGTTCGCAGGCCTCGAGGCGCCCCACCAAAGGATGGTCGCGGCAGTACGTGCAGCATTGGCGAACCCGACTGAGGCGCAGCGGCGCGAGAGCGCGAAAACGCTACTCGAAAGCGAGCCCGCTTTTCTGAAAGGGATGGACGCAATCGTGTTTCAATACGACGCCGAGGCGAACGCACGCGTCACACGCCTAACGCACGTCGAGTTCGGGCTGATGCTCGTGACTCTGATAATTTTAGCGGCGGAGGGGTTATTCGTGTTTCGCCCGGCCGTGAGGCACCTGCGAAAGGTCATCGAAGAGCTGTGGGAAACCGAGGACGAGCTGCGTCGTGAAAAGGCCCTGGCTGAACGGCGGCTCTTGGAGCAACAGCCGCCAGCGGCGGGCCTACGCCAGCTTGAACCTCGGCGAGTTAGAGCCTGAGCTGCTCTTTCACCCAACCGAGTTCGCTACCGTGAGCAACGGTGAGTGCCACCGTGTTCGAACCGTTGTTCGCAACCAGAAGGGTGTGCTCCGAGTAAGCTGCCTCGAATGCGAGGCAGCGGCCAGCGCCAACGAGCGCTCCGATTCTATCACAGAGCTGTGAAGCGAAGCCCGCCAGCTCTGAAAGCACGCCGGATTCACCACGCAGAGTGCGCGAGCTGCCGTTTGCTTCGAGCACCCAACAGTCGGTCGCGGCTCCGGCCAACGACTCGAGCTGCGCTGAGCTGAGCGGACGCCTTGGCGGCGCCGCCGCGGGTACTGGTGTGGAAAAAAACCGCGGCGTGAGGTTAGCGAACGTCGGTGCGGGGCTCGACAGCCGCGGAGGAGGAAGCGGCTGAGGGGCAACGGAGCGCAATGGAGCCCTGGCGCGCGGCAGTTCACCGGCGCGTTGAAAGAGCTCGACCCAGGACAGGAAGACGCTTCGTTCCGACGGCCACGGTCGAACACACGGCTGCCAGTCGCAGGCCTCCCAGGAAAGCATGCGAAGTGCCGCGTCATCGCCCGTCAAATCAACGGTCATGGCATGGCAAATTACGCCGCGGCGAAAGAACCAATAGCCGATGTCACCGACAATCGTTACGCGCGCTATACCCGTAAACCCGGCGAGACACGCGCGCTGAACGTGAGCTCGGATTGAGTCGGAATCTGCGGCGGATGGCTGGCCTGAGTCGCTATCGTTCTTCATGACTCGTCGTGATCTTGTCAATCATTTGCGATGCGGGCGCCGTCACGAGCGCCTGTCCTTGTCCGGATCGACGCCGTCCCGTGGCGCGGAAAGAGCTTTCCACGGGGCGTGCGCCCTGTGGAAAGCTCAACCCGAACGTCTGGGCGAGTCCTCCTTCGCCGCCCCAAGCAACGGTTTCGGCGCCTGGGAATCGCTCGCCTAGCGCTTGAGCGCAGCCTTCATCGTGATCGCGCGCCGGCCCTGCGCAGGCTCAAAACGAGATCGGAAGGTCGAGTTGCACGACCTTGTACTCAGCCTTCTTCATCGGATCGTCGATGGGCAATGTCAACGAGACGCCGGGGCGGAACCAGCTACTGCCCGATAGCTTGAAGTGAAAACGCGGACCAACGGCGAACGTCGTGGTGTCGCGAATCGAGTGAGTCGCCGTCGCTGCGGACGAATAGTCTTTGCTGACGTTCATCGGCGTCGAGAGCCAACGTTGATGCCGAAGCTCTGCACCGAGCGAAAAGAACGGAGTGACGAAGTACCCGGCGTGCAAGCCCGCAGTGAAGTTGACCTTGGAATCGTCCTCGGTTGCCGCGGGGCCGCGTACCTTGGTGAGCTTGAGAATGGTGGCTTCGGCCTGCACCGTGAAGCCGCCCTTCACGAACGCCAGGTCTACGCCCGGAAACACCGTGAAGTAGTCGATCGCGAACATCGCGTTGTCGAACGCCGAGCGGGTGTTGATGCCGACCCCGGTAGCGCCCTTCTTCCCCAGGCTGCTGTTGCTGCCGCCGCCGTCGCCCATAGGCAAGGCCACGCCCAAGAACAGGCCGAGCTTGAAATCGGGCGACAATTTGAGACCGTAGGCGCCGCCGACCACCGGATTCAGAAAATCGGTTTTGTGCGCCTGTTGCGGCGCCGTCGTCGCCGGCCAGTTCTCGACGAAACCGGCGCGCACAATCACGGCCAAATCCGGAATGACTTTGTAACTGCCGAGCAAGGTCGAGACCAGCGCCGTCCCGTTCGTCTTATTCGCCGGGTTCTTGTAAAATCCCAGCGACGAGTCGAGACGGATGACGTTGGCCGGTGACACCGGGCGCAGCTGCCAGGGCAGTGAATACGGAGGGGGCTTCGGCTTCACCGCAGCAGACGGCGGCAGCTCTGCCTCTGCCAGCGGCGCGGGCGGCAAAGCCTCGGGCGGCGGCGCGTCAACAGGGGCTACAGGTGCCGGCTCGGCGACGGGTGCCGCCGGCGCCGTCTCCTGCGCTTGCGCCGAAGTTGCAGCGGCCGCCAACACGCCGACGAACGAGGCTGCGGCTGCGATGCGAGAAGAAAGGAATCGATGCTTGATCATTGAGGTGAGAGCTCCGGGACAACAAGTAATGGGGCAAGGGCGAAGGCGAGCGGACACACGACCGCCTTCGAGTCAGGGTGGGCTTCGAAAATCAGGTGAGTCGCAGCGAGAGCACCGCGAATCGTTTCAAACGATTCGCGAGCGAACGTCGAATTGCGAATCGCTGTGAGCGTTGGCAGCTAACGTTGTCGCACCAGTTGAGAGCGCTCGCGCGCAGCGTGCGTTCAAGGTGACGACTCGGCCGCTTCGCTCACTGATTCCGATTTTTCGTTGCGACACCGTCATGGGCACCGCTCAGTGCAACGCATGTGCCATGAGGCAAAAAAGCGGCGAAGCACGCCACCCCAAAAGCCGTGAAACAGCTTGGAAATCAGCTATTTCATTTGTGTCCGACAAATTTGTCGGAAAGGCCTTAGGCCTCGGACAAAATTGTCGGACTGGTGGCGTGTTTTGCCCGCGTTTCGTCGACATATGGCGGCCGGGATTTCAGGCCTCAGGTGCGACAGAACGAAACGAATCCGAGCATTGTCCCCACTCACCCGACCGACAAAATTGTCTGAACGGGCGGCGCGCCACGACGAAGCGCCGCCGCCAGCGCGCGCTGATCCACCGCGCCTGCAGAGCGCCCACCGGCGCTGCTGCTACTCCCGCTAAGCACCACCGGCGCCTGCTTTGGCACCGCTACTGCTACAACCAGCAGTCACGCTCGTGAGCGCCAGCGCCGCCATCCCAAGCCCAATGAGTCCGTGTGCATCACGTCTCCATCCAAAGATTCCGAAGGCGCTGAACCAGCCGGCACGAGCGATCAGCCTCCCACTTCGTTCTTGTGAGGCATCGCGGTAGGCTCTCCAAGGGCGCAATTGCAGCCGCTGCTACACTCGGGCAACGAGCAAAGAACGAGTCGACGGCTCCGCCAACGCCCTGACGCCCGTTGGTCCCCGTGAAAGATAACACGCACCCGTGACCGAACGCCTGCCACTGAGAACGGGTTTACTCCTGGCGAACCCGAGCCACCACCGCGCGAAACTCGCTCGGGGCGGCATCCGACCAACGCCGCCACTGCGTGGTAGGTGAGTCATTGGAGAGCTGTACGCGGCCCGCAGTCAGCGACCGGTTGTCGCGCTCGAGAGGGCACTCGCATAGCTACGTCGAGATGCGAAGGCACGCGCGCGGCCAATCGCTCGTTCGCGAACTCGCTCGGGCGTCCTTTGAATCGGCTTGCAGGCAGCCAATAGCCGGCGAAGCGAGCCGCGCGCGTTCGAGCAGGTGGGTGCCGTCACAGCGGCAGCGGAGCGAACGAGCCGGAGGTGAGTCATCTTCCCTCCTAAGCTGCTTCCAGGCCGTCATCTGTTTACCAAACAAAGCGCGGCAGGAACCGAAATCAGGCAAACGTCTGCGGTTGGCAGCGCGCGCGCGCTTTTCGTTGAACATCGGCCAGCCACGGGACAATGACGAGCACGCCGTCTTGCGCCGCGCTCGGCCGGCAGGAAAGCGGCGTCCGTATTCGCCACTGAGCACTGCGCCCGACATCCAAGCTCGCGAGCTGCCTCGGAGTGCGAGCAAGCCATGAGGCGCGCGTCTTTGGGGCGGGCTGCCCTGGCCGCGGCCCTGATGATGGGGGTATTGCGCGATGCGCGGGCAGTGAGCCCCGCCGCCGCAGCGCCGCTTTCCGTGACGCTCGAATACGACGTGCCCAGCGGGTGTCCCGACGAGCGAGACTTTAGAAGCATCGTGAGCCAGCGCCTCGGCCGCGACCCGTTCGTTCAGGCAGCGTCAAATCGGGTCTCCGTTGTCGTGTCGCCGGCTGACACGACGATCTCGGGGGAGTTGGTCTGGCGCGACGACACAGGCAACTCGAGAGGCGCCCAACACTTTCCATCCAAAACCAATCACTGCGCGCAGCTGATCCAGGCGATGGGCTTCGCACTGGCAGTGCAGATTCAACTGCTCGAGGTGGAGGACGCTGGTACGCCCAAAGCGAGCGGGCAAGACGCGCAGCCCAGTTCGCCGACCCCACCCGAGCCCACCAGCCCGCCGAAGCAAGTGGCCCCCAAGCCAGAAGCTCCTACACCCGTCACGCACAGACCCCAGCGCGATGGCATGGGCCCCAGGCTCTTCGTGGGCGGTGGCGGCGCAATCGCCGTCGGCATGGCGCCGCGGCCTGTAGCGGGGGCCCGGGTGTTCGCAGGCCTGCGCTGGCCCCTTGCCGCTCTCGAATTTGCCTTGGAGGGGAGCGCGCCGGTCACGGTTCGCCGCGCGGACGGCGCAGGATACTCCCAGTGGTACCTACTTGCGAGCGCCGCTGGCTGTGGTGTGTTCGAACCCGGAAGCGTCTGCGCGCTGCTCAAGGCGGGGACCGTCCGCGTTGCGGGGCGTGATATCGATGTGCCAAACAGCGCAGGCGCTGCGCTCGTTCAGAGTGGCGTGCGCCTCGCCCTGAGCCAACACTTGAGCGCTAGCACTTCCCTTTCACTCCGCGGCGAGGGTCTCCTCAATCTCACGCGCTGGTCGGCAACGTTAGACCGCCTTCCGGTATGGAGCGCATCCCGGCTGGCCCTCGATTCTGGTTTGGATCTGGTGGTGCTGTTCCGATGAAACCGAGCCTCACAGTATCGCCAACAATCTGGCCGTGCCTGCGTGCTCTGGCCTGCGCGCTCGCCCTGGCCAGCTGCGATGAGCAGCTGGACGCCGGGTCGAGTCGACCGCACGGCGTATTGCCGTTCGACGAACGTAGCCCCGTAATTCTGTTGAACGACGGCGCGTACGACAATTGGGACGGCGAATACGCGCTCTTGCTCGCCAACGGCGGCGGCTCGAAGCTCGCGGCGATCATCGTCAGCACGGGTGGCGTTTGGTCCGATATCAACGCCAACGTTGCCGGCTTTCGCGGGCTCGTAAACGCTGCCCGTCAAAGCGGATTGCAGGACTTGCCGGACCCGACCACGAGCGTCAATTCCCGCCTCGCCATGCCGCCCAGCGGCAAAGTCGAAGACACGCAGCCAAACCGCTCTGAGGGAGCACGGTTGATCGTGAGCCTTTCCGAACAGCTCGCGCTTCCCTATCGCCCAGTCGTGATCGCCACTGGCGGCAGTCTGACGGATGTTGCTGACGCGTACCTGATTGACCCAAGCGTGGTCGACCGAGTCGTCGTCGTTTCGTCGCTTGGCGCGCTCAATGCCGCGGGTGCGATGATGGCCATGCCAAACGGCGAAATAGACCCGTGGGCGGACCTGATTGTGGCCTCGCGCTTCCGCTACGTGCAAGTTAGCGCCTTCTACGACCAACTTGCTGACGTTCCGGATTCCCGTGTGTCCGAGCTTCCGGCGAACGCTTTGGGTGCGTGGATGCGCGCCAAGCAGCCCAAGATTTCGCAGAACCCGGTCGCGTCCGACCAGGTTTCCCTGTTGGCGGCTTCCCTTCCCGGCTTCGTGATCGCGACGCGCAGTGCGTCCGTCACGCTGCCTTTCACGCCTGGGTCGAACGCCGGCCCGGCCCTCACGCTGCAAGCGTCCGGAACGGCCTTGTTGGTAACCCAAAGCGCCGGGGCGCTTGCGTCCGCGCGCCTTTGGCAGTTGCTGCTCACCCCGGCGACCTTTTCCCGATGAGCTCCTGGACGTTGGTGCAGCACGTGCCAGCGCTGTAAAGCGGCGAAACTTCGCCTTTTTTGGGCGATGCCGCCCCAGTCCAACATTTACCGTCAACAAAGCACAGGGACAGGACAGTATCTCAGTACCCATGGGCTATCTGCGCCTGCTGAAGCCCCCCGAAAGGGAGGCTGGACCGGAAGAGGCCTGCGTAGCTGCTTTCGATAAGGACTTGGACTACGTGTTCGAGACCTTGCGCCGGCTCGGCGCTCGCGCAGCGGAGCTCGAGGACCTGGCGCACGACGTATTTCTCGTGCTGTACCGAAACTGGTCAACGCTGGATACATCGCGCGCGCTGCGCCCCTATCTGTTCGGAGTGGCGTTCCGCGTCGTTTGTGCCCACAACCGCCGCCGCTCGCGGGAAGTGTACAACTCCGGTCTCGAGGCGATCGACGGCGCCCTGGGGCAAGATGACAGCCTGCAGAGTAAACAGTCCGTAGCGCTCTTATTGTCCGCGCTCGAGCTCGTGCCTTTACCGCGTCGCGCTGTCGTGATCATGCACGAGCTCGACGAAATACCGGTCAACGTCATTGCCCAAACGTTGGCCATCACGCGCTTCGGCGTTCACGCCCGACTCAGAAAAGGGCGTTTGGAGTTGGCTCGGGCCGTTCGCCAGCTACAGAATGGAAGGCGTAAATGACGCGCGATGTGTCGGGAGCTGAGCCGCAATTGCAGCGGTTATTCGAGCTCGCCAAGGAAGTGCGGCCAGTGCCGCAGGCAACACGCGCACGGGTGCTCCGGCGAGCGCATGCGGGGGCTCTACTCGGGCCGTCGCTCGGTACGCCGAAAGTTCCGTGGCCGCACAGCGGCGCTTCGACGCTGACCTGGCTCGGCGGCGCCGCGTTGCTGGTTGGGCTGGCCGGTGCGGGCATCGGGCTCTATCTTCGTCAGCCAGCAGGTCTCCCCGTCGCGCCGACACCGAGCGCTGCCCACGTGGCTTCGCCGCTAGAGCCTGCTCCCGCTGTGAATACGCCCTCAAGCGCGCCAGCAGCGGCCCCCGCCGTTTCAGCAATCGAAATCCCCCATGCAGCCCGGCTTGCACCAGCGCAGGAATCGTATGCCGCGGAGCTCGCGCTGCTGCGAAGTGCCCAGGCAGCATACGGAAATCATGATTTCGCGGCCGCACTGCGGCTGCTGGCGGAGCACGGTCGCCGTTTTCCGAATGGGCGCCTGGCAGAAGAGCGTGAAGCACTCCGCGTTCGTGCGTTGAGCGGCTCGGGGCGCGGCCAAGCTGCGAGCAGCGCGGCGCACGCGTTCGCCCTTCGGTTCCCGCGCAGCGTGCTCTTAGCGCGCACCATGGCTGCAGCGAACGCGACCGAATAGCCGAAGGGGTCGCGCGAGCTGTCACGCTCGCGAGCAACTGCGACGAAGCACCTGGCGAGCACGCGCGCGCGCGAACGCCGCGCTTAAGCTCGGCTCAGCGCGGCAACGCTCAGCAACCCGGCGAACAAGTCGCGCAAATCCTCGAGCACACGGCCATCGACGCCGGTCATGGCCAGCAGCGCAACGCCGAGTGGCTTCGTGCCGAGCACGACTGGCAGTAGAAAGAACGTGCTGCTGGTGTTCTCGAGCGCTGGGTGCTGAACGAGCGAGGGTAAGCGACACGGCTCCTGGGCAACCCGTTGCCCGCCGGGACCAAACCCAAATCGTAGCAGCCCATCCCCGCATGGCTCGCTCGCCGTCGCGAGCTCGGCGACGAGGCGCGCCTCGACGCCGAACGCCGGCAGGTGTGCCGCGAGCACCTCTGCCAGTTGGCTGAAATCCCGAAACGCGGCGGCCTGGGCTTTTCGAGCGAACGCGCGAAAGCGCGCGGTGCTTTGCCGCACACGCGAGACCGCCGCATCAATGGCAAGCGTGCCGACCACGACCTGCCCTTCGTGCAGCGCTTCCTCCAAGCGATCACGTGCCGTTGCATCCGCACGCACGCAGGGCAGCGCGTGTCGGCGCAGCGCCGCTATCACGTCGTGGGCGGCCGCGGGGT
>JBDTYJ010000179.1:0-11755 GCA_040005755.1 Pseudomonadota bacterium
CCGCGCCCGCCCAGCACGCCGGCAACCGCAGCGAGCGCGCCAGGTAAAGCCGCGGCGCCACCGGCGGCGCTGGCGCGTGCCGCGCCGAGCGCGCTGCCAAGCGCCGTGCGGCTGTTCGCCGACGAGCAGATCAGCGGCGCAATGGCCATGTTCGACACGAAGAGCAACCAGCTTTCGTGCAGCGATCCGGACAAATGCGGGGTCGGCTACATCCCCGCATCCACGTTCAAGATCGCAAATACGATCATCGGCCTCGAAGCGGGCATCGTGAGCGACGCGGAGAGCCCGTTGCCCTGGGACGGCAAAGAATACCAAAACCCGGATTGGAATCGCGATCACACGCTACGCACGGCGGTGCAAGTGTCCTGCGTGCCCTGCTTCCAGGGCATCGCGCGCAAAGTCGGCGCCGCGCAGATGCAAGACTGGGTGAAGCGACTCGATTACGGCAATCACGATACGTCGGGCGCGGTGGATTTCTTCTGGCTGGGCGGCAACCTGCGCATTTCGCCGTTTCAACAGCTTGATTTCTTGCGTCGCTTGGATGCCGGGAAATTGCCGATCCAAGAGCACACGCTCGATGTCGTACGCGACGTGATGACGCTCGATGTCGGTCTAGATTACGTGTTGCGCGGGAAGACCGGGCTCGCAGGTCCGCCGGAGCAACCGAGCGAGGTCGGCTGGTTCGTAGGCTTCGTGGAGCTGGGCGAGCGGCGGGTGTTCTTCGCCACGGTCATCGACGGCCACGCCGCGAACGTGGACGTGAAACCCGTGCGGCGGCGTGTCACCGAGCGCGTGCTGCGCGAGCTCGGGGTGCTACCTGCGTAGCGCTCACAGGGCCGCCGAGCCGTCGGCGGAGAAATGCCGAATTGGGCAGCCGTGCGAGCCAGTGCGCTCCGCGTACTGTTGGTGATAATCCTCGGCGCGGTAGTAAGCCTTCAGCGGCGTGATTTGCGTCACAATCTTGTCGCGCTGTTTTTTTTGGGCGCGAGCCATGGCCGCGTCTGCGGCCTGCATTTGCTCTGGCGATTGCGTGAAGATCGCGCTGCGGTATTGGTCGCCTTCATCTGGGCCTTGGCGGTCGCGCGTGGTGGGGTCGTGGATCTCGAAGAAGATGTCGAGCAGCCGGCTATACGTCACGCGCTTGGGGTCGAATTCGACGAGCACCGTTTCAGCGTAGCCGGTGTCATGTCGACAGACCTTGTCGTAGGTCGGGTCGGGGGTGCGGCCGCCCGTGTACCCCACAGCCGTAGCTGTTACGCCCTGCACGTGCCGGAACGCATCTTCAACGCCCCAGAAGCAGCCTGCGGCAAACGCTGCCAGTTCGTGGCCAGGTTGCGCACTGAGCGGCGTGCCCGCGCCCACATGCCCTGGATCCGTGCCAACAGGAGCCGCGACGGCGCTAGAGGCGTTGGACGGCGCGGCGAGGGCACGGCCCGCCGCTTGATCGCTCGCCGAGGTTTCGTGGCAACCGACAGCGGCAAGGAGCAACAGTGCGCTGATTAGTAGGTGTCGCATGGATCAGGTACGGCACTCGCCCGGAAGGGTTTCAAACTCCAGTCAACACGCTGACGAACGCCAATGGAGTGACGCCGGACAGCTTCCGAAGCACGGCTCTAAACCGAGTAATTACAATAACTTACTTATGACCTTGCTGGTAGTCGGCGGCTGCGCGGGCGGGCGCGAACCTTGCTCAAGCGGGGCGTGGCCTATTCCCCTCCAGAAGCGACTGAAGTCCCCCTGTGTCCGGTGTGCGGCGTGAGCTCGAGCGGGCTCGAAGTTGGCACGCGCGGGCGCTTCAACGTGAACGTGCGCAACATTGCGTGCGACCATTGCGCGCTGGTTTACCAATCACCCCGCCCGACTCGACAAGCCATGGCCGATTGCTACGCGGCCGGCTATCGCGAACACGACGGCGAGGTACGCTACCCGTTGTCTAGCGGCGCGCATGCCACGCCGGAAGATGCCAACGTTGATCCGGCGCTGGACGCTTGGTACGCGGCGCAAGCGGCGAACGCTCGCAGGCTGGGTGAGACCAAGCCTGGTGACCGCGTGCTCGAGATTGGCTGTGGACACGGCCGCACGCTCGGTTTGATGTGTGATGCGCTCGGCATCGAACCGTACGGCATCGAGCCTGTCCTGGAAGAAGCCGAAAAGGCGCGCGCCGTCGGCATTCCGTGTTTCGTCGGCACGATCGAAGGCTACGATCCCGGTGAAGTAAGGTTCGACCAAATCCAAAGCTTTCACGTGCTCGAACACCTGCACGATCCGCTGGCGGCGCTGCTGCGCATGCGGCGCTGGTTGAAACCGGGCGGGCGCATGGTGATCGAAGTGCCCAATGTCTATCAACCCTACGGGTTACTGCAAGAGAACTTCTTCCAGGACGCGCACCTCACCAACTTCAGTGAGGCAACCCTGCGCGTGCTGCTGACTCGCGCCGGGTACTCGGTGCTTCGCACGCTTGACCGCAGCGCGCTGTTCGCCGTGGCGACCGCAGACGAGAATGCCAAGGACGAGCCCTTGCCTTTCTTCCCTCAGTTGCTCCCGAACGCGAATGAATCGGCTATTTGGGTCGCGGACCGCCTGAAAACTTACGAAATCTTGGAGCGCTTGCGTGTGCTCTTGCTAGCCACCGGCCCGACCATGGAGCTCTTGAACGAACTGGCGGGCACGCTCAAGCGCCCCGCGTTCGTGCCCCACACCGTCAACACCGTTACAGAGATGGCGGAGTACTTCGTGATGCAAGAGGCCCCGCTAGCGGCCATCTTCGTCGCGGTTGCCGCGTCACTCGGCCCCTACCCGGCCGAGATTTGCGCGGGGTTCCAACACCTGGCCGTGCAGCTGCAAGCTGCTGCCGCCTAAGGGCGTCACTTTCGGGATCAGTTGTTCCGGGGCGCCCGCCTCCGTGCGGTGCCCCGTAATCAGGCGCGAGCCGCGCTGATAGGTGAAGTAGGACCACGCCCAGTCGAACAACACGACGACCCGGTTGCGAAAATCAATCAGGTAGAAGATGTGCACGGTGAGCCAAGCGAGCCAAGCGAGCAACCCACTCAGGTGCAGCTTACCAACCGACGCGACCGCTCGACGTCTGCCAATCGTGGCCATCGATCCCTTATCCAGGTAAACGAAAGCGCTGCGCTCGCGCTTTTCGATGCTGCGCTCGATCATGCGCGCCACGAAACGGCCTTGTTGCATCGCAACGGGGCTCACCCCGGGCAACTGCTGGTCACTGCCAGCTGCGGTGAAGCTCGCGGCATCCCCGATCACGAACACTTCTGGATGGCCAGGAACGGAGCAGTCCGCCTCGACTTTCACGCGGCCCGCGCGGTCGACGGGTAAGCCCAAGCGCTCGCACAGCGGCGAGGCGCGCACACCGGCTGCCCAGAGCACGGTCGAAGCCTCGATGCGTGCATCGCCGATCGCAACGCCACGCCCGTCAATGGCGGTGACGCGTGCGTTGTTCAATACCTCCACCCCCATTTCGTGCAGGCTTTGCCGGGCACGCTCGGACAGCTCCGGTGCGAACGTGGCTAACACCCGCGGGCCGCCCTCAATCAGCACCACGCGCGTTGCGTCGGACTTGATGGCCCGAAAGTCACGCGCCAACACGAACGTTGCGAGCTCTGCTATCGCGCCCGCGAGCTCCACGCCCGTTGGACCACCGCCGATCACGACGAACGTGAGGTGTCGGCGCTGGGCCACGGGATCCGGCTCGCGCTCCGCGGCCTCGAACGCCAATAGCACGCGCCGGCGGATCTCCACTGCGTCGTCCAAATCCTTCAGCCCCGGGGCGACGTGCGCCCAGTCATCATGGCCGAAATAGGCGTTCACGGCGCCTGGGGCGAGCACCAGGTAGTCGTATTCGAACGCTGCGCACTCGCGCGTGGTTACGGTGCGCGCGGCAAGGTCAACACCGGTGACCTCCGCCAAGAGCACGCGCGCGTTGTCAACGTGACGAAGCACCCCGCGAATGGGTGAGGCGATCTCGTTCGGTGCGAGGCCGGCCATTGCGACTTGGTAGAGCAACGGTTGAAACAAGTAATGGTTCGAGCGATCCAACAAGGTGACGTGAACCGGCGCTTTGGCGAGTGCCTTCGCGGCCGCAATGCCACCGAAGCCACCGCCGATCACCACCACACGCTTGCGCAGCTTCATATCGGCTCCCAGGCGCGTCGTGCTTCACGGCGCGCGGCTCAGAGTTTACCCTTTAAACTAGTGCCGAAACGCGCGCTGGCAAGCAGCCGAAAGCGCCGACGCCGCAAACTGAGCAGGCTCACTCCTGCCATGACCCAAAACGCAGAACCCGCCCGACGGCCTGAACCAACGATCGAGCAGCCGCAGCCAGATTCAGCAGCGGTTCCAGCAGCCGCTGAGGTTCCGCCTGCACTCGAAGGGCTCGCACCCGCGCGATCCGCATCGGTGTCACTTTCAGAGCCGCTTGCGCCGCCGCCCAGTGTGCCGCTTGTGCCCGTATCGCGCCCGCCATCGCCCGCGGTGCCCGCCTCGGCGCGAGCCGCGGCGCCACCTTCACCGGCGGCACCGCCGTCGCCCGATGCGGACTGCGCTTGGCAGACGCCGAGCTGACAAGTGCCGAGCGAGCAAGGAACGTTGTCTGTGATGGCTGCAGCGTCGGAACACTGCCCATTTATCGGATCACATCGGCCCGCCGTCTGGCATTCACCGGGCGGGGCACACTCCACGAAGCCTGCACCCACGCACACGCCCTCTTGGCAGCGATCAACGATTGAGCAGGCATCGCCGTCGTCGCACAGGGTGTCGGAGCCGAGCGCATTGCACGACGCATCACAGCAGGTCTCGCTGTGCGGCACACTCGGGTCGCAAGCTTCACCCGGATCTAGCACGCCATTGCCGCACGGTACCCGATGTGTCGAGGTGAGAATGAAGTCACCGAAGCCGCTCACGCGCTTGACGAACACGTAAGCGGTCTCGGCGACGCGAGCGGTGTATTGAATCTGTTCCGGGGCACCGGCGGTGACGTTCGCGCTGGCCGCGCGCAGCACAGGGTTGCCGAATTTGTCCGGAGTTTCCGAGTACAGGTAGAGATCGAGATCGGCCGTGGTAGCGGGGTTTAAGGTCAAACCGAGCACGTCTGCTGCGCGTAACGAAACGCGCCGCCCCCAAGCCCGCCGTTCCCACTCAGCGCGTGCGACAGGACTGTCGTTGATCACGCCCGAAAAGCTCGCGGGGAGCGGTAACGTGATGGCCTCGATGGCCGCATCCGGATTGAGGATGCCAAAGCCTTCATGCACATCCATCAGCGCGCCTGCGCGGCCCAGCGTCGGGCTGCCACCGAAATCTTGCTCGCGGTTCTTGTTCGTCTCGGTCGCCGAGGCGAGCAGCAGCATTTTGACGCGGAACGCGGAGGCGCTCGACGTAAAATCCCAGATCGCCCCGGACCGTTGCAGCGCGTCGATCAGCAACCCTGAAGCGCCAGCGACGAACGGCGCGGCCATCGAAGTGCCCTGCTGACCGCGGTAGTCGTCGGCCTGAATGTCGGGAAACGTCGCGTCCTCGGCGTCCGCCGAATTCGAATCCGCCGCCAAAATAAGTGAGCGATAGCTCGAACCTCCGGGGGCCAGGAGATCGGGCTTCAGGTCCTCCGTGCCGTCGTTATCCAGCACCGCTGCCCCGCTGCTGGTGTACGAGGTGAGTTCGTTCAGGTCGTTGGTCGCCCCTACCGAGATCACCTTGCCCGCGCGCCCGGGATCGCTGACGGTACCGCTCGGCCCGCCGTTGCCTGCGGAGACCACGACCACCACGCCGTGATCAACAGCACTGTTGACCATCCCGCGCAGGTTCTCGTCCGTGCCGCCCAGCGAGCCCAAGCTCAGGTTTAAAACTTTGACGTTCATCTCGACTCGGTGCTGCACCAAGAAATCGAGCGCTGCGCCGGTGGATGAAGAGCTACCGTGACCCTGATCGGTGAACACTTTCGCGCCGAACCAGCGACACCTGGGCGCCACGCCGCTCAGCGCGTTGAAGCCGTCCCCAACCGCGGGATAATTGGCCACGCGATTGGCGACTGCAAACGCAGCAATTCCCGCGGGATTGCCTTGCATCAGCGCGTCGCTATAGCGGGCCTGTGCGCTTTCGGTAGCCGCAGAGGGCAGGCTCCGAGGGGATATGCCGGAAGCCATCGGACCAAACGGCACCCAAGTGCCGTTCGGATCGCTTGCTTGCGCTGCGCGCAGTAAACCCGTCTGACTGCCCACCCAGCTCGCGGTGGAAGACACCATCAGCGCGGCGCCGGCGTTGAAATAAGCCGGCGTATGAATCGGCGCAGGCGAAAAACTGCCCGCGGCAAGCCCCGAGAGCGCCCCCGTATTGGTGTAGCGCAGCGTTCCGGGCCCGACGCCAAACGCGGCGCCGGTACCCACCGCAATCGACGTCACGTGAGTGCCGTGCGCCTGCACGTCGCGCGCCTGGGTGGCGAGATCCGCGCTGAAGTCCTTGAAGCCTGCGGAGTTGCCGGCCAAATCGGGGTGCGTGTCGTCCACGCCGGTATCAATGACGCCGATCGTGATGTTGGCGTTGCCCAAGAAGCCGGAGCCAGCGCCGGCAAAATTACCAGCCCATACGGGGCGCGCACGGCCAGTGCGCGTGGCTTCATCCAGAAGCGGCACCACGCCGCGCGGCGCCGCGATGAAATGCAGCGCCGCACCAAGCTCGTCACGCACCGCCTTGAGGTTCGCGCGCGGCAGCGACCCGCTCCAGCCGTAGCTGACCGCACTGAAAACGTGGTCCACGTGGCCGTCGTGAAGCGCGAACGCCGCCAGCTCGGCGCCCTGCGCGGGACGCAGCAGGATCACCTGGATATCAACGCGCTGGGTCGCCGCTTGCGGATGCTCGAGCTCGTCGTCGATGAGATTGTGGTTGCGATCCCGTGCCGCGAAGTTCGTGAGCTCCGGGCGCGGCGTCGCGGCCGAAGCATTGGGCGGCGCGTTCACATTAGCGGGCGCCGAGCCGGCCCCGGCTGCGACGAATGGGGGCGCGACCGCGCTTGCGCTCGCGGCCACACCCGGATCGCCGCCCGGCGCGGCCACTCCCGAGCAGCCGCTGATGAAGGCCAGCGTGAAAGGCAGGCGCAAGCGGCGCCTTGAGGCTAAAAGGGGCTTCAAAGTAAACACCGAATGGTACGATTGTCAGACGGCTCTTGCCTAGGGATATGAAGCGCTCACTGCTCGATCTGCCGCCGCCGCCGTCACGCCTGCGCGCGGCATTCTTCTTCGGATACCTGTGCGTCCAGCTTGGGCTGCTGCTTCGGGCGCAAGCCAGCCCGGATTTTGTGTTCGGGTTCCAGATGTTCAACGCCTCGTCCGAGCTCAAGATCGCATTGTTTCGAAAGGTCCGTCGCAAGAGGCTGCTCCGGGTGACCGACGGTACGTGGCGCGTGACCGGGGCCGACGGCGGAAGCCACACCTACCGCTGGGGCGACCGGGTGCATGACGGAGTGCTCAGCACTCTCGACCGCTACGTACACGCCTCCTACGGTTTGGACGCGCAATTGTTTCGTCTGCAATTCGCGCTGAATGACGTGGCCGCGCACCTCCCGGATGACCACGAGACCCAAGAGATTGTCGCCCTAGTCGACACGCGTAAGAACGGCCGGGAAGGTCCGCAAGTTCGGCTTACGGGTGTCCGCCGTGAGTGACTCGGTCCCGCGCACTAGTCCTTGGTCGCGCCTGTTCACCGAAGAGCGTGACGCCTACGTGCTCGGCCTGCTACGGCTCGCGCTCAGCGTACTCTTGCTGCTCAATTGTGGGCGGCTAATCCTCGAGCTCCGCCGCGGCGGCTACTTCGGGGAGTTCTTTCACATCTCGATGGTGCCGGAGTCGTGGCTGCCGTCGAGCGCTGGCTATGCGAGCATTTTAGGCATTCAGGCGTTGGCTGCGTTGTGCGCTTGCTTCGCGCTTTGGCCACGCGAAGCATTGCTCGTCAGCTCTGCTCTCGGCTTGTTCGTCCTCTCGCTGGATCGGCTGCAGTATCACAACAACCGTTACGCGCTGCTGCTGCTCGGCTTCCTGCTCGCCTTCACGCCTTGCGATCGCTCGTTCTTGCTAGCACGCAGACGGCAACGCACGCTGCCGGCTCCAGAGCGCATCGCTCCAACGTTCGCGCGACGTTTGTTTCAGATTCAGGTTTCGCTCGTGTACCTAGGCTCTGCCTGCGGCAAATTGCTAGATTCAGATTGGCGCGGTGGTCAGGTGTTGCTGCTGCGCTTTGCAAACACGGCAGATTTTTGGGCGGCGCGCGGCGTCACGCTCCCGCCTTGGTCGAACGTTGTGCTGAGTTCCGCGCTGTTCGCGAGCGTGGCCGCCAAGGCCGCGATTTCGACCGAATTGTTCATCGCACTGGGCGCCTGGTTTGCGCGCACACGCCGTGCGGCTTTGTGGGTAGGCGTGTGGTTTCATTTTTCGATCGAGGTGTCCGCGCGCGTGGAGCTGTTCAGTTGGCTGATGCTGGCAAGTTACCTCGCCTTCGTGACGCCCGAGCTCCGCGCGCGCCGCTTAGAGTTCGACCCGCGCAGCGCGCGCGCTCGCGCGCTGGCACGGGCGATCCGCTGGCTCGATTGGTGCGCCCGCTTCGAAGTCGTCGAGCGTCCGCAGGCGGAACACGCGCGAGCCCGCGTTTACGTCACGGATCGCGCAGGCAACATGGCCCACGGCTTTCGTGGCTTTGCCCTGCTCGCCGAAGCCGTGCCGGCGCTGTTCCCCTTGTGGGCGCCATTCGCCGTGTTGGCCCGGCTCGCAGCGCCGCGCAGCAAGGCGCCTAGCTACGCGAACGACGTTCGATCTTAGGTCCCGCCTTTAGCTGCGCTTCACCCCGGAGTCGCGCATCTGTTGTTCGACGGCGCGGAAGCGCTGCGCCAACGCGCGCACCAAAGCCCCGGTCCAGCCGTCGAAGCCGAGGCCCGTCGTCATCGTCTGCTGATCGAGCACGAGCACCGTCACTTGGTCCACAGCCTCGACGCTGGCTGCGCGCGGTTCGGCCAAAAGCAGCGCCATTTCACCGAAAACGTCACCGGCGGTCATGGTACCGAGCGTCTCCCGCCCGTCAGCCACAGCGCGATATGCGCGGCACTGCCCGCTCACGATCATGTATGCCTCCGCGCCGACCTCACCCTCGCGTATGACCACGGTGCCGGGCGAAAACGTCTTACGCGGTAGGTGCAGGCCCCCGCGCAAGAACCCGCGTACCGCCTCCTGCAACTCCACCACGGATTGATAGCGCTCGGCCGGGTCGGCTTTGGTGGCCTTCTCCACGATGCTGCGAATGCGCTTGCTCACCCCGATGCCAAGCGTGGCCTGATCGATGGGCACAATCTTGCCAGCCACCGCCTGAGCAAGCACGTAGTCCACGTTCATCGACGGGCCGTAGGGCATCTTGCCGCTGATGATCTCGTACAGGATGGCGCCCAGGCCGAACACATCACTGCGCTCGTCCATCTCCTCCGGGTTCCCACGCGCTTGCTCGGGCGCCATGAAGGTTGGCGTGCCGACCGCGCCTCTGGCCTCCATTTGCGCACGGGCGCCGGAAGCGGGGCGGGTTTTGGTCAGCCGCGCTAGGCCCCAGTCCATCAGGTAAACCTGACCGAAGCCGGCCACCATGATGTTTTCCGGCTTCAGATCGCGGTGAATTACCCCGCGGTGGTGCGCATACGCGACGGCGTCACACACCTTCAAAAAGATCTCGAGCCCCTCTTGCAGGCGCTCGGTCGAACCCAGCTCGTGCTCGGGATCGCGCAGCCAGGCGTCGAAGTTGATGCCCTGCACCAACTTCATCGTGAAGTAGGGAACGCCCTCCTCGGACACGGCAAGCTCGTGCACGGGCACGATGTTCGGATGCTCGAGCTGCCCGGTCATCTGGGCTTCGGCGATGAAGCCGTCTTTGTACATCGGCACCTGCGAAAGCTCGCGATCCAAGCGCTTCAACGCCACGTGACGCAGCAGATTGCGGTCGGTTGCGGGATGAATGCGCCCCATGCCTCCGCGGCCAAGCTCGGGAAAGATGCGCAGATGGGGCGGCGTGGGAATGCCTTCTGCCGCAACCTCGGCAGCAGTAACCTTGTTCTCACCCCGCACGGGAATCGTCTCGATCACGTGCACCGGCTGCGCCGGCGCCTCGTGGATGTCTTGATAACTCTTCACGCCTGCGCTCCTCGGCCTAGACTCTTGCTAGACTAAGCGACGGTAACATCCCCCTAGAAGCCTGGCGAGGCCGCCCTGCCCGGCCTGGAACGCTAGCAATATCAGGAGCTTCCGTTGCGACGCGCATCTCGACACCTGCAGGAAACACGGCCACGGGGATGCTCCGCTCATGTCTCTCAGTCTCGATTTTCACAGCCTGCGCGCGCGCTATACCGCCGGCACGCTGACACCGAGCGCGCTCGTCGAGCAGCTTGCGGACATCTGGCAAGCCAGTCGAGACAAGCACATCTGGATTCATCTGGTTGATGTCGAAGAGCTGCGCGCAAACGCGGCGCAGCTCGAGCGGCGTAAAGCCAGCGGCGAAATCCTCCCGCTGTTCGGGATTCCCTTTGCCGTAAAGGACAATATCGACGTCGCCGGACTGCCGACCACGGCGGCGTGTCCTGGCTACTCACACCTGCCAGCGCGCGACGCATTCGTGGTCGCGCGGCTGTTGAAAGCCGGCGCGCTCGTGGTCGGCAAGGCGAACCTCGATCAATTTGCGACCGGTTTGGTCGGGGTGCGTTCGCCGTACGGAGTCCCCGAAAACCCTTTCGATCGCGAGCGCATCCCGGGCGGCTCCAGCTCCGGATCGGCTGTGGCGGTCAGCGCCGGCCTGGTCAGCTTTGCGCTGGGCACCGATACCGCCGGCTCGGGGCGCATTCCCGCGGCGTTCAACAACCTCGTCGGGTTAAAGCCAACGCGCGGCGTGCTCAGCACGGGCGGCGTGGTCCCGGCGTGCCGCAGTTTGGATTGCGTCTCCGTGTTCGCGCTGACGGTCGAAGACGCCGCAGAGGTGGCGGAGCTTGCCGCAGGCTCCGATCCCAACGACGCTTACTCGCGGCCAGACGCGGCTCGCGTGCGCTTCGCGCCCGGGGCGCCGCCTGCTGGCTTTCGCTTCGGCGTCCCTGGCCGTGCTTTCCTGGCCGAACTGGAGTTCGGCGCCACCCGCGCTGATTTCGAGCGCGCGTTGGAACGCTTGCAGCGCTTGAGAGGGGAGCCCGTGCCGCTCGACTTCGAGCCCTTCTTCAAGGCCGGGCAGCTGCTTTACGAAGGCGCGTTCGTGGCGGAGCGCGCCGCCTCGGTAAAAGACATCTTGAGCCAGAACCCGAGCGGCGTGCTGCCGATCATCACGCAGATCTTATCCCGCGCACAGGGCTTCAGCGCCACCGATGCATTCAGCGGTGGGCAAACGCTCGCCGAGTACGCACGAAGAGCGCGGCTCGCGTGGTCGAGCATGGACCTGCTCGTGGTGCCCACCGCCCCCTTCTTTCCGACTCAAAGCGAGGTCGCGGCGGATCCGATTGGCTTGAACTCGCGGCTGGGCGCGTTGATGAACTTCGCCAACTTACTGGATCTTGCGGCTCTTGCCGTGCCCTCGGATTTGCGTGCGGATGGCCTCCCTTTCGGCATCACGCTTTTCGCGCCGCGGGATGCAGACGCGCGCTTGACCTCGATTGGCGCGGCGTTTCAGCGCGACGTCGGCGGCAAGCTCGGGGCAACGAACGCACCGTTGCCTCCAGCAGCTCGACCGCTCGCGCAGCGCGCCG
>JBDTYJ010000180.1:0-11717 GCA_040005755.1 Pseudomonadota bacterium
AAACCTATCTGCCGATGTTCGTGATGTTCGCCATCGTGTTGGTGATCTCATCCGTGATGTTCTTGGGCGGCCAGTTCATCGGCCCCAAGAATCCGAACCCTGAAAAGCTCAGCCCCTTCGAGTGCGGTAACGACACCGAAGGCGCTAAGAACACGAAGCTGAGCGTCAAATTCTATCTCACCGCGATCCTCTTCGTCGTTTTCGACATCGAGGTCGTGTTCATGTACCCGTGGGCCACCTTGTTCAAGACCCTCGGTTGGAACGGCTTCATCACGATGTTCAGTTTCATCGTGGCGCTAGTCGTCGGCCTCGCATACTGCTGGAAAAAGGGAGCCCTCGAATGGGAGAGCTGAAGCAGACCTCGACTCATATCGTCGAGCCAGGTGGCGCCGAAGGCGCCGGGTTCGCAACCACGCGTTTGGAAGCCGTTTTGGCCTGGGCGCAGAAGTATTCCTTGTTCATGTACCCATTCGTGACCGCCTGTTGCGGCATGGAGTTCATGAGCGTGTCGAGCCCGCGCTACGACTTCTCGCGCTTCGGTTCGGAAGCCCCGCGCTTCTCTCCGCGCCAGTCGGATCTGTTGTGGGTGGTGGGCACGATCACGCAGCGCCAAGCACCGATCTTGAAGCGCATTTACGAGCAGATGGCCGAGCCCAAGTGGGTGCTGGCGTTCGGCACCTGCGCTTCGTGCGGCGGCTTCTACGACAACTACGCATGCGTTGCCGGCGTCGACAAAGTCATCCCCTGTGACGTGTACGTGCCCGGCTGCCCGCCGCGCCCGGAAGCGGTGCTGGATGGCCTGATGCTGCTGCAGGACAAGATCCAAACCGGCAACCGCACGCCGGCGATCGTCAAGCCGCGCCAAGATCCGGTGATCGAGCAGACCTCCGGTCTGGTCACGCTGCGCAAATCGCGAACGTCCATCGCCTGAGCGGGCCCAGGGTATCCAATATGTCAAAGGCCTTGATCGACCTCATCAAGAAGAACTTCGGCGCAGCCGTGCTCGAAACGCACTCGCTGTACGGCGACGACACCATCGTCGTCGAGCTCGCGGCATGGAAAGAAGTCGCGCGCTTCTTGCGCGACGCGCCGCAAACGAGCATGGATATGCTCACAGACCTGACCGCGGTGGATTTTCCGGAGCGCGAGCCGCGCTTCGAAATCGTGGCTCACTTCTACTCGCTCTCCAAGGGCCACCGCCTGCGCCTGAAGACGCGCACCGGCGACTCCGAGGGCGACGACGCCGAGGTGGAATCCTTGTGTGAGTTCTGGGCGAGCGCCAACTGGCTGGAGCGCGAGTGCTTCGATCTGTTCGGCGTGATTTTCAAGAATCACCCTGATTTGCGGCGCATTCTGCTGTACCCCGAGTTCGAGGGGCACCCGCTGCGCAAAGACTATCCCGCTGACAAGATTCAACCGCTCATCGCTTATCGCGACGTGCCAAACATCGAGAAGGTCGCGCCGTTCAGCGTCGACGAGGGCATGGCCTTCGGTCGTCAAAC
Organism: Pseudomonadota bacterium; assembly: GCA_040005755.1. Classification (GTDB taxonomy): domain Bacteria; phylum Myxococcota_A; class Polyangia; order Polyangiales; family Polyangiaceae; genus PMG-095. Next base: position 1,503 of record JBDTYJ010000180.1, read on the forward strand.
GCACACGGGCCGCCGGCACGATACCGACGAGTCACAGGTGAACTGATGGAGCCCCTCGATCAAGAACTAGACGAAGCCGAGCTCGAGATGCCCACGGAGCCGATGCTGCTCAACGTTGGCCCGGCGCACCCTGCCATGCACGGCACGGTGCGTTGCGTGATGGAGCTCAGCGGTGAAGTCATCGAGCACGTGGACGTGCAGGTCGGGTACCTGCATCGCGGCTTCGAGAAGATGTGCGAGCGCGGCACCTGGACGCAGGTGTTCCCGTACGTGGATCGCTGCAACTACGTCTCGCCGATGCTAAACAACGTGGGCTTCGCGCTCGCGTGCGAGAAAATGCTCGGCGTTACCGTGCCGGAGCGCTGTCAGTGGTACCGCATGATCCTCGGCGAGCTTGCCCGCATGTCGGACCACCTGACCTGTGACGGCGCCATGGCCATGGAGCTCGGCGCGTTCACGCCGTTCCTGTGGATGATCAAGGCGCGCGAAATGATCTGGGATCTCCTGGAAGAGGAGACCGGCGCGCGGCTCACGCACAGCTTCGGCCGCGTCGGCGGTATGGCTTCCCCGCCAACCGAAAATCTGAAAGACAACGCGCGCGCGGTCACCAAGCACATCTTGTCCGTGGTGGATGAAGTCGAGAAGCTCCTGCTCGGTAACCGCATCTTCCTCGATCGCTTGGAAGGCATCGGGGTAATCAGCCAAGCGGATGCAGTCTCGCTCGGCTGGACTGGCCCGTGTCTGCGCGCCACGGGCATTGCTTACGACGTGCGTAAGGCCAGCCCGTACCTCAAGTACGACGAAGTCGACTTCGAGGTTCCAGTTGGCACCACGAGTGACTGCTTCGATCGCTTCATGGTGCGCCTCGCGGAAATGCGCCAAAGCGCGCGCATCATCGAACAAGCCTGTCAGCGCATGGCCGACAAAGGGTCGGTCAACATCGACGACCCGCGCATCATCCTGCCGCCGAAGGAGGAGGTGTACAACACCATCGAAGGCACCATCCAGCACTTCAAGATCGTGATGGAAGGCCTGAAATTGCCGGCTGGCGAGGTGTACTCGTACAGTGAAGGCGGCAATGGTGAGCTTGGCTTTTACCTCGTGAGTGACGGCAGCGGCACTCCGTACCGCGTGCGAATTCGCCCGCCGTGCTTCCTCATTACTGCCGGTCTCGAGCGCGTGATCACGGGCGCCATGATGGCCGACGTCGTGCCGAGCTTTGGTTCTCTCAACATGATCGGCGGCGAATGCGATCGTTAGTCGTGCGGGAGCTCAGCTCCCGCCCCGCTGAAGTGCCCCCCATCGGGGATCACGAAGCGCGTAATTCAGCGGCGCCCCACAATCGCGAGCGTTTTGGGGCCCCAGCCCCAAACCAGACTTCTCTGACGTTTTCGGAAAATTCGGATGCCTAACTTCAAGCTAGACGACCGCGAAATCCCGTTCGAGCCGGGCGAGACGATCATTCGTGCCGCGCAGAAGGCCGGCATCGATATCCCGCACTACTGCTGGCACGCGGGTCTGTCCGTGGCTGCCAACTGCCGGATGTGCTTGGTCGAGATCATGCCGCCGCCGGGTCGCCCCGCAATGCTGCTGGACGTGCTCGCCTGGGATGCACAAAGGGGTGAGTACGTCCCGCAAAAGAAGCCCAAGCTCGTGCCCTCCTGCCAGCAGGCCGCGGCCGACGGCATGGTGGTCAAGAGCCAAACCAGCGAGCACGTGGACACCGCGCGCGCCGCCGTGCAGGAGCTCTTACTGCTCAACCATCCGGTGGACTGCCCGATCTGCGATCAGGCCGGTGAATGCCGGCTGCAGGATTACTGGCTCGAGCACCAAGGCACCAAGAAGCGCATGCGGGATGAGCCGGTGCACAAGCCCAAGGCCGTCGTGTTCGGTCCCACCATCGTGTACGACGCGGAGCGCTGCATCGTGTGCACGCGCTGCGTCCGCGTTTCGGAAGAGCTCGCGAAAGATCCCGTGCTCAGCGTGCGCGAACGCGGCAACCTGAATGAGATCGTCGTAGCGCCGGGGCGTCAGCTGGACCACCCGTACACGCTGATGACGGAGTACGTGTGCCCGGTCGGTGCGCTCACCTCGATCGACTTCCGGTTCAAGGCGCGCGTGTGGTTCTTGCGCTCGACTCGCTCGGTGTGCACGGGCTGCGCCACCGGTTGCAACTCATTCTCAGACTTCGACCCGCGCAATCAGAAGGTTTATCGCTATCGCCCGCGCGAGAACCTGGCCGTGAACAAGTTCTGGATGTGCGACGACGGCATGTTGGATCATCGCCGCATTCACGAGGGGCGCGTGCTTGGCGCGCGCATCTCGGGAGTGCCGACCGCGCTTTCATCCGCGCTGGAAAAGGCGGCGGATTTGCTACTGAAAGCGAGCCCGGCCAGCACCGCAGTGGTGCTCAGCGCCGAGCACTCCAACGAAGACAACTTTGCGCTCTTGTCGCTGGCCAAGGCCTTCGGCTTCACGGACGTTTATCAAAGCGGGCGTCCGGCGGGGCAGGGGGATGACATCTTGCGTCACCCAGACAAGAACCCGAACACGGCGGGCGTCGGCGCGCTCGGCCGAGCTGCGGGCCTGAAGAGCTTCGTGGAGTTCGTGGAAGCGATTCGCGCGGGGAAAGCCGCCACCGTGATCGCGCTAGGCTCCGCCACCCCCACCGGCGGCGGCGCGGCCGCGCTGGCGGAGGTCAAGAACCTCATCGCAATCTCCACGCACGAGGGCCCGTTCGTGGAACGCGCCAGCGTGGCCCTTCCGGCAAGTAGCTGGGCGGAAGCGGACGGCACGTTCGTGAACGCCAAGGGCATGAGCCAGGAGAGCGAGAAGGTGATCACGCCTCAAGGCAATTCGAAGCCCGCGTTTCGCTTGATCGCGGACCTTGCCAGCTTGGCCGGCAAACCGCTCGCCTGGAAGAAGCTGACTGAACTTCGGGCCGCCATGTCGCCGCCCGCACCCCGTAGCGTCCCTCCTGAGAGCGCGTCGCTAGGAGCTGAGTGATGACCTTTGGCTTGATTCCGTTTCTGCTGTTCGTACTGAAAGCGTTCGTGGTCGTGATGTTCGCCATGAACGTCGCCGTTATTCTGACCTGGGCGGATCGCCGTCAGGGCGCAATGATTCAAGATCGCGTCGGTCCGAACCGAGCCGTGGCTTGGATCCCGACCGTAGTTGCGCAGGGCATCGCGGTGGGGCCGGCCGTCATCGTGGCGGCGGTGGTCGCACTGGTGGTCGTCAAGTACGAGCCGCCGGCGGCGGAGCTTGGTGCGCGCGCCATGCTGTTCAGCCAGCTGGGCATCTTGTTCACGTGGCTGACCGGTGTCGTGATCGCGGGCAAGGTGCAAACGCGCGGCGTGATGAACAGCTTCGATGCCTGGCTGTACTCGCTGGGCGATCCACGGCGCATCTTCTACGCAGGCCTGTTTGCGCACTTCAGCGCGCTGTTCGTGGGGCTTGCGCTCAATGATTCGTCATTCGGCCCGCAACTGCGCAGCGTCGGCTATGGCGCGGGTGCCGGGCTGCTGGTGCTCTCGGTGGTGTTTGGAGCGCTGTACGCCGCGTACAGCATCCGCAACGAGCCGCGCGTTGGCCTGCGCTTGGCCGGCTTGCTGCACCCCGCGGCGGACGGGCTGAAGACGATCTTCAAGGAAGATTTTATCCCGCCGAACGCCGATAAGTTCCTGCACAGCCTCGCGCCGTTCATCTCCTTTTTCCCAGCGCTCGTCGTCATGGCCGTCATCCCGTTCGGGGATACGCTGTGCTTCACGCTGAAGGATGGGCACCTTGCCGACCTGATGAGCAGCGTGCCCCGGGTTGGCGCCTGCACGGAGGGCGCGGTTCGCCTGCAGGTCGTCGATTTGGACGTGGGCCTGTTGTACTTCTTCGCCCTGGCGGGCACGGGCATCGTGGGCGCGGCGCTGGCTGGTTGGGCCAGTGACAACAAGTACAGCCTATTGGGCGGCGTGCGTGCCGCCAGCCAAATGGTCTCGTACGAGGTTACTCAGGGCCTGACCTTGGTCGGTGCCGTGATGATTTACGGCTCGCTCCGCGTCGACAAGATGATCGAGTGGCAGCAGCAAAATGCCTGGGGCATCTTCGTGCAGCCGTTCGCGTTCTTCTTGTTTTTCACGGCGTCCGTCGCCGAGTCGAAGCGCATCCCGTTCGATATTCCCGAGGGCGAGAGTGAAATCGTCGCCGGCTACTTCACGGAGTACGCGGGCATGAAGTTCGCGATGTTCTTCTTCGCGGAGTACATCGCCGTCGTCACCTCCGCCGGTTTGATGTCGGCCATTTTCTTGGGCGGCTGGGACTTGCCGTTCTTGTACCGTGACGGCCTACACGTCGCGGTTGGTGGCACCGTGCTGTTCGAGCAAGCGCTGCCGCACGTGCTCGTCGTGGTCATCGGCGCGCTCGGCTTCGTGCTGAAGACGCTGACGCTGTGTTGGCTGCAGTTGATGATTCGCTGGACCCTGCCGCGCTTCCGCTACGACCAACTGATGCGGCTCGGCTGGCGCAAGCTGCTCCCGGCCTCGCTCGCGAACGTCGTCGCCACGGGCCTGCTGGCCATGATCGTGATCTCGGCCGGGCCAGAAGTCGCCAAGTTCATGGACCTACTCGGTGATTACACTCGAGTCTTCTTGGCCCTGCTCGGCCTCGGCGGCTTCATTTACTTCGTCGTGTTCTTGGTGAAACCAGTACACAAACGCAAGACCTTGTCCTCGTCCTCGGCGCAGTACGCGGCGGCGGCGGGCGGAACTCGCAGCGCACGGATGTCAGCATGAAGAACGAAGTCGCTCCCCTCGGTCCGAAGAAGGTCACTGGCGTCGCCGTTGCGCGGCCCCAGCGCACGGCGTCGGTCCAAACCTACATCCCCGAGATCGCCAAAGGCCTCGGCATCACGATGAAGCATTTCTTTCAAAACACGAAAGAGATGGCATTCGGGCAGCGCAACGATCCGGTGCTGGAGGGCATTGAAGACGGCATCAACTGCATCTCCTACCCGGAGCAGAAGCGCCCGTATCCTGCGCGCTTCCGCGGCGTTCACCGCCTCACGCAGCGCGAAGACGGCGCGCCGCGCTGCGTTGCTTGCCTGTGCTGCTCCACCGCGTGCCCCGCACAGTGCATTCACATCGAGGCGGGCGAGTACCCTGAGGGGGATCCGCGGCGCGGCTACGAGCGCTTCCCGCAGCGCTTCGTGATCGACGAGCTACGCTGCATTTTTTGCGGTTTCTGTGTCGAAGCTTGCCCGGTCGACGCGATCCGCATGGACACCGGCATTCACGCGGCGCCGTATGACTCGCGCGAGCAGTTCATTTTCGAGAAAGAGCTGCTCATGGCCTTTCCCGGTCGTGATGGCTCGCACCTGACTGCGAACTCGAGGCATGAGCCCGGTGAGGGTTCGCATCCGGGTGTGGATCGCGAGAAGCACTGAGCTTCCGCGACCTCGGAAGGGCGTCTCCGAGCCGAGAAGCCCGCGACCCTTTGCTGTGAGCATCCGAGGGGGGCGATCGCGCCCCGGCCTCGCACCTCGCTGCCGAGCATTGTTCCCGGCATAATCCGCAACGTTCGCAGCGCGACGCCGAAGGCTGCGCCGCCCTGTGTCGTGGCGCGGCCCCATCAACCCAAAGAAGGCCTTGGCGCGTCGCTGCTGCGCCTTGGCTACGCTCGCTGAAAGCTCCCAGATCCAGCACTAGAACCTGGGGTAATTCGGCGCTACACCTGGGCTTACGCACACATGACTGAGTACGAACCCGTCATCGGCCTGGAAATTCACGCGCAGCTGCTCACCAAGAGTAAGCTCTTCTGTCGCTGCTCCACGAATTTCGGCGGCGAGCCGAACACGAATGTGTGCCCGGTGTGCCTGGGCTTACCCGGGTCTTTGCCGGTGCTCAATGAGCAAGCGGTGACGTTTGCGGTGCAGGCGGGGCTCGCGCTCGGCTGCACGATTCACGAAACGAGCATCTTCGCGCGCAAGAACTATTTCTATCCGGATTTGCCCAAGGGCTACCAGATTAGCCAGTTCGAAGAGCCGATCGCGACCAACGGTCACCTCGACATCGAGGTGGATGGCGTCGCGAGGCGCGTGGGAGTCACGCGCGCGCACATGGAAGAAGACGCGGGCAAGAACGTGCACGGCGTCGGTGGTGATTCTCAAGTCGACTTGAACCGCGCCGGCACGCCGCTGTGCGAAATCGTCGGCGAACCGGACTTGCGCTCGAGTGCGGAAGCCGCTGCTTACATGCGAGCCATGCGTGATTTGCTGGTATTCATCGGCGTCAACGACGGCAACCTGGAGGAGGGGAGCTTTCGCTGCGACGCCAACGTTTCCATTCGCCCCAAGGGCACGGAAAAGTTCGGCACGCGCTGCGAGCTCAAGAACATCAACTCCTTCAAATTCGTGCAGCGCGCGATCGACGCGGAGATCATTCGCCAGACCGCGATCTTGGATTCGGGTGGCAAAGTGCGCCAAGAAACGCGCAGCTTCGACCCGGACACCGGGCTCACGCACACCCTGCGCTCCAAGGAAGAAGCCCACGACTATCGCTATTTCCCGGAGCCTGATCTGCCGCCGTTGCGTGTGGCAGCCGCGTTCATCGCGGCCGAGCGCGCCAAGCTTCGAGAGCTGCCGACCGCGGTGCGTAAGCGCTGGGTGGCAGAGCTCAAGCTCACCCCGGCCGTGGCCGCCACGCTCACTCAACATCCTGCGTACGTGAGCTTCTTCGAGGCCGTGTGTAAGAGCTTCAATCAGCCGGTCAAGGTCGCAAACTTCGTGGCCAATGAGGTGCTGCGCGGCGCAAAGTCACATGGCTTGGAAGCCTCCTTCACGGTTAGCCCCGCTCAGGTTGCGGAGCTGCTGGCATTGGTGGACGCGGGTGAGATCAGCGGCAAACAGGCCAAGGACGTGTACGCGGCCCTGGAGGGCAGCGACAAGACCGCGCGTTCCATCGTCGAAGAGCGCGGGCTGCGCGTAGTTTCGGACGGGGCCGCGCTGGAAGCGCTGTGTCTCGCGTTAATCGACAAGCACCCGAGTCAAGCGGCCTCCGTTCGCGCTGGCAAGAAAGCGCTGATCGGCTTCTTCATGGGCCAAGTCATGAAAGAAACGGGCGGGTCCGCCAACCCGAAGCTCGTCAACGACCTGTTCGAAAAGCTGCTCGGGGGCGGCGCGTGACCGCCTCGCGTGCTCTGAAAATTTACGATCCGAAGCCCCCGTGGCTGAAGGTGCGCGCGCCCGGCGGTGAAAATTACACTCGCCTCAAGCAAACACTGCGCGAGCTGGATTTGTACACCGTGTGCGAGGAAGCACGTTGTCCGAACGTGGCTGAGTGCTGGGCTTCGGGCACGGCAACGGTCATGCTGCTCGGGCACACGTGCACGCGTGGTTGCCGCTTCTGCGCGGTGACAACGGGCAATCCGCGCGGTGCGGTCGACCCGCGTGAGCCAGAGCACGTTGCTCGCGCCATCTCCCAGCTGGGCTTGCGCTACGTGGTTTTGACCATGGTGGATCGCGATGATCTCCTGGACGGCGGCGCGTCGCACATGGCGCGCGCCGTGTTGGCACTGCGCGAACACAGCCCCGGTTTGCTCGTCGAAACCTTGGTCGGTGATTTCGCCGGCCGTAAGCGCGATATCAACACCATGGTGGATTCGGCGCCGGACGTGTTCGCGCACAATATTGAAGTGACGCGTCGCCTGACGCCGACGATTCGCGATCAACGCTGCGACTATGACTTGTCCCTGGGCGTGCTCTCCCACGCCAAAGCGCGCATGCCTGGGCGCTTCGTGAAGAGCTCGATCATGGTCGGCGTCGGGGAGACCGACGAAGAGGTGCTGCAGACGATGCTGGATCTGCGCAGCGCCGGGGTCGATATTCTCACCCTGGGTCAATACCTGCGTCCGACGCCGAAGCACGCGGCCGTCGAGCGCTACGTGACGCCCGCCCAATTCGACGAGTTCGCCCGAGCGGGGCGCGAAATGGGTTTCGCATTCATCGCTTCTGGCCCCTTGGTTCGCTCGAGCTATCACGCTGCAGAGGGCTTCGTCGAGGCGCAGTTACGCCCCCCGGCGTCGCTCACGAATGGCGATAGCCCCGCAAATGCCGCTGTTTTTGCGCTGCCCGATACACCGAGTGACGCGCCAGGGCCTGCGTTACTCCGGCCTGAGTCACTGGTACGCCGGTGACCGACATGACGGCTGCGCGATCTTCGGTTAGCCTTCGCAGCCGTCACTGAATCGACCCGTATGACAGCCCCGGACTTCAGCCTGATCGGTAAAGTTGCGCGTAAGCTCACGCAGGCGCCGGCGTATGCTGCGGCGGAAGGCGCGAAAGCTTCGTTGCTCGCAGTGGCCGCAAGCTCGTACGGCTTCAAGGCCGACAACGACGAGCTGACGCAGCCAACGGGGTTCGATCCGGAAGCCGCGCGCTTGTTCGAGGCAGTGGTGGAGGGCGCGTACCTTGTGGCACACGCCGACGCGCATTTCGACGACACGGAGCAAGCGGCGTTCCAGCACGTCGTGGTCGCCGCCTGCGCGGGCGCCGTGGCTGAAGCCCAGGTGTCTGCGCTGCTGGCTGACCTCAACGATCAACTACAAGAAGACGGCATGGCCAAGCGCATCCAAATGGTGGCGCGCGCGGTGCTGCGCGAAGACCATGCCCGCGAAGTCCTGAGGGTATCCTCGCTCCTAGCTCACGTGTCGGGCGGGGTGAGCCCAGTCGAGCGTGAAGTGCTGGACAACCTGGCGCGCGAATTCAAACTACCTAGCGTAGCAGTCGACCAAGCCATCGAGGAGGCCGCCCACGCGCTCACTGAGTAGCGCTTGGCTCGGGTCGCGCGCGATCCGCTAGCAGCCTCGTTTTCCCCGAATGGACATGATGCCCGATATTCCTGCGACTTTTCGGCCAGAGCAGCCGGCCAAGGTCATCCGCGTGCTCTCCGACGACGGCACCCTGGATCCTCGCCACGATCCGCGTCTGAGCGAGCGTGAAGTGCTCGAAATTTACCGTTGGATGGTGACGACGCGCCAGCTGGACGAGCGGCTAGTGGCACTGCAGCGCCAAGGGCGCATCGGGTTTCACGTCGGTTCGCTGGGGGAAGAAGCGGCGATCATCGGCTCGGCCTTCGCGATGCGCAAGACCGACTGGCTGTTCCCTTGCTACCGCGAATTTGGCGCGGCGCTGATGCGTGGCCTGCCTTTGCAGAAGTTCATGGACAACATGTTCGGCAACGCCAATGACACCGTGCTCGGTCGTCAAATGCCGAACCACATCACTTCGCGCGCAACCGGGTTCACCTCGGTGAGCTCGCCCGTCGGGACTCAAATCACGCAAGCCGTTGGCTTCTCGTGGGGAGCCAAAATCGACGGCAAAGACGTGGCGAGCCTGGTTTACTTCGGTGACGGCGCGACGAGCTCCTCGGATTTTCACAGCGGCATGAACTTCGCTGGTGTGTTCAAGGTGCCGGTCGTCTTTCTGTGCCGCAACAATGGCTGGGCCATTAGCGTGCCGGTCGAACGCCAAACCGCGACCCGCACCTTCGCCGAAAAAGCCGCAGCCTACGGCTTTCCCGGGGTGCGGGTGGACGGCAACGACGTTTTCGCGATGGTGAGCGTCGTGCGTGAAGCCGTGCGGCGCGGCGAGCAGGGCCTCGGCCCGACGCTGATTGAAGCCATCACCTATCGCATGGGCGGCCATTCCACGAGTGACGATCCGAATCGCTATCGGCCCACCGATGACTTGAAGCCCTGGGCCGAGCGGGATCCGCTGGAGCGGCTGCGCCAATATTTGGAGCGCCGGCGTGTGTGGGATGACGGAAAAGAGCAGGCGCTGATCGCCGAAATTGACCGTAATTTCCGCGCGGCCGTGGCTGCGTCCGAAAGGACGCCTCCGCCGCCGCTCGAATCCATGTTCGAGGACGTGTACGAGAAGCCGCCCTGGCACCTCGAAGAGCAACGCGCGGAAGTCCTGCGCGGCCCCCGTCCACCTTCTGCTCACTGATTACTCGAGTGCTTCTGATCGTGCCAAACGGATCAAGTCGCTGAGGACCGGGTTAAGCGCCCGGAACAAATACCGATGCCGCAGATGAATATGGTTCAGGCCGTCAACGAGGCGCTCCGTTCGGCTATGCGCCGCGACAAGCGTGTCGTGGTGATGGGCGAAGACGTGGGCAAGGTGGGCGGCGTCTTCCGCGTCACCGCCGGCCTGAGTGAAGAGTTCGG
>JBDTYJ010000181.1:0-11696 GCA_040005755.1 Pseudomonadota bacterium
GACTAAGTTTCGGCACGCGTTGTTGCAGCCGTCGTCGTCGACGTGGTTGCCATCGTCGCAGGCTTCGGGAGATTGCGTGATGCCGTCTCCACAGTACTGGGTGAGCACGCAGCCGGGCGCGCACTTGCCGTAACCACCGAGGTTCATGCCATCGTCGCACTGCTCGCCAATGCTCAGGATGCCGTCCCCGCATACGGGCGTGCACAACGAAGGATTCGTGTTGAACCCGCCGAGGGAGAGCTTGTAGTTCGAGCCGGTCGGATTGCGTTCCGCTTGGAACACGTCAATCTCGTAGATTTTGTCCTGCACGAGGTTAAGCGGCGTGTTTGCGGTGTCTACCGTGGACGGTCCGAGCGCCACCGAACCCTCCACCGGCTGGTGAATGCCGCCCAGGTCGACCACGAGATGCCCAGCCACGAATACCCACACATCATCGTCGCCGCGGAACGAAAGAGTCGCCGCCTTGGCTGCGTCGTAGCTGAACCAGTAATGCACCTCACTCGTGAAAGCGAAGTTGTGCAACTGCGAGCCGACGTCGCCCGCGTATAGCGTTTCCGGGTGTGCAGCGTCTGTGGCCCAACCGCGACCATCGAGCGGGAAGAATGCGCTGTTGTCGTAGGTGTACACCGCGCCTGCGCCCGTCAGCACCAGCTTGTCGATGAACTTCTTACTGTACTCGGTGTCGCGATACCAAGTCTTGAAGTTGTCTTGGCTATCCACGTGCAGGTTGCCGACGCCGCTGTATTGCGGCTTGCCGTCAGCGTCCAACGTAACCTTCGCAATGAAAGGCGTGGCGTAGCTGAAGCCCGCCCAATGGAAATTCGGATGCCCTTCGTAGGCGTCCTGATGCTCGCGAAAATCACGATACACGATGGGCACGGTGAGCGAGGTTGCAGCCGTGACCGCCGCCTCGCACTTGAAGCCCGGTTCGACTTTGCACTTGTCCGAGCAGCCGTCGCCGCTGCGCGCATTGCCGTCGTCGCATTCTTCGTCGATCACGAGGCCATCCCCGCAGTCCGACGCGCAGGCGCCCGCGGTGCAATTGGGCTCCGTTTGACAGGCTGCGCTGCAGCCATCGTAAGGATCCGCATTGCCGTCGTCGCAGCTTTCCGCGCCTTCTTTCACGCCGTCCCCGCACGTAGTGGGCGTGCACGTGCTCGGGCTGCCCGAACACTTGTAACCGAGCTCGAGCGTGCAGCGCGGCGAGCAACCATCCCCAGCCGCGTTGTTGCCGTCGTCGCAGAACTCCGGGTCCGTCGTCACGCCATCGCCGCATTTTGCGATCGGCGCGCACAATTGCCCAACAGCTGCGCACGAGTAGCCGACCTCGACCATCAGACAATTCGCGCTGCAACCGTCACCGGACACGGTGTTGCCGTCGTCGCAAGCTTCATCGCTGGTGAGCGCGCCATCCCCACAGGCAGCGGAATCGATCATCACGCCGCACGAGGCATCTACACACAGGTTGATGCCGCCGCCAGCGGGCGCCCCAGCGCTGGCTGTTCCCGCGCTGCCGCTCGCTCCGCCGCTCGGCGCCCCGCCTTCTGGGCGCACTTCCGAAGCGCCGCCCGGCTTCGTGGAACAACCGACGCACCATGCTGTCAGCGCCGCCGCGCAAGCGAACCGCATGCCCAAACTCGCCCAATCCGTAGTCGTCATCGCGAGCTCCTCGGCGAGTGTTTCGCCAACATTAAATGTGATCGCGCGCGCGCTGCTGATCAAAGTAATTCGGGCTTGGGCTCGGCCGTTGTCCGCTATTTTGCGGCTATTTGCGCAGACACACACACCCCATGACTTGCTATCTCACCTTCAGAGTTTTTTGATGGTCACTTGGCGCGCCCGCGAGCGGCAAAGCCTTCGGCGGCGCAGTGTGCTGATCCAGAGAGGGATAAAAGCGCGCGCGTTACTCGCGCGAGCACAAGCCCACAAGCGCGGCGCTGTATGTCTTCAGCACTTTCGGACCCACTCCTGACACGCCACGCAGGGCCTCCGCGCTGCTCGGCCGTGCCTCAGCGATGGCCACCAAAGCTCGGTTGGTTAAAATCCGAAACGCCGGCACGCGCTTTTTTTTCGCTTCCGCCAGCCGCCAGGCGCGCAGCGTTGCGACCAAGCCCGCGCTCAGGCCGCTAGTGGGCAGCTCGACGCCGGCCTTGCGGGGCGCTTTACGGCTGCGCCGCGTAGTCCCCGATGCCGCGCGCCGCCCGCGTTTGCCGGGCTTCGAGGAAGCCGCAGAGAGCTTCGCCAATGCCGGCGGCAAGGCCGCGGCGACGCCGCCCGGCGCAGCGATTGCGGAGGCTGGCGCACACACGTCACAGCGCCCACACACTTCACCGCTGTCCTCCGTATCGCCGAAATGGCGCACGAGGGACACCATGCGACACTGACGGCTCTCCGCGAAGCGGGCCACGAGCGCGAGTTGCTCCAAGCGTAAGGCACGCTGCGCTGCGTAGGGCGCGCGCCATGCGTCAGTGCCGCGCACGAGCGCCTCTTCGGTGACGCCGCTCACGCCACGGTGAATCCACAATTTCTCGAGCGCCTTCTCGAAGTCCTGCTTCTTGACGCGCGTCTTCTTGCGCAGCGTATCCGCGCTGACCGGCGTTACCTTGAGGCCGTTGAACAACTTTTCGAGCACGCTCTCAGCGGGGTAGTCGCGCTCCAGGAAAAATTCGTGCGTCTTGCGATCCGCAAAATGATGCATCAGCACCGTCCGGGAAGGCTTACCGTCACGGCCGGCGCGGCCGATTTCTTGGTAGTAGCCCTCCACGCTGCCGGGCAGTGCAAGGTGGAGCACCGTGCGAATGTCTGCCTTGTCGACCCCCATGCCGAAGGCCACGGTGGCGACCACGACATCCAGCTTGCCGGTGAGGAAATCACTCTGCACGCGCTCGCGTACCTCCGCGCTCAAGCCCGCGTGATAGGCCTTGGCGCGGTGCTTCGTCGCCAGCACGCCGGCCACCGCTTCGGCCACTTTGCGCGTGGGCGCGTATACAATCGCGGGTAGGCGCTCTGCGTGCGCGAGCCACTGCAGAGCGCGACCTGCGCGCTCCTTGGGCGGCACCTCGAGCGTTTCTAAAGCCAGGTTATGCCGGCGAAAGCCGTGGATGAATTGACGTGCTTTGCCGCCCAAGCCGAGCTGCGCCACGATGTCTCGTTGCACCGTGGGCGTGGCCGTCGCGGTGAGAGCGACTACGGGCGCGGGCCGCAGCAGGGGAAGGCGTTGCCCAAGCAAGCGATAATCCGGCCGGAAATCATGCCCCCACTGCGAAATGCAATGCGCTTCGTCGATGGCAATGAGCGCGAGCGGACGGCGCGCGAGTAGCTCAGGGAAGCCGGCCACGCCGAGCCGCTCCGGAGCGATGAACAAGTAGTCCAGCGCGCCCGCCAAATAGTCCGCACACACTTGACGAGACTCGGGCCGGGGGCGCCCCGAGTGAATGCGCTCTGCGCGCAAGCCGAGCGACTGCAAGCGCGTGACTTGATCTTCCATCAGCGCAATCAGCGGGCTCACGACCAACGTAGTGCCGCCGCGCGCCAGCCCCGGCAGCTGATAGCACAGTGATTTTCCGGCGCCCGTTGGCATGACCAGCAATACATCCTGGCCCGCCGCAGCGGCTTCACAGACCGCGCGTTGGTGCGGTCGAAACGAGTCGAAGCCGAAAGTATTGCGGAGCAGCGCATCGAGCTCCGTGGAGCCTGCGGCGCTCGGCGCGCGCGGCGGCGGGCGCTGCGCCGCCCGACGCGCTTGGGCAACGGAAGCAGTAGCTTCGGGCACGGGCACGGGCACGGGCACGGGCGCGGGCGACTTGGCGCGTGACGGCGTTCGGGAGATGGAGCTGCTCCCCACCCCCACAGAAGAAGCCGGTTTGCGCTCGGTTTGGCCCGGCAGGGGCGGTAAGAACGGCGGCACACGCCCCACAACCGCGCTGACGTAGGCCTCAATGTGCTCGAGGAATTGCGCCAAACCGCCTTTGCCACGAGCGATCGCTTGCAACCGGGCCTCCCACGCGCCCGTCATGGCTGCGCTCTTCACGTCAGCATCCACGACGTCAATCAGGCCCACGCCGCGTTCGGTGGCGCGCAGGGCTTTGCCGTCGCGCGCAGCGTAGCCGCGCGTGATCAACGTTTCGATGATGTTGGCGCGCGTGGCAGGGGTGCCGAGACCACTGTCTTTCATCGCGTCCGAAAGCTCTTTTTCGTCCAGCGTTTTGCCGGCGGTTTCCATCGCCGTGAGCAAGCTCGCATCGTTCAGCGGGGGCGGTGGTCGCGTGGTCTTGGGCAGCGCCTTGGCATCCAACACGCGCGGCGTTTGGCCTCGGGCGAGCCCGGGAGGCAGCACCTCTGCCGCGCTGGATTCACCAGCATTTTGGCCCGATTTCGCGCTCTTTTCCGGTGGCGGTTTGAGCTCACCCAGATCCAGCACCTTCCAGCCTTGCTGCTCGATGGCGGTGCCGAGGCTGCGGTAGGAATCAACCGGTTCGGTAGCGGGCAACGCCGGCTGAATCTCGCTCACCACCTCCGTGGCGGCCCACACGAAATCACCGTGCCAAGCTTGCAGTAGGCGCCGGCAAACGAGCGCGTAGACGCGCTGTTCATCAGTGCTGAGCGAGCAACCCCGCGCGGGCGTGGCCGTAGGGATGATTGCGTGGTGGTCGGTGACTTTGCTGTCGTCTACGAAGCGACGTGACAGCGCGCGTTCGCCCGTGCCGGGGGCGAGCAGCGCGGCATACGGCGCTGCGATTGCGCTCACGATGCTGGGCAGCGTGCTCGCCGCTTCCGTCGAAAGGTGACGGCTATCCGTACGCGGGTAGCTGAGCAGCTTGTGCTTTTCATACAACGCCTGCGCCGCATCCAACGTGCGCTGCGCGGAGAGACCGTACATGCGGTTCATGTGCCGCTGCAGCTCGGTCAAATCATACAAAAGCGGGGGCGCAAGCTTTTTGGTTTGGGAGGTAACACTGGCGATGCGCGCCTTGCCCGCCAGCGCGCGTGCCACGATGGCTTTCGCTTCCTCACCCTCGGGCGGTAAGCGCTGCGAGTGTTTGCCGCCACCGGGATTGAACCACGTGCCGCGGTAGTGCTGGCCCTCTTGCGCGGAAAACGTCGCCACGACCTCCAAGTAATCCTCGGGCACGAAATTCCGAATCGCGAGTTCACGTTCGACGAGCATGGCCAGCGTCGGGGTTTGCACGCGACCAACCGACAGCGGCGCATCCAACGCGAGCCCGTACGCGCGAGAAAGATTCATGCCTACGAGCCAGTCCGCCCGGCTGCGACCCAGCGCGGCGTCGGCCAGGTTGTCGTACTCACGCGCCGGTCGCAGCTTGTTCAAACCGTCACGAATCGCGCTTTCGGTGAGTGAAGAGATCCACAGCCGCGAGACCGGGCGACGGCAGCGCGCGGCTTCATAAATGAAGCGAAAGATGAGCTCCCCTTCACGCCCCGCATCCGTGGCGCAAATCACGGAGCTGACGTCGGGCGCATTGAGCACGCGGCGCACGATTTCAAACTGCGCGCGCGTCGTTTCGAACACCGTGAGCGGCCATTGCTCCGGGAGCATCGGCAAATCTTCCCGGCGCCAGCGCTTCCACTCGGCGCGAATGCCCTCGGGCTCAGCCAAGCCGACCAAATGACCGATGGCCCATGTGACCACGTAGCCATTGCCGGAGAGCGTGCCCGGAGCACGCTGTGTGGCCCCCAGCGCGTGCGCGAGATCTCGCGCCACGGAGGGCTTCTCGGCGACAACAGCGATGGTCACGCCGGGACCCTAGTCGATCAGGGGAGCGCGGCGAGACGATCAATGTCCGAGGGCGAATCGCCCGTTTTCTGCTGCCCTTCCGGCGCGGGCCGTTCGCGTGGCGACGTCGCATTGCCGCCACGCGCTCGCGCCGCAGCGCAGCATCCGGGGTCGGTGTCGGGAAATTCGCGCTCTAAATGCGCCCAACATGACCCACGCTGCAGGGTCTGGGTTACTCTTAGGGTAATGGCCAATCCCCGACTCTTGCTCGGTCTTGCGTGCTTGGGTGTGTCCGTGTGTGCAGGCTGCGGTAGCAGTTTCAGTGGCGGCGCGGGCGTAGGCGATGCGGGCGCAGGCGCAACACCGTCTGACGGCGGCAGCAGCGCAGCGGCAGGCAACGACAGCGGCGGTGACGCCGGTGAAAACAGCGCAGGCATGAGCAGCGGCGGCACCAGCTCGGGCGGCACCAGCTCGGGCGGCACCAGCTCGGGCGGCAGCGCCGGCTCGAGCGCTGGTGCTAGCGGCTCGGTTGGCAACGGCGGAGCATCAGGCAACGCGGGCAGTGCCGGCTCGGGCGGCATGCCGGATTGCAAGACACTCCAGGCCGAGTACACCGCGCTATTGGCCAGGGCACGCGTGTGCGACAAAGGCTCCGCCGACCAGTGCAGCGCGTCCTCGACGCTGCCCACCACCGGATCTTGCGGTTGCCCGGTGCTGGTAAACGCCAAGAGCGAGGCCACGGCCCTGGCTCAGAAAAAGTACAAAGAGCTCGAGGACAACAAGTGCCTCAACACCGGCTCGATCTGCGACCTCGCCTGTTTGTCCCCGGTGGCCGCGTCGTGCGAACAGCAAACGTCCGGCATGGGCAGCGCTTATCTGTGCACGGCATCGGGCGCCGTCACCCACTAACGCTCGCCCGCTTCGGCCTCACCTTCAAGCCAACGTTCAAGGCGAAGCAAGGGCGCGCCCGCGCTGCGCGCTCCACGGGCCTGCCGGCGCAAAGCGACCAGCTTCCGCGCACGCAACCGGTCACGCCCGCCGACGGCGGCCCATAACCCCGCCACTTCGGAGTCGTCAAGCATGCGCCACTCGCCGAGCGCGAGGCCCTGATCCGTCAGCGGCCCAATGCGCTTCCGATGCAGGTGCACCAAGTGCAAGTTCAACGCGCGACACATGTGCCGGACTTGCCGCTTTTTGCCTTGGGTCAGCGTCAGCTCGAGCTCGGTGGCATACTCGTGGCGAGCGGCAATGCGCACGCCATGAGCGCTCAAGCGCTCGCCGTTGTGCAGCACTCCCGAAAGCAGCGTGGCGAGCCGCGCGTCGTCGTCCGCCAGCGCCTCGTCCAGCCATAACCAATACGTTTTCGTGGTTTCGTGTTCTGGTCGCAGCACGGCGGTTGCCAAGTCACCGTCCGTTGTGAACAGGAGCAACCCGGTCGTTTCGCGATCGAGTCGCCCCACTGGAAAACAGCCCGCTGGCATTGCGCGCAAGTACGGAGAAAGGTCACTCTTGCCGTCCGGATCGCGCGCAGTGCTGGTCACGTGCTTCGGCTTGTTCAGCAGCGCGTAGGTCGGTTTGGGCCCGGGCTCGAGCGCTGTTCCGTCGAGCAGCACGCAATCCTCGTCGAAGACCAAGGTTTCGAGAGCATGCGCATCGCTATCACCCTCCGGAGTGATTATCTGCAAGCGATGCGACCGCGCGTACTCGTCCACTGCCGGCAAGGACAACGAAAGGCTCTGCGCCAAGCGCGTGCGTAGCCGGCGCGGCAACGGCCGTTCGGAACGCAGTGGAGCCACCGCCGCCACGCTTTCTTTACCCATCGGCGTAGGCTGCGCCGAAAATGGCGCGCAGCGCGTGCTCAGTCCAACGCGCCGAACGATGAAAGCCCCACACGGGGCTGACGCCGCTGAGCACGAACGCGAGGCCAGCAAGCGACAGCACCGCCCAGCCCGCGCTCGGCTCTCGCAACATGCCGCGCCCCAGCAACGCCGGAAACGCGATCAGGCCAAGCAGCAACATGCCGTACGCGCGAAAAGACAGCCGCAGCGTCACGCGCACCCGCACGCACTCAGCACCGATGAATTTCCCGTTGATGACCAGTGATTTGCGCAGCAGCTGAAAGCCCGCGCCCGCCACGCGCCCGCGGAACACCGATGGCACGTTGGCAAGCAGCGCTTCACGCGCATCCTCCACGGCGAGCGGACTCTGAAATTCCACGCTCCGCCAAGGAACCCAACCGAACCCAGACACCATGCGCCCTCATATCACAGCCCGGCGCAACGCTAGCCCGCGCCCGAGCGTGGAGGTGGAGAGGGAGCGCCCGCGCGCCGGGCACCGCACCTCACAGCACGCTCGCTACCCGCGCGCCCGGCTCCGCGCGGCGCACGCGCTCTCACGTCAGTCTGCCGAATCGCGCTCTCGCGTCGCCTTCACAGCCGCCACTACACCCACGCCGAGCAGCACGAGCGTGCCCACCACGATCCAATGCGCGGGCGCATGCAGCATGGCGGCGGCATACACCACCCCCGCAATCACCAGCAGAATACCGAACAAGTAAATACCGAAAGACATCGCGAACGGTGTGCTTGCACGAATGAGTCCATGTCGAATTGAGCCAAATTTGCGGCGCCGCGCGCCGCGAGCTCTCTCCAGTACGAGGCAGGATGGCACGCCAGACCAATCTGCCCCAACCGTGCCCCTGGCATGAAGGCCGCCGTCAAACGACTGGTTCAAAATACTTAGCTCCAACTCATATGCGCTGCATTAGTCCGGCAACCGCCACTCGGCTTTGAGCCGACTGTATTCGCCTTCCGGCAGCTCGACGATGATCGGCTGCGCCTCGGGTTCCAGCCAGCCCGCCAAGCTCTGCACGTCCGTTAACGGAGCCGACGTGCACCCGTGGGTCGGCTGCGCTGGGCCGCGTTGCACATGAAAGAAGACGCACGACCCGGCGCCCGCCACGGCATCCGGTGCATTTTGCTCGATCACGAAGCCAAGTCGAAAAACACCGTCGGCGCGTAACATCGGTGCGGTGGGCGTGCCGTCGATGATTTCATTGTAGCGCGGGGAGTGCACATCCTCCACGCACACGGTGCGGACGCCGATGTGAATATAGGGGTAACTCGCGGCGGCGTTCGCAGGCCGCTCGGGAGCGTAGCCAAAAAGGGAGCCCAAACGGAACACCCCCGCGGGCGTGCGATTGTCTCCCTCGACCTTCACCGGGCCCGGCTGCGCTGCGTGCAGGCCGCGCCCCCAGGCCATGCCGCGCTTGCCCAGATTCACCTGCAGCGGCTTGCCCACGACCTGCCAGTTGGCGTTTGGTTCACGGTGATAACGTTGCAGCGAGCCAACGCTGGCAGCCCAGCCCGCGCTGCGCACGAGCAGTAACTGGCGAGAGCGAGCGGGGATCGGACTCGGCGGCGCCGCAGCCGCGGCCTCACCGAAGGAGAGCGCCGTGGGCGTGAGTAACAAGGCAAGCACGGCAAGGTGCCGGAAACGGAGAACGTTCATCTGAAACAATTTGCAATGAGTGCGCAGCGGAGAAGAACCGCTTCGTAGCTTTGCTGTGACGGGCGCGCCACCCGTTAGAACGCGCCCAGCACGCCCACGCGCAGCCGCCGCTCACCGTCTGGCCGCGGACTGACCTGCTCAGCGCGCAGGAACAGCGCTGCATAGAATGCCCGAATGCATGGCCAGAAACCCCACCGCGCGCCCCATGATGCCGAGGATAGGCTGCGGATTGTCGGTCCGCAAATGTGCCTCGCATGACCGCTCGGGCCTCGGCGCGCGTCTTGCTTCACCGCATGCTCATGCTCCCCGAAGAAGATGAGGCCCCACAAAGCGATCACAGCGTCGAGCTGGAGCTCGATTCGCCCTTTCCGACGCGCCGACGGCGCATTGCGCAAGTCGCAGTCGCCGCAGTCATGATGGGCGCAGCTGGGCTGATCGCGTTCGCGGTGGCAGAACACCGCCGCGCGCTCGACACCGAGCGAGCACTGGAAGACACGCAAAGCACACAGCTGCAGGACGGCTGGAAGACGCTGGGCGCGATCGCCGCCCACGACGCGCGCACGAGCGACACCCAGGTGGCCGCCGCGGCTCAACCCCCCGCTGCGCCAACAGTGGGGTCCGTCCCAGTCCCCGCAACAACGAACATCGTGATCGTCAATTCACCCTCGCAGCCAGCACAACGAAGCGCGAGCGGCGCGAGTGCCCCGCCCGTGCCGAGCGTCGCTACGCCGACCCCTGCCGTCGGGAGCGCAACAAATAGCGGCAGCAATACCGCGTACGTGCCCATGCCCGTGCCCGTGCTGCCAGACGTAACGACCGACACCAACATCCCGGGGCAAAACCTGAGCCTCACGCCTGGTTCCGTGCCGAATCCAGCCCTGCCCAACGGCTCTTCAAGCAGCGTGCCCGCTGCCCCAGGTCAGCCCAACACCACGAACACGGCCACCCCGAACGAGCCAGCCACGCCCGTCGGTTCCGTACCCGCGTCCCCTCCCGCGAGCGGGATCACCCCCTGAGCGCGATCGGCGGTTCGCCCTCGATAAAGACCCGCCCTGGATACCCGCGTAAAACAAGGCGCAGCGTTGTCCGCCGCGCCGGGTAAGCAGACGGCGCGCGTCCAGCGCCGTTGCTCAGGTCACGGTTTTGGGTCGAGCTTCTTGCGCAGCGCGGTCACGCGCTGTCTGAGTGAATCTGCTTCCCGAACTACGTCCGGGTAGTCCTCAGTGCGTGCAGCATCGAGAAGCGCGCGGGCGCCGGTTTCTATGGTGGTGAGCTGAGCGTCCACGGCGCTGAGCACGGTTGCGCGATCGCCACCGGCCTGAATCATCGCCGTGACTTCAGCGGCGGTCGCGCCGAGCAAGCCGAATGTACGCATGTGCTCGCTCAGCCGCTCCATGCGCGCTTGCGTCTCATTCGCGAAAGCCGCGAGCGGCTCCAGGGCGGCCTGTTGGCGCGCTTGCAGCTGCGCCATCGCGCTAGCAAGTGCCTGAAGGCCCGCGGCCAAGCGCTCCTGAAATTGCGCCGTCTCAGTCAGCTCTTTCGCGGCACGCGTCATGTTGCGTTCGGAGTTGAGCGGGATCTTGCGTGTGGCGCGAGATTGCGCTTCGAGCAGCGCAATCTCGCTCTCCAGGGCCTCGGCCGCGCGTACCAGTTCAGGTACATTTTTCTCGGGCTTCGTCATCGCGGCTAGTCTAGATCACGAACCCGCGCGGCCGGCACTGGGGTGGGCGCAGGCCTCAGCGCTGCGGCCCATACAGGTACAGCGCCTCGACCTTTTTGCGCGCCCAGGGCGTGCGCCGCAGAAATTTGAGGCTCGATTTAAGACTCGGATCGACCTGAAAACAGCGAATGTCGATCAACTCGCCGAGCTCAACCCAGCCGTGACGTTCCAGCAGCGCGTTGAGGATCGCCTCGAGAGTGATCCCGTGCAGCGGATCGCCAGCGCCCGAGTTTTCGCTCATGTGTTCGCACGCCGGCTGTCAGTGATGATGCCCGTGGCCGTCCGGCCCGTGCGGATGACCATGGCTCATTTCGTCCGAGGTCGCCGGGCGCACGTCGAGCAC
Organism: Pseudomonadota bacterium; assembly: GCA_040005755.1. GTDB lineage: Bacteria > Myxococcota_A > Polyangia > Polyangiales > Polyangiaceae > PMG-095. Next base: position 11,308 of record JBDTYJ010000181.1, read on the forward strand.
CTCGACATCGAAGTTCAGCGTGGCGCCGGCAAGTGGGTGCTGTGAGTCCACGAACACTTGGTCACCCTCGACGCCCGCGATCCAAATGGGCGCGTGCGTGTTGTCTGGGCCTTCGGCCATGAATTGCATACCGGCGGCGATTTCCACTCCCGCGGGGAATGCGGAGCGCGGCACGGCTTCCGGCGGCAAGTCTTCGCGCTCACCGTAGCCATCCTCTGGTTCGACCACGACCTTGCCCTTGAAGCCCACTGTCTTTCCGGTCAGCGCTTGCTCGAGACCCGGGACAATGTTGTCGGCACCGTGCAAATACGCCATCGGATCATCCGGGGTGGAGGAGTCGATCACCTCACCATCGTCGGCTGTAAGCGTGTAGTTCAAGACGACAACGA